>JBKHEJ010000001.1:0-70435 GCA_046540855.1 Nitriliruptoraceae bacterium
CGGCGCTCACCCCAGCAGGGCGCCGGTCAGCTCGCGCACGTAGGCCGCATCGGGGCCCGCGACCGTCATGGCCGAGCGGCCCTCCTGCTCCTGGTCACGGGGCAGGGGCAGGAGCGGCTCGTCATCGACGGCCAGCGCCACCCCGCCGGCTTCCTCGACGAGCAGCACCCCGGCCGCGATGTCCCACACCTTCGGGATCACGGCGATCGACGCGGCCGCGACACCCTCGGCGACCAGGGCGAGGTCCAGCGCCGTGGAGCCCAGCACCCGCAGGTTCAGCGTCACGCCCGCCTTCACCGCGCGGCGGGCGGTCCCGGTGGTCAGCAGCAGCGGCACGTGCCGGTTGCGCGGATCGCGCCAGTCGACCGGTGCGCGCACCTGCAACGGCCGGCTGCGGGGCCGCTGCTGCTCACCGTCCAGCGAGGTCGAGCGGCTCACCACCTCGGCGCCACCGCCCTTGACGGCGAGGTAGCGACGGCCGAGGACGGGCACGTCCACCACCCCCAGCACCGGGTCACCGTCGCGCAGCAGCGCGACCGAGATGCACCAGTACGGCAGACGGTTGACGTAGTTGGAGGTGCCGTCGACGGGATCGATGACCCAGGTCCAGCGCGTCGCCGGCGAGACGGTGTCCCGCTCCTCGGAGAGCACGCCGTGGTCGGGGAAGGCGGCGCCCACGCGTGCCCGGAGCCGGTCATCGACCGCGCGGTCGGCCTCGGAGACGGGCGTGCCATCCTCCTTGGCCTGCACCACGACCTCGCCGCTGCGGTCCAGCAGCCAGCCCGCCACCTCGTCGAGGGCAGCATCGAGGACGCTGCGGGCCCGTCGGATGACCGCCGGGTCGTGCGCAGGCTCGGGTGCGGGGGAGGGGGTCACGGCCGGCACCGTACCGCCGGCGCCGGCGGTACGGTCGCGCGACGGGCCAGGGGTGCACAGGAGCGGTGCGATGTCCAAGCGCGTGCGCATGACCGCTCAGCAGCGGCGTGAGCAGCTGGTCGGCGTCGCCCGCTCGGTGTTCGCCGAGCGTGGCTTCGAGGCCACCTCGATCGAGGAGATCGCGGACCGCGCCGGGGTGAGCAAGCCGGTCGTCTACCAGCACTTCGGTGGCAAGCAGGGGGTGTACGCCGTCGTCGTCGACCGCGAGGTGCGGCGGTTGACCGCCTCGATCGCTGCCGCCTTCGAGGCGCAGGATCCGCGGGCGGTGGCCGAGGGTGCCGCCGACGCCTTCCTGGCCTACATCGAGGAGCACGAGGAGGGGTTCCGGGTCCTGATCAGGGACGCTCCGATCGGTATGACCAGCGGCTCCTTCGCCTCGGTCATCTCCGACGTCGCGGCCCGTGCGGAGAGCCAGCTCGTCGAGGGGTTCGGTGAGCAGGGGTTCGAGGCCGAGAGCGCACCGATGTACGCGTTGATGCTCGTCGGTGCCGTCGCCCACGTCGGCGAGTGGTGGCTCGAGCACCGTGACCTGCCGCGCGACCAGGTCGCCGCACACGTCGTGAACCTGCTGTGGAACGGGTTGCGGGGGCTGGCCCCCGATCCGGTGGCACGTTCCCGCGCCCGACGCGCCCGCGCGGCGCGCGCCGCCGGGAGCGTCGCGGTGGCATCGCCAGGCGTCGAGGAGCCGAGCGCATGAGGATCGCTGCCGTCCAGCACGACATCGTGTGGGAGGACCGTGAGGCCACCTGCGACCACCTCGCCGGGCTCGTCGCCCAGGCGGCGGCCGCCGGCGCCGAGGTGGTGGTGCTCACCGAGATGTTCGCGACCGGGTTCTCCATGGCGACCCACCGCACCGCGGAGGGCGAGGACGGCCCGACCGTGCGGTGGCTGCAGGCGCAGGCCGCACGCCACGACGTCGTGCTCCTGGGCTCGGTCGCGCTGACGGACGGGCCGCAGCTGCCGACCAACAGCCTGCTGGTCGTCGACCCGGATGGGCTGAGGGCCCGCTACGACAAGCTGCACCCCTTCTCCTACGCCGGGGAACACGAACGGTTCCGGGCGGGGCACGAGGCGGTGTCGGTCGAGCTCGGTGGGCTCAGGATCGGCCTGTCGGTGTGCTACGACCTGCGCTTCGCGCCGCTGTACTGGGGTCGCACCCCGCCGGTGGACGTGGAGGTGGTGGTCGCCAACTGGCCGGCCGCCCGGCGGCACCACTGGCGGACGCTGCTGGACGCCCGGGCGATCGAGAACCAGACCTACGTGGTCGGTGTCAACCGGGTCGGCGACGGGGGCGGGCTCGCCTACGCCGGTGACAGCCGTATCGTCGATCCGCTGGGGGAGGTGCTGGCGGCTGCAGCGGGCCAGGAGACCGTGCTGGTCGCCGACCTCGACGCTGCTGTCGTGCAGGAGGTCCGCGCGCGGCTGCCCTTCCGCAGGGACCGTCGTGCGGACGTGCCGTGATGTCGCCCGGGCGGGCTACCGTTGGGGGGTCGTGACGAACGCCCGCGACGGCAGCACCAGGCCGCCCGGACCGAGGAGGTGAGATGGACCCGCAGGACACCGAACGGCTCCAACCCCTGCTGTCAGCGGTCGCCTTCCGCCACCTCGAGGGGCTGCTCGCCGAACGGGGTGACGCGCTGGTCGCCATGCTCGACGACGATCTGCGCTCGCGCTGGGCGCTGGAGGTGGGTGGCGGCTCGATCGCTGAGGTGTGGCCCGGGCTCGAGCAGGGGATCGATCTACGCCGGATGCTGCTCGACCGCGACCTCGGTCGCTTCGAGGCCGCGATGGATGCCGCCCGTCGCGGGGAGTCGGTCGAGTTCCGGGGTGCCGCCCACACCGGCGGGGGTCAGGAAGCGCTCATCCGCACGGTCCTGTGGGCCGCGGAGGACGGTTCGGGTGTCGTGTCCGTCACCACCGTGGATGACCTCGTCGACCCGGTCGACGGCGCGAGCGCTCCCTGACCGCACGTGGCCGCCGCCGGTGCCTCACGGTGATCCGGAACGGCCGCCTCGGCGCCTGAGGGTGCCCCCGACCTCGCGCAGGAGCGACCACGATGCGTCTCGCGCTCGCCACCGCCGCTGATCAGGAGCCCACCGACCAGGACGACGGGCCGCTGCTCGACGCGCTCGCCGCCGCCGGTCACGAGCCGGCGCTGCTCGTCTGGGACGATCCCGCGGTCCGCTGGGCGGACCAGGATGCGGTGGTGATCCGGACGGTGTGGGACTACCACCACCGTCGCGAGCAGTTCCTGGCCTGGGCGGCGCAGGTCGCCGGGGTGACGGCGTTGTTCAACCCCCCCGAGGTGCTGCGCTGGAACACCCACAAGAGCTACCTGCTCGAGCTGGAGGAGCGCGGCGCACCCGTGGTGCCCACCGCCTGGCTCGCCCGCGGCGACCGGGTCGACCTCACGGCGTTGGCCGGGGCCCGTGGGTGGTGCGACCTCGTCCTCAAGCCCGCCGTGGGTGCCGGCGGCCACGAGGTGCAGCGGGTCGACCCGGACACGGGTCAGCCGGCCCTGGACCGCCTGCTCGAGGCCGGGGACGCGCTCGTGCAGCCCTACCTCGACGCCATCGCCACCGCGGGCGAGCTCAGCGTCGTCCTGATCGATGGCGAGGTCAGCCACGCGGTCCGCAAGCGACCGGCGCCGGGGGGGCTGCTCGTCCAGATCGAGCACGGCGGTGCCTACGAGCCGCTCGAGGAGGTACCCGACGACGCGGCAGCGCTGGCGCGCTGGGTCGTGTCGGCGACCGGGTACGACCTGCTCTACGCGCGGGTCGACCTCGTGCCCGACGCGGTAGGCACCTGGCAGCTCACCGAGCTCGAGGTCGCCGAGCCAGGGCTGTACCTCCACCTCGTCGAGGACCGTGCCGCCCGGCTCGTCACGGCGCTGGAGCGACGGCTCAGCTGAGCTTCCCGCGCTGTGCCCCGCCCCGAGCAGACCGCTACCAGGCGACCTGTGGGAGGTACCGGCCGTACACGCGGGTGAGGGTGTCGGTGATCTCCCCGACGGTCGCGTAGGCGTCAACCGCCTCGATGGTGGCGGGCACGATGTTGCGCGCCTGGCGAGCGTCCCGCTCGAGCCGTCGCAGGGCGGTGTCGACCAGGGCCTGGTCACGGGTGGCCCGCAGCTGCTGGAGCCGTTCGACCTGCTCGCGCTCACCGGCGGGGTCGGGCTGGAAGACGCGCAGCTCCTCGTCGCTGTCCTCCATCTGGTGGTTGACCCCGACGACCCGGCGGCGGCCGGACTCCATCTCGCGCTGGCGCTGGTAGGCGCGGTCGGAGATCTCCTGCTGGAACCAGCCATCGTTGATGCAGGCGACCGCCCCGCCCCGCTCGGCGATCTGCGTCAGGCGCGCGTGGATGCGCCGGGTCAACTCGTCGGTGAGGTGTTCGATGAGGTAGCTCCCACCGAGCGGGTCCGCGACCGAGGTGAGGCTGGTCTCCTCGAGCAGGATCTGCTGGCTGCGCAGGGCGGTCAGCGCCGCGCTCGTGCTCGGGACGCCGAGCGCCTCGTCGTAGGCCGAGACGTGCAGGGTCTGGACCCCGCCGAGCACCGCGGACAGGGCTTCCAGGGCGGTGCGGGTGAGGTTGTTGAGCGGCTGCTGCGAGGTGAGCCGGGACCCGGCGGTGAAGGCGAAGATGCGGTAGGCCTTGCTGGCCGGATCCTGCGCGTCGTAGCGCTCGGTCATGACGTCGTGCCAGACGCGCCGGGCGGCCCGGAACTTCGCCACCTCCTCGAGCAGGTCGAGGTTGGCCGACAGGAAGGTGAACAGCGAGGGCGCGAAGTCGTCGATGGCGAGGCCGCGGGAGATGGCGGCGTCGCAGTAGGCGATCCCGTTGGCCACGGAGAAGGCCACCTCGTCGACCGCGTCGGCACCGGCCTCGCGGATGTGGTAGCCGCTCAGCGTCACGGGGGTCCAGTCCGGAAGGTGCTCGGCGGCGTACGCCACGACGTCAGCCACGATGGACAGGCCGGCCTCGGGCGGGTGGATGTAGGTCCCGCGCGCCACGTACTCCTTGAGCACGTCGTTCTGGATGAGGATCCTGATGTCGGCCGGGTCCACCCCGGCCCGGCGGCAGGCGCACACCACCAGGGCGAGCCAGACGTGCCCGATCGCGTTGGCGGTCGTGCGGATCTGACGCACCGAGGCCAGGTCCAGCCCGTCGATGAGCACCTCCATGTCGGCGAGGCTGTCGATCGCGACCCCGACCTTGCCGACCTCGCCGGCGGAGAGAGCGTGGTCGGAGTCCAGGCCCATCTGGGTCGGGAGGTCCAGCGCCACGCTGAAGCCGGTCTGGCCCGCGGCGAGCAGCTGCTTGAACCGCTCGTTGGTCTCCCTGGCCGTCCCGAAGCCGCCGTACTGCCCCATGATCCACGGCGCGGTGCGGTAGCCATCGGGGGTGATGCCCCGGGTGAAGGGCGCGTGGCCCGGCAGTTGCGGGCTGGCGTCAGCGACGTGGTCGGGGCCGTAGGTGACCTCGAGCGGGATGCCCGAGTCGGTGGTGTGCTCCACGGATCGCTCCCGGTGCTCGTCGATCGCAGGCGGTCGTGGGCCGCTCGGCGGCCCTCAGTCCCCGACGCGGACGATCGTGGCCTCCGCCTCGCCGATCCCCCCGCACAGCGTGGCCAGACCGTACAGGGGCCGCGAGCGGTCGGAGGCCTCGTACCGTCGGCGCAACTCGTTGACGAGGGTCAGCACCAGCCGGGCGCCCGTCGCGCCGGTGGGGTGGCCGAGCGCGATCGCGCCACCGTTGACGTTGGTGCGCGCGCGGATCTCCTCGGCCCGGTCCCGGTCCCCGTCCGCCATCTTCAAGGTGGCGACCAGCGGGACCGCCGCGAAGGCCTCGTTGATCTCGATGACCTCCATGTCGTCGATGGTCAGGCCCGCCTTCTCGAGCGCGAGCCGGGCCGACTCCGCCGGGATCGAGGCGATGCGGTCGGGGTGGCCGGACGCCATCGCGCCGCTGACGACCGTGGCGAGCGGCTCGATGCCACGGGCGGCCGCCTCCTCGGCGGCCATGAGCACGGCAGCCGAGGCACCGGTGCTCAGCCCCGGGGCGTTGCCGGCGGTGACGGTCGGGCTGCCGTAGATGAGCGGGAGGCGGGCGAGCTTGTCCATCGTCGTCCCGGGGCGCGGGGACTCGTCGGTGTCCACCACGAGCGGGTCGCCCTTGCGCTGGGGCACCTCGATGGGGTGGATCTCGGTGGCGAAGAAGCCGGCGTCGTGGGCGGCGCTCCAGTTGGCGTGGGAGCGCACGGCCCAGGCGTCCTGCTCCTCACGGGTGATGCCGTACTCGACCGCCTCCTCGCCGGCCTGGACCGCGCGGGGCTTGCCCGTCATCGGGCAGGCGATGACGAGCTGGTCCTTCAGCGTGACGTCCCCGAGCCGGGCGCCCCAGCGCTGCTCGGTCAGGAAGTAGGGCACCTTGCTCATGTTCTCCGTGCCGCCGGCGAGGGCGAGGCGCACGTCCCCGACCCGGATCGAGCGGGCCGCGAGGTTGATGGCGGCCATGGACGAGCAGCACGCCCGGTCGACCGTGTAGGCGACCCGGTGTGGTGGGATCCCGGCCTCGATGAGCACCTGCCGGGCGATGGAACGATCCGCACCCGGCAGGTTCACGCCGGTGGCGACCTCCTCGACGTCCTCGGCCGGGACACCGGCCCGGTCGATGGCCTCGGCGTACACCACGGCGCCGAGCTCCGGGAGCGTGAGGTCCCTCAGGGCGCCGCCGAAGCGACCGAAGGGGCTGCGGGCGGAGCTGACGAGAACGACGTCGTGCATGGTGCGCCTTCCGGCTCGGGGTGGGACGGGTGGGTGGTGGGCGGCGGCGACGGGGCGAAGCGGCGGCATCGCGCCGGCCGGGTCAGATCACCCCGTCGGCACGCAGGGTCGCGACCTCCTCAGCGGAGCGGCCGAGCTGCTCGGTCAGGATCCGCTCCGCGTGCTCACCGAGCCGGGGCGCGGGCCGGGTGATGGGGGTGGTGCTCGCCGACAGCTTCGCCGCGGGGCCCACCAGCCGGACCTGGCCGAGGACGGGGTCGGGCACGTCGATGAGCAGCTGGCGGGCGGCGAGGTGCTCGCAGGCGACGATGTCCTCCGCCGTCTGGACCGCACCGACGGGGAGCCCCGCCGCGAGCAGCTGCTCGGTCGCCTCCTGGCGGGTGCGGTCGGCGAACCAGGCCTCGATCGTGCGCCCGAGCTCGCCGCTCATGTTGCGCGCCCGCTCCGGCCCTGAGGTGGTCACGCCCTCGACACCGACGAGGTCCGGCCGGCCGATCGCGTCGCAGAACCGACCCCAGTCGCGCTCGGTCGCCACGATCAGCGCGACCCAGCCGTCCGAGCAGGCGAAGGGGCCCCACGGGGCCATGTACAGCTCACGGCCCCGCTGGAGGACGTCGCCGGCGAGGGAGTAGGCGCTGACCGAGCGCTCGGCTAGCGCCACCATGGAGTCGTACATGGAGACGTCGATGTACTGGCCCTGGCCGGTACGGGTGCGCTGGAGCAGCGCGAGCACGATCGCGTGCGCGGCGTTCATGCCGGAGACGATGTCGCCGAGCGCGACCCCGAGCCAGGTCGGCGGGCCGTCGGCCTGGCCGGCGGTGTGCATGAGCCCCCCCATCGCCTGCGCGACGATGTCGTAGGCGGGGCGGCCGCTGTAGGGGCCGGTGAAGCCCTCCATCGTGCCGAACCCGGAGATCGTGGCGTACACGAGCCCGGGGTTCTCGGCGCGCAGGTCCTCGTAGCCGAGCCCGAGGCTGTCGAGCAGGCCAGGCCGGAAGTTCTCGATCACCACGTCCGCGTCGCGGGCGAGCTCGCGGAAGATCCCCTGGCCGCGCTCGTCCTTCAGATCGAGGGTGAGGCTGCGCTTGTTCCGGTTGAAGCGCAGGAAGTAGCCGCTCTGCCGCTCCCCGGCATCGTTGGTCACGATCGGGGCGCCGCCGCGCGCGGTGTCACCGCTGCCGGGGCGCTCGACCTTGATGACGTCCGCGCCCTGGTCGGCGAGCATCATGGAGCAGTAGGGTCCCGCCACCTGGATCTCGAAGCTGAGGACCTTGATGCCGTCGAGCGGCTTGGGTGCCGGGTCCGCCATGGCAGGCTCCTGGGGTTCGTGGCGAGGTGATCCGCTCGGCGGCGGCCGGTGCCGACGCGCGGGTGCAAGCGAGCGTTTGTTCGTGTACGGTAGGTGGCCGGCGGGGCTCGGGCAAGTCCCGGGGACCGCCGCCGTCGTGCCCGTGCACGGTCGGTCGCGCGAGGGCGCGGCCGACCGGCACCGGGGGCTCGGCGGCATCACGGACGACGGAGACCGACGCCGCGCGCGTCGGGGTTCGATGGGAGAGGCATGAAGACCGTACGGCTCGGCAGCGGCTCCGCCTACTGGGGCGACCTGATGGAACCGGCGGTCGAGCTCGCCGAGCGGGGCGGGCTCGACTACCTCAGCTTCGACCACCTCGCTGAGCTGACCCTGGCGATCCTCCAGCGGCAGCGCTCCAAGGACCCCTCGCGCGGCTACATCGCCGACATCGTCCCCTGGATGGAGGCGATCCTGCCGATCGCCCGTCGCAACGGCACGAAGCTCATCACCAACGCCGGGGGTGCGAACCCGCCCGCAGCTGGTGAGCGGGTGGTCGAGATCGCCCGCGCGCACGGGCTGGTCGGCACGAAGGTCGCGGTGGTCACCGGCGATGACGTGCACCAGGCCATGCTCGACCTGCACGCCGAGGGCCACGCCTTCCCCAACCTCGACACCGGCGAGGTGGACCTCTCCCGCGTGCTGGACCGGATCATCGCGGCCAACGCCTACATCGGTGCCGAGGGCATCATCACGGGCCTCGAGCAGGGCGCGGACGTCGTGGTCACGGGCCGGGCGTCGGACAACGCGTTGTACGCGGGCCCCCTGATGCACGAGTTCGGCTGGACCTACGACGACGTCGAGAAGGTCGGTGCGGCGGTCACGATCGGGCACCTGCTGGAGTGCGCGGCACTCGCCAGCGGGTCCCTGTCCAACCTCTGGCAGGAAGCCCGCCCCCTGTCGCGCATCGGCTTCCCCTTCGCTGACGTCGACGAGGAGGCGACCGCGCTGTTCAGCAAGCTGGAGGGCACCGGCGGGCTCGTCACCGAGCTGACCCTCAAGGAGCAACTGGTCTACGAGATCGCCGACCCGACGAGCTACCTCATGCCCGATGGCATCGCGGACTTCACCGCGCCGACCTTCGCCCAGGTCGGCCCGGACCGGGTCGAGGCCACCGGGATGACCGGCAGGGCCCGTCCGGACCAGCTCAAGGTCTGCGTCGGGTTCGA
This sequence comes from Nitriliruptoraceae bacterium, assembly GCA_046540855.1. Lineage (GTDB taxonomy): Bacteria > Actinomycetota > Nitriliruptoria > Nitriliruptorales > Nitriliruptoraceae > T1Sed10-7. The sequence goes on from JBKHEJ010000001.1 coordinate 9,240, forward strand.
GGACGGCTGGATCGGCGAGGGGGTCGCGATGTTCTCCTGGCCCGACGCCTACGCCAAGGCGCGTAACGGCGAGGAGATCGTGCGCGACCGACTGGGGATGCTCGGGGTCTCCCCGCGCGAGATCGTGTTCGAGTACCTCGGCGTCAACACCCTGCACGGGCCGACCGCGCCCGAGCCCTCCGGTGACCTCAACGAGGTCGGTCTGCGCGTAGCGGCCCACTGCGACACCCGCGCCGAGGCCGAGGTGGTCCGCCGCGAGATCCTGCACCTGTGGACCCTCGGCGGGGTCGGCTCGGCGATCATGCCGCCCGGGCGGCCCCGGCCGGTCACCAGCCTGTGGCCGACGCTCATCCCGCGCGACGCGGTCCAGGTCGACGTCCAGCTGCTGGAGGCCTGAGCGGTGCTGCGCGAGGAACGCTCGAAGGACCGGGTCCTCACGCTCACGCTCGCGGCGCCCGAGCGGCGCAACGCGCTCGACTACGCCGCGGTGCGCGAGCTGTGCGATGCCCTGCGTGCCGCTGATGCCGACCCGGACGTCCGCGCCGTCCTGCTGCAGGCCGACGGCAAGGTGTTCTCCGCCGGGGCCAACCTGAGGGAGTTCCAGGCCGAGCTCGCCTCCTCCGCCACCGACTTCTACGAGTCGGGTGCGGTGTGGGAGGAGCTGTTCACGCTCGTGCCGACCCTCGGCACCCCGCTGGTGATCGCGGTGCACGGCCCGGCGCGGGCCGGTGCCGTCGGCCTCGTGGCGCTCGGCGACCTCGTGCTGGCCTCGCCCTCGGCGGACTTCAGCCTCAGCGAGATCAAGATCGGGCTGTTCCCGATCATGGTGCTGCCGATGGTGCAGCGGGTGGTCGGGTACCGGGCCGCCCAGGACCTCGCGCTCACCGGCCGGGTGATCGGCGCCGAGGAGGCTCACGCCATCGGCCTGGTCAGCCGCGTGGTCGGTGACGACGAGCTGCGCGCTCGGGCCCACGAGGTGGCGGCCGAGCTGGCTGCCAGCGCGCCCCGTGCCCTGGCCTACGGACGGCAGCTGCTCGCGCGCCTCGCCGACCTGCCCTACGCCGAAGCGGTCCACCACGCCCGCACGATGCGCGGCACCTTCCTGCACACCCCGGACATCCACGAAGGCGTCGCCGCCTTCCTCGACAAGCGTGCACCTCAGTGGCACACGCCCGATCCCGCCCGTCCGGCAACCGAGGAGGACCTCTCGTGAAGCTCGTCGACATCGCGTACGCCCGGTCGGGCGACAAGGGTGACGTCTCCAACATCGGCGTCATCGCCAAGGATCCCGCGGACTACGAGCGCATCGGGCGGGCGCTGACGCCGGAGCGGATCCGCGCGCACTTCGGCGAGTGGGTGCAGGGCGAGGTGACCGTCTACCCGATGCCCAACATCCACAGCTACAACGTCGTCTGCGAGCGCTCCTTGGGCGGTGGCGCCACCAGCACGGTCCGCTTCGACCAGACCGGCAAGGCCATGAGCACCGCGCTGCTACGGCTCGAGCTCGAGGAGGACTGAGCCGCCACGCACCCGCTCCGACCCGCCCCCGCTGTGGAGGACGACGTGCCCGACCTGTTCGACCCGCTCACCCTGCGCTCGGTGACCCTGCGCAACCGCCTCGGGGTCGCCCCGATGTGTCAGTACTCGGCCGTGGACGGGGTCCCGAACGAGTGGCACCTCGTCCACCTCGCCTCGCGCGCGGTCGGTGGCAACGGGCTCGTCATCGCCGAGGCCACCGGGGTGGTGCCGGAGGGGCGGATCTCGCCGGGCTGCCTCGGCCTGTGGAACGACACCCAGACGGAGGCGTTCGCGCGCATCACCGCGCTCGTGCGGGCTGGCGGCGCGGTGCCAGCGATCCAGCTCGGGCACGCCGGCCGCAAGGCCTCCACCGCCGTACCCGCCGACGGGGAGGGCCCGATCGGACCGGACGAGGGCGGCTGGCCGACCGTCGCCCCGAGCCCGCTGCCCTTCGCGGAGGGCTTCCCCGTCCCGCACGAGCTGACCGTGGCCGAGATCGCCGCGCTGGTCGGCGCGTTCCGGGCCGCCGCCGAGCGGGCGCTCGCGGCCGGGTTCGAGCTGCTCGAGCTGCACGGCGCCCACGGCTACCTGATGCACAGCTTCCACTCCCCGGTGTCCAACCGGCGCGAGGACGCCTACGGCGGCGACCTGCTCGGACGGACCCGCTTCACCCGTGAGATCGTCGACGCGGTCCGTGAGGTCTGGCCGGAGAAGCTCCCGCTCGCGGTGCGGCTGTCCACGACCGACTGGATCGAGGGCGGCTGGACCGTGGAGGACTCGGTCGAGCTGTCGAGGTGGCTGCGCGACGCCGGGGTCGACCTGATCGACTGCAGCTCCGGCGGGGCGGCACCGGGCGTGGCGATCCCGACCGGGCCCGGGTACCAGGTCCCCTTCGCCGAGCAGATCCGCCGCGAGGCGGGGATCGCCACCGCGGCGGTGGGAATGATCACCGAGCCCGTGCAGGCGCAGGCCATCATCGCCGAAGGCTCGGCCGACGTGGTCCTGCTCGCCCGCGAGTCGCTGCGTGACCCCTACTTCCCGCGCCGCGCCGCAGCCGAGCTCGGCATGCTCGAGCGGCTCGAGGCACCGACCCCGTACCGCCGCGCATGGGCCTCCTGAGGTGCAGTGCCCGGACCCGTCGGACGGCCAAGGCCGGCCGCATGCTTGCCGCGCTAGGCTCACCTCGCCCGCGTCCGTCCGCGGGTTGCGCTGGCGGTTGGCCGATCGGCCTCGCGCTCCGGGGGTCGGTGACCGAGCGTCATCCCGTCCCGGGCGCGTACCGGGCCTATCGACGAAGGCAGGACCGTGGCACAGATAACCGCTGAGGCGCCGACCCGGGCGCGGATCGTCGATGCGGCGGTCGACCTGTTCCACCGGCAGGGCTACAACGCCACCTCGCTGCGCCAGATCGCCGATGAGGTCGGGCTGCAGGTGGGCAGCCTCTACAACCACATGGCCTCCAAGGAGCAGCTGCTCTACGACATCATGCGCGAGGTGATGGAGGAGCTCATCGAACACACCGAGGAGGAGATGGCTGCGGCCGGTCCGGACCCCATCGAACGGGTGCGGGCGTTCCTGCGGGCGTCGATCCACTTCCACGCGACCCGCCAGAAACAGACCTTCATCGGCAACACGGAGCTGCGGGGGCTCTCCTCCGAGCACCGCAGCGAGGTGGTGGCCCTGCGCGACCGCTACGAGTCGATCCTCCGGGAGGCGCTCCAGACCGCCCAGGACGAGGGTTCGCTCGACCTCGAGGACGTCCAGCTCGCGACCTTCGCGGCGTTGGCGCTGTGCACCTCGGTCGCGACCTGGTACCGGCCCGACGGCCGGCTCTCCCTCGAGGACCTCGACCGGCTCCTGCCAGGCTTCTTCGGCCCGCTGTGCCGGGCGACCGACCGTAGCTGAGGGCCAGGCCGCACCGCCGCGCTGGGCTCGCTGCGACGCGCGTCGAGGTGGCGTTCGCCGCGCGAGCGAACGCACGTTAGTGTTCGCGCGACGTGCGAGGTTCTTCGAGGACGGGAGGCACGCAGGTGGCAGACGGCGCCGAGGTCGCACCATCGCTCGAGTTCCGGCCCTACGACCGGGCCTGGGAGGACTTCCCCCTCGGCACCTTCGTGCGCACCCGGGGGATGACGGTCACCGAGACCCACATCGTCAACTGGGCGAACCTCGCGGGCGACTGGCTCCCACTGCACGTCGACCACCACGTCTCCGCCCGGACGCCCTTCGGGTCGGTCATCGCCCACGGGCCGCTCACCATCGCGCTGGCGCTGGGTCTGGTGATCCAGAGCGGCTTCTTCGGTGACTCGGTCATCGCCTGGCTGGGCCTGGACGAGGTCCGGCTGCCCCGGCCCGTCCTGCCGGGTGACACGATCTACGTCCACGCCGAGGTGGTCGAGCACGTCGTGACCTCCAAGCCGCACCGGGGGCGCATCAGCCTCAGCTACGACGTGCGCAACCAGCGCGACGAGGTCGTGCTCACCTTCCGCTCCGGCTTCCTCATGTACCGGCGGGACGTCACGGACGCCAAGCCGGCCGGCGAGACGGGGTGAGCTTCGAGTGCACCGGTTCGCTCTTGGTCGCCGCGCCGGACCGGTGCTAGCGTTGACCCGTACGAACGTTAGTTTTTGCTCGGGCCGGTCGGCTGGCCGAGCCCGGCTCGCACCGCGTGTGCGGACCACGACGAATCGGGTGGTACGGGACGCCGGTGCGCTGGCCGGCGGGTGAGGAGACCAGGGTGAGCGAGGACCACGACGCTGGCGCCTTGCACGAGCGTGCCCGTCAGGCCAACGCGTCGGCGCGGCTCGGCGGCTCCGAGAAGCACCGCAACAAGCAGCTCGCCGCTGGCAAGATGCTCGTCCGCCAGCGGCTCGAGAAGCTGTTCGACGGCGACTGGGAGGTCGAGGACGGCCTGCTCACCCGCAGCGAGGAGGGGCTGCCGGGCGACGCCGTGGTGACCGCCTTCGGTCAGGTCCACGGCCGAACCGTCGGGGTCATCGCCAACGACTACACCGTCAAGGCGGGGACCTGGGGCCACAAGACCTTCAAGAAGATCACCCGCCTGCAGGAGCAGGCCGTGGAGCTGGGCGCGCCCATCGTCTACCTCGTCGACTCCGCGGGCGCCCGCATCACCGAGCAGTTCGAGTCCTACGTCGGCCGCAGCGCCTGGGGCAACATCTTCTACAACCAGATCCAGGTCTCCGGGCGCGTCCCGCAGCTGTGCGCGATGTTCGGCCCGTCGCCGGCAGGCTCGGCCTACATCCCGGCGCTGTGCGACCTGATCGTCATGGTCGAGGGCGAGGCCACCGCCTACCTCGGCTCGCCGCGGCTGGCGGAGATGGCGACCGGGGAGAAGGTCACCCTCGAGGAGATGGGTGGCGCACGGATGCACTGCACGAGGTCCGGGCTCGGTGACGTGCTCGTCGCCGACGAGGACGCGGCCATCGCCGCCCTGCGCGACTACCTCACCTTCGTGCCGGACCACTGGGAGGGCGAGCAACAGCTACGCCCCCCCGCCGCGCCCGCGAACCCGACCCCGATCGAGGAGATCGTCCCGGCCCGGGAGAACCTCGCCTTCGACATGCACGAACTGATCCACGCGCTCGTGGACGCCGACTCGTGGTTCCCGATGAAGGGGCTGTGGGCCAAGGAGCTGGTGACCGGTTTCGCGCGGCTCGGCGGCCGGCCGATCGGCATCGTCGCGAACAACTCCAAGTTCCGTGGAGGGGTGATCTTCCCCGACTCCTCCGACAAGGCTGCCCGGTTCATCTGGCTGTGCAACGCCTACAACATCCCGCTGCTGTTCCTGCAGGACATCTCCGGGTTCATGATCGGCTCCGCGGTCGAGAAGCAGGGCATCATCCGGCACGGCGCGAAGATGCTCTACGCCGTGTGCGAGGCCCGGGTGCCGCGCATCGCGGTCATGGTGCGCAAGGCCTACGGCGGTGGCTACCTCGCGATGTCCGGCGCGCCGACCAACCCCGACGCGCAGCTCGCGCTGCCGACCGCCCGCCCGGCACTGATGGGTCCGGCCGCGGCGATCAACGCGATCTACGCCCGCAGGCTCGACGAGATGGAGGACCTCGACGAACGGCGGGCCTTCGTCATGGACAAGCAGGCCGAGTACGAGGAGGACATCGACATCTTCCAGGTCGCCTCCGACAACTCGGTCGAGGCGGTGGTCCCCGGTGACGAGCTGCGCGAGGAGCTCATCCGCCGCTTCCACCTCTACAGCCGCCGTCCGGTCCGCCCGCACGACCGCCGCAACGGCGTCTACCCGGTGTGAGGTTCCGTCACCGTCCCCTCTGAGGTCCCGCCACCTCCCGTCCGGAAGGCCTGCCGTGTTCGACTCCCTCCTCGTCGCCAACCGGGGTGAGATCGCCTGCCGGGTCCTCAGCACCGCACGCGAGCTGGGCCTGCGCACGATCGCGGTGTACTCCGAGGCGGACGCTCGAGCCCGGCACGTCGAGCTCGCCGACGAGGCGGTGGCGATCGGCCCGGCCCCGGCGGCCGAGTCCTACCTCGACGTCGACGCCCTCGTCGGCGCGATCACCGCGACCTCGGCGGCCGCGGTCCACCCGGGCTACGGCTTCCTGTCGGAGAACGCCGGCTTCGCCCGGGCCGTCGAGGCGGCCGGCGCGGTCTGGGTCGGCCCTCGGCCTGAGACCATCGAGGCGGTCGGGGACAAGCGGGCGGCGCGTGAGGTGATGGCCGAGGCCGGGGTGCCCGTCAACGGCGGTGGTGCCGTCGAGGACCCCGAGGGGGCGCTCGCGATCGCCGACCGCATCGGCTTCCCCGTCATGGTCAAGGCCGCCGCCGGCGGCGGCGGGATCGGGATGCGCATCGTGGACGATCGCGACGCGCTGGTCGCGGCGATCCGAAGCACGAGCGACCAGGCGGCCCGGTTCTTCGGCGACGGCAGCATCCTGCTCGAGCGGTACCTGCCGAACGCCCGGCACGTCGAGCTGCAGGTGCTGGGGCTCGCCGACGGCCGCGTGGCCGTGCTCGGCGAGCGGGACTGCTCGGTCCAGCGCCGTTACCAGAAGGTCATCGAGGAGTCCCCGTCCCCGGGCGTGTCCCCGCAGCTGCGCGCCCGCATGATCGAGGCCATCCGCGCCGGCGCGGAGCACCTCGGCTACCGCAACGCGGGCACCTTCGAGTGCCTGGTCTCCGGCGACGACTTCGTGTTCCTCGAGGTCAACGCCCGCCTACAGGTCGAGCACCCGGTCACCGAGGCGGTCACCGGACTGGACCTGGTCGCCGAGCAGCTGCGGATCGCCGCCGGCGAGCCGCCGGGCTTCGACCCCGGCGCGATCACCCCGCACGGCCACGCCATCGAGCTGCGCGTCTACGCCGAGGACGGCAGGCGGTTCCTGCCCCGGCCCGGGACGATCGCGGCCTACGAGGAGCCGACCGGCCCGGGTATCCGCATCGACAGCGGGTTCCGGGCCGGCGATGCGATCACACCCTTCTACGACCCGCTGATCGCGAAGCTCGTCGCCCACGGCGAGGACCGGGCGCAGGCGATCGAGCGCGCCCGCGCGGCCGTGGACGCCTACGTCATCGAGGGGCTGACCAGCAACCTCGACCTCCTCGCCGAGGTGCTCGACGACCCGGGCTTCCGCACCGGCAACTACGACACGGGCATCGTCGCGCGCCTGCGCGCCTGAGCGCGCCCGGTCCGATGGTGCCCCGACCCCCAGACAGCCACGCAGCACCCCCGCGCCTGCCGCCTACCGGCGGAGCCGGACCCACCCCTTCCAGGAGCGAGCCATGACCGAGATGCGCGCCGAGATGGCGGCCAACGTGTGGAAGATCGTCGTCGCCGACGGCGACGCGGTCGCCGCGGGCGACACCCTCGTCATCCTCGAGTCGATGAAGATGGAGATCCCCGTCGAGGCCGAGGCCGCCGGGCTGGTCACCCTCGCCGTCGAGGAGGGCCAGGCCATCGACGAGGACGACCTCATCGCGACGATCCAGTGAGCGGTGCCACCCAGGACCTGCCGCCGCTGTCCGCCGACCAGTTGCTGGCGGCTACGCCGCATCAGCGGGCTAGTGCCCGACCGCCGCTGCCACGGCGACGCGGTCGCGGACGGCGTTGAGATCAGCGTGGCAGCCCACAGATGGTTCCCCGACCTGCGGACCACCTCGATCTGCGACGGTGGCCGCAGCCCCCTCGTCGCGGCCGGGCCGTGAGTTGCACGGGGCCGGTGCCGTTGTGTGAAGCGAACCGACGCCCCAACCGTCGAGTCGCTTCAGACGATCCGTACGGCCGTCGAGTGGTGAGGTGGAGGCACCGTGGTGGTGCGTTGAGTGAGCAGGGCGTCACGCATGGTCGGGGCTGCCGATGCCGGGCATCGACCGGACGGCACCTCGGTCACCCGGATCGGGGCGGCACCATCGCTGAAGCCGGGCATTGTCGGGTCCGAGCCGGCTCGCTAGCCTCTCAGCGCGGCGAACGAGCGATCGTTCGCAACGAGACGGCGTCGTGACCGCGCGGAGGAACCGGTTGCGGGGAAGCCGCCCAGCACAGGCTGGCCTGTTGGCGCGGGTCGGATCCCGAAGCAGGCGTCAGCCGCAGGAGGAGGGTTGATCCATGCCAGAGCTCGCGAAGGTCATCGACGATTACCTGGAAGCCACCTTCACCCTCGACCCGGTGGCCGCGAGCGACCTCGGGGTGCACGACCACGACCACGAGCTCGGCGTGTTCGATGCGGACCGTATGGCCGAACACCGCGACCACCTCGTCGCCACCATCGCAGCCCTGCGTGCCATCGACCCCGCAGGCCTCTCCCAGCTCGAGGCGCTCGATCACACGATCGCTCTCAGCGAGGCCGAGGTGGACCTTCGTCGGCACGATGACCAGCGGGTGTGGGAACGCGCCCCCTACTGGTACGCGGAGCGGCTCGGCGACGCTCTCTCCACCCTGATGACCCGGACCTCGACCCCGCTCGAGGCCCGTGGGGAGGCGATGCGGGCTCGGTTGCGGGCGACGCCTCGGTACCTAGCGACGGCGTTGGCGACCCTCTCTGACGCGACGCCCGAGGTGTACGTCGGCATGGGGCGCACGGCCGCCCGCGGGATGCAGGAGTTCCTCGCCGACGCCGTGCCTGCCTTCGCGGCTCAGCTGCCCGATCCACTGGCCGCCGAGATCGCAGCCGACAGCGCCGCAGCCGGAGCTGCGCTGGAGCGTTTCGACCGGGGGCTCGAGGATCTGGGAGCGCGCGCGGCGGGGGAGTACCGCGCGGGTGCGGCGCACGTGGACTTCCTGCTCGAGACCTACCACCGCGTCGAGATGGACCACGACGAGCTCTACGCTTGGGGGCGTGAGGCGGTCGATCGCGATCGCGCGGCGCTGGAAGCGTTGGCTGCCGAACTGGATCCCACGTCATCGTGGATGGAGCAGATCGCACGGGTCAAGGACCATCACCCCGCTCCGGAAGCCTTCGTGACCGCCTACGGCGATGAGATGGCGCTCGCTCGGGAGCACTGCATCGAGAAGGACCTGATCACCATCCCCGATGGCGAGGTGTGCCGGATGCGTTGGTTGCCCGCCTATCTGCGGGCCAGCCTCCCCATCGCGGTCATGGCGACCACGCCGCCCTTCGAGCCTGGACTCGAGAGCGAGTGGCTGATCACCCCGCTGGATCCGGATGCGCCGCAGGAGCGCCAGCGTCAGCACATGCGAGACAACTGCTACGCGTTCTGCCGGTCCATAGCGGGTCATGAGATCTACCCGGGACACCACCTCCAGAAGGTGCACCACAAGCTGGCCACGGCGGCATCACCGATCCGCCGCTACACCTCCAGCCCGCTCTTCGTCGAGGGCTGGGGCCTGTACACCGAGGACCTCCTGACCGAGACCGGGCTGCTGGCGGAACCCGACGTTCGCCTGTTCAAGCTGCGCAACGCTCTGTGGCGTTCGGCCCGGGTGGTGGTGGACACCGGGCTGCACACCCGCGGCATGAACGTGCGGGAGGCTGCGGACGTACTGGAGCGGGAGGTGTGCCTCGATCGTCACATGGCCGAGGGCGAGATCATGCGCTATGTGCGGCACGACAACCCCACCTATCCATCGTCCTACCTGTTGGGACGGACCGCGATCCACGAGCTAAGGCAGCGGGCGATCCCCGGGAAGTCGGTCGGTCCAGACCTCAAGGCCTTCCACGACAAACTGCTCTCCTACGGCTCGATCCCCGTCGCGCTGATCGCGGAACAGTTCGCTCTGGACGGGCTGATCCCTCCCGCCACGGGCACTCTGCCGGGCTGATGAGCGCCCAGGCCCTTGTCGCTTGGCCTGCGGACGCTCGCCAGGGTGCTGGTGGTCGGCAGCTGAGTTGGGATCCACCCCGCTCTGCCTCGGTCGGTTCGCTTGGCGGGGTGGTGCCGTGCCGGACGTCGTGATGACGTGCGTGGGGGTGCTGCGCAACGCACCGATCACGGAGATGGAGGACGACGACCTCGACGAGGTGGTCGGAGTCCACCTCGCCGGCACCTTCAAGGTGGTCCGGGCAGCGGTACCCCACCTACGGGGAGGCTCGTCGATCGTGACGGTGTCCTCGGGCGCCGCCTGGGGCTCTACCCGGGGCCACAGCAACTACTCGGCGGCCAAGGCCTCGATCCCCGGCCTCACCCGTGCCCTGGCACTCGGGTTGGCGCCACACACCCGGGTGAACGCCGTAGCGCCCGGAGCCGTCGAGAGCCGTATGACCCGCCAGACCGCGGCGCAACTGGGCATGGACATGGAGACCTACCGGCAACGGATCGCTGCGCAGGTGCCCCTCGCTCGGATCGGGCAGCCCGAGGACGTCGCCGACGTCATCCGCTTCCTCGCATCGTCGATGGCGCGCTACGTCACCGGCCAGGTGATCAAGGTCGGCGGGGCACCGTGACCGGGCAGCTGGCGGGGGAGCAGTGCCGCCGCAGCAACCATCTCAGCCGGGGTCGTGAGGGTCCCTCGCGCCTCGATCCGGAACGGTGGTCGCATCAGAAGTCGAGGTTGCCCACCTCGCCGCGGGCTGCTTCAGTGCTCCCGGATACGAACGAGCGTTAGCTCACTGGCGAAGGGTGGGCCTGTCCGATGCCGGCCATCCTTGCGCCGGCCGAGCGGGAGTGAGAAGCGGCGGTCGGCCGCGGGAGGGCGCGACGTGGTGGAACAGAGTTGGTACCTGCGGGGCGCACGCTGGTTGGACGTGGCGACCGGTGAGACCGCGCAGCGGGATATCGTCCTACGCGACGGTCGTATCGCGGCTGAGCCCGGTGATGCGACGGTGGTGGACGCATCCGGTCTCACCGCGCTCTTCGGGCTGTGGGACTGCCACACCCACCCGGGTGGGATGATGTACGACCCGGACGCTGCCGGCTACTTCGAGGCCGCCCCCGAGCGCACGATCCGCGCGGGCGAGAACCTCCAGCAAGCGGCACGGATGGGGGTCACTGGTACGCGGGCAGTCGACGAGGCGAACGAGATCGACCTGGCTTGGGGCCGTGCCTTCGCCGCGGGCACCCCGGTCGGTCCCAGGGTGCTCGGCGCGGGCCGCGGCATCCGGACCACCGCCGGACACGGGACGGCCTTCCCGCGGGTCTTCACGCAGCTCGATGCGGAGCTCGTGGTAGACGGCCCCACTCAGATGGCCCGGGCGGTGCGTCTGCTGGTCGAGCGGGGCGCGCACTGGGTCAAGATCATGCTCACCGGCGGCTTGTACAGCCCCCACGAGACCGTGGACGGGGTGCAGTTCACCGACGAGGAACTGACGGCCCTGATGGAGGTGGCTCGGATCCGTGGGATCCCCGTCGCCGCCCACTGTGGTGGCTCCGAGGCTGCGGTGCGCTTCGCTGAGCTCGGAGGCCGCTCGGTGGAACACGGCTACGCCCTCGACGAGCGGGCGGCAGCTGCGATGGCCGCTCATGGCACCTGGTTCGTGCCGACGCTGTCGGTGACCCACGACCGGGAGTTCATCGAGGCCGAAGGGTGGCCCGCGCATGCCGCCAACCGGGCCTTCGAGACCGCGCCCGGGCATGCTGACGCGGTGCGGGTCTGCCAGGAGGCCGGGGTGCGCATCGCTGCGGGCGCCGACCTCAATCCGATCGGGCCACGGCTGCACCGCGAACTGGAGATGATGGAGCGTGCCGGCATGGATCGCCTCGCGGTCCTGGAGGCGGCAACCGTGGGAGGGCGGGCACTGAACGGCTTCGGGGACGACACGCTGCCCGAGGCCGGCGGGATCGGCGATCTCGTCCTGGTCGAGGGTGACCCACTGGACGATCTCGCGGTGCTCCGCACGCCCCGGATGGTCTTCGCTCACGGACGCCGGCTGGTCGCGTGAGCAGCCGAGCGCTCGCGCGTGGGCGCGCTCGCACGGTGGCCGGCGCCGGTCGAGGCGTGAAGCAACGCCGCGGTCTTGCCGTGGCAGTTACCTCGATAGTAGGCTAACGAACGGTCGTTCGTCCGTGTCGCCGGCGCGGGCGGGGGAGAGGGACACGAAGGCACGCTGGGAGCAGCGGAGGTGCGAGTACGCGCCGCCGTTCGCATGATCACCAAGGGAGCTGACTCGATGAAGCAGCCTCAGGAACGCAAGATCCAGCGAGCGGCGCTACTGCTGCTGCTCGCGCTGGCCATGGTCGCCGCAGCCTGCGGGGAGGCCGAGGACACCACGTCCGCCGACGAGGGTGAGGACGTCGCCGAGGAGACCGAGGAAGGTGAGGAGGTCGAGGACGACGAGGGTGATGAGGAGGGTGGCGACGAGGAGGAGGCAGCCGGTGATCGTGTCGATGGCGGCACGGTCATCTTCGGTGCCGAGCAGGAGCCGGCCATCCTCAACCCGTCGATCCAGGAGGGCATCCTGTTCGCGACCTCGGTGGTCGTCGCGCCCCAGCTCTACCCGTTGTGGCGGATCACGCCGGAGCTGGACTTCGAACCCCTGCTCCTCGACGGAGAGCCCGTCGTCGAGGAGGATCCCTTCCGCGTGACCTACACGCTGAAGGAGGACGCGGTGTGGAGCGACGGCACCCCGATCACCGCTCGTGACGTCGAGTTCACGTGGGAGCGCCGGGTCGACCCCGAGGTGGAGGTCGCGAACCGAACCGGTTACGACCAGGTCAGCGACGTCGAGATCGTGGACGACAAGACCATCACCTTCACCTTCGAGGAGGTCTACGCACCCTGGCGTCTGATGTTCTCCACCATCGACGGGGTGATCCTTCCGGCCCACATCCTCGAGGGTGAGGACCTGAACGAGGTGTGGCGGGACGATATCCCGGTCGCTTCCGGTCCGTTCATGTTCGAGGAGTGGAACCGCGGCGTGGACCTCACCCTGGTCAAGAACGAGAACTACTGGGGGACCGAGCCGAGCCTGGACCGGATCGTCTTCCGGTTCCTCGAGGACTCCTCGACGCAGGTGCAGCAGTTGCGAGGTGGGGAGATCGACGTGCTCGCTCCGCAACCGCAGATCGATCTCGTGGAGCAGATCGAGGCCATCGACGACGTCGTGCTGAACGCCGTCGCCGGTCCGAGCTGGGAGCACCTGAACCTGCAGGCGGACAAGCCGGAGCTCGCACCGCTGTTCGTCCGCCAGGCCATCGCCAAGGGCATCGACCGAGCAGCGCTCGTTGATGCGCTGATCGCGCCGATCCAGCCCGACGCGGAGCCTCTGGACAGCATCTTCTACCTGACCAACCAGCCGGAGTTCGAGCCGAACTGGTCGGATGCGCTGGCCTTCGACCCGGAGGCGGCCGAGCAGTTGCTCATCGACAACGGGTGCGAGCTCGGTGACGACGGCGTGTACGTCTGCGATGGTGTCCGCCTGTCGATCCCCTACGCGACCACGACGGGCAACGAGCGCCGGGAGCTGACCTTCGAGGTCCTTCAGGCGCAGCTCGCGGACATCGGCATCGAGCTGAGCGCGGACTTCTCGGAGGCCTCGGTCCTGTTCGGTACGCGCCTGTTCGAGCGGGACTTCAGCATCAGCGCGTGGGGTTGGACGGGCACTCCGGATCCCTTCAACACCATCTCACAGTGGGGCTGCACGGATGAGGACGCGGGTACCGGTGGGCAGAACTTCACCGGGGTCTGCTCGGAGGAGGCCACCGAGCTCATGCGTGAGGCGAACCAGGAGATCGACCCGGGGCGCCGCACGGAGCTGTTCCAGGAGGCCGACGCCCTGCTGGCTGAGCTGGTCCCGGTGATCCCGCTCTACCAGACCCCGACGATCACGGCGTACAACACCCGGGTGGCCGGCGTGGAGACGAACCCGAGCTCGGTGGGTCCGACCTGGAACACCCAGGACTGGTACCTGACCGAGTGACCTGACCGGTGGCTGCCAGCGCCACCACCGACACGGAGGGGGCGGCCACAGGCCGCCCCCTCCTGCGTACCGCCAGCACCATCGCCAGCGTGTGCGGCCATCGCGCGTCGGCGGTGATTATGGCCGGGGTACCTGACGCCCCCCAGGACGGTCTTCTATCGTCGTCGTAGGAGGCGAGCGTACGTTCATTCGCCTCCCGTCCAGAGGTACGGGGAGCGTCTGGGACCTCGCCGTGCTCGGCCACCTCGGTGGATGCCCCGTCAGCAGGCGCGGACCTCCACCGACCGAACCACCGAGGGAGTTGTATGCGTACACCGATGAGCAGAGCAGGCCGAGGCGTCGCCCTTCCGGCGCTGGTCATGGCACTGGCGCTGGTTGCCGCCGCGTGCGCCGGATCCGCCGAGGCCCCCACCGAAGAGCCGACGGAGGACAGTGCCGAGGAGGAGGCGGCGGGCGAGGCCGAAGAGGACGCGACCGGCGCTGACGCCGAGGAGCCTCAGGCCGGAGGCACCGTCGTGTTCGGCGCCGACCAGGAGCCGGCGATCATCAACCCCTTCCTTCAGGAGGGGAACCTCTACGCGACCTCCGTCGTGACGACCCCGGTGTTGATGTCGCTGTTCCGGGTCACCCCGGACCTGGAGTACGAGCCCTACCTGCTGGCCGGTGAGCCGACCGTTGAGGAGGACCCCTTCCGCGTCACCTACGAGCTGCACCCGGACGCGACCTGGAGCGACGGTGAGCCGATCACCGCGGAGGACGTGGAGTTCACCTGGGAGCGCCGCATCGACCCGGAGGTCGAGGTGGTATCCCGAGAGGGCTACGACCTGGTCTCCGACGTGGAGATCGTGGACGACAAGACCATCACCTTCACCTTCGAGCGGGAATACGCTCCCTGGCGCACGCTCTTCTCCGACCAGTCGGGGGTGATCCTCCCCAAGCACATCCTCGAGGGTGAGGACCTGAACGAGGTGTGGCGGGACGAGATCCCGGTCGCCTCAGGCCCCTTCCGTTTCGAGGAGTGGAACAAGGGCGTCGACCTGACCCTGGTACGCAACGAGGACTACTGGGGTGAGCCGGCACACCTTGATCGGATCGTCTTCCGGTTCCTCGAGGACTCCTCCACCCAGGTGCAGCAACTGCGCGGTGGCGAGGTCGACGTGCTCGCACCGCAGGCGCAGATCGATCTCGTGGAGCAGGTGGAGGAGATCGGGACCATCACCACCGATGTCGCCAGCGGGGCCCAGTGGGAGAAGGTCTCCTTCGTCACCGAGGGCACCCCGGTGGAGCCGCTCTATGTCCGGCAGGCGATCGCCAAGGCGATCGACCGCGACGCGATCGTGGAGGCCCTGATCGCCCCCATCAACCCGGACGCCACTCCGCTGAACAGCCTGCTCTACACCTCCAGCGCCCCGGAGTACCAGCCCAACTGGGAGGAGGCTCTGGCCTACGACCCCGAGGGGGCGGTCGCGCTGCTCGAGGACAACGGTTGCGAGCGTGACACCGACGATGTGTTCATCTGCGAGGGCGAGCGTCTGGAGATCGCGTACGCCACCACCACGGGCAACGAGCGTCGCGAGTTGACCTTCGAGATCATGCAGGCGCAGCTCGCCGAGATCGGCATCGCCCTGACCGCGGACTTCTCCGAGGCCTCCGTGCTGTTCGGCACCCGGGTGTGGGAGAACGACTACGAGATGGCAGGGTGGGCCCTGACCGGCCAGCCCGATCCGGTCGTTGCGCCCTCGCAGTGGGGCTGCCCCGACGAGGAGCGGGGGACCGGCTCGCAGAACTTCACCCTGTACTGCGAGCAGGAGGCCACGGATCTGATGGTCGAGGCCAACCTGACCTCGGACCCGGAGGAGCGAGCTGCGCTCATCAACGCTGCTGATGCGCTGCTGGCCGAGACCATGCTGTCCTTCCCGCTGTACGAGTCGCCGGTCATCACCCTGGCCAGCGAGCACGTGCGCGGGGTCCGGACCAACCCGACCAGCGCCGGACCCACCTGGAACGCGGCGGAGTGGTTCCGGACCGACAACTGACCATCGCTCGGGGGTGCCGCCGCGGCGGCACCCCCGCCGGTCAGCGGCCCAGGGCGCTGCCCTCGCGGCGCGGGTCGGCCCCGGCTTCCAGCACGCCGTTCGGCCGCCGACGTACCGCTGAGACCCCTGCGGCCTGCGGCGCGAAGGCCGGGAGCGGTTCGAGGCGGTGCCCCCGCGCGTGCAGGTCCGCTCGGGTCGCGTCGGACACCCGAGACTCGATCGCGAGCCCGCCCGGGCGCCACGCGTGGGGGAAGATCGAGCTGGGCACCGAGGTGGTGACGATGCGTGGTGCCTCGATGGCCTCCTGGACGCCGACGCCGCGGTCCAACAGCTGGACCACCACCTGCACCATCGCCTGGCACTGCGCGTCAGCCCCCGGGCAGCCGTAGGCGAGCACGGCCCGTCCGTCCAGCCGGAGCAGACCCGGGTTGCAGGTCAGGCGGGGCCGTTTGCCCGGGGCGACCACCGAGGGATGGTCGGCCTCCAGCCACAGCATCGAACCGCGGGTCGAGACGGTGGCGCCCAGGCCAGGCACCACGGGGCCGAGAAGGGCGGGATCCGAGGGCGTGGCGGCGAAGGCGTTGCCGGCCGCATCCATCGCCGCGACGAAGGCGGTGTCAGGGCCACCCTCTCCCGAGGTCGGGTTCGGTCGGTAGCCCGCGGGCCCGTTCCGTGAGGTGTGCGGCCACGGGTCGCCTGGCGCCGGCAGACCGGGCGCGGCAACTCGGTGGTCGATGAGCGCACGGCGTTCGCGGGCGTAGGCGGGGGAGAGCAGCCCCTCCACGGGCACGTCGACGTGCTCCGGATCGCCGAGGAACCCTTCCCGGTCCGCGAAGGCCAGCTTCAGCGCCTCGGCGATCGCGTGGAGGCGGTCCGGCTCCGTGGCTGCCGCCAGGTCCAGATCGGCGAGCAGGTGGAGGGCCAGGGGTACGACCAGCCCCTGGCTCCACGGGCCGCATGCCAGCACCTCATGGCCACGGTACTGGCCTCGAACGGGAGGTTCGATCGTGCAGCGTGCCGCCGCCAGATCCCGGGCGGTGAGGCCGCTGCCGACGTGCGCTAGGAAGGCGGCGAGTTCTCGGCCGATGCCTCCCGTGAACACGTCCTGGCGCACCGCCAACAGGGCGGCCACCCGTCCGCGGTGGGCGTGGCTGGACTCCAGAGCCACCAGCCGGCGCAGGAGACCGGCGAGATCCTCCTGCACCAGGAGCTCACCGGCCTCGGGCGCCCGCCCTCCGGGCAGGAACACCGCTGCCGTGGTCGGCCAGGCAGAGATGGTCGTGTGCTCCGCTGACAGGTAGGCCGCCAGGCGCGGCGACACCGGGAACCCCTCTGCCAGCTCGATCGCCGGCGCGGCCACCTCCGCGAGGGTGCGGGTTCCGAAGCGCGCCAGGCAGGTCAGCCACGCATCGATCGCGCCCGGAGACACCATCCGGGGTACCCCGACCGGCAGATCGCCGTGGAACCTGCGCAGGACCTCAGCACGGTCCCATGCCGCTGGCCACCGCCCCAGCCCGTCCATCGCCACCGGATCTCCTTGGGCCGGCTGGAGCAGGATCGGGGCCACCCCCAACACGTTCGACAGGTGCGGCTCCACCACGTTGAGTGCCAGACCCGCGGCCACGCCAGCGTCGATCGCGGTACCGCCGGCGAGGAACACGCGGTGGCCGGCCTCGGTGGCCGCCTGGTGGGTCGTGCTGATGGCGTGGTGCCGCGCCAGCACGCTGGGGCGCCCGGTGGTCACCAGGGGCGGCGGCGGTACACCCGGCAGGGGCTCAGCGCTCACGGCCACCCTCGGCGTGCAACGCCGCGCCGATCGTGGCGAGCAGCACGGCCTCGGCGCGGCAGGCGCCACGGAAGCCCGCGACCTCGAGGGACTCATCGGGACCGTGAGCGTTGGTCCGGGGATCCGCCACGGCGGTGATCAGCGCAGGTATCCCGCCCAGCGCTTCCGCCGCTTGGGCCACGAAGGGGATCGACCCGCCCACGCCCGTTGCGACGGCGGGCACCCCGTAGCCCGCGCTCAGCGCGTCGAGCGTTGCTCGCGCTGGCCGGGTCGCGGGATCGCAGCGGAAGGGTGGCAGCGCGTCGCCCGGGATCACCTCGGCCGTGAGCCCCCAGGGCACAGCGGCCGTGAGGTGGCGGACCAGGGCATCGCGTGCCCGTGACGGGGACTGTCCCGGGGCGAGGCGCACGCTGATCCGTGCCCGGGCCGCGGCGACCTGGATGCTGGCCGAACCCTCCACCGAGGGCGCGTCGATGCCTTCGACGCTGAGCGCGGGACGCAGCCACAAGGCCTCCAGGGGGTGTCGGTCACCGCCGCCGAGCACCACCCCGTCGTGCACACCGACATCCTCGCGCCAGCTGGGCTCGTCGAAGCCGAGCTCGGTGAGGCGAGCACGCTCAGCGGCGGTCGGTCGGTGCGCGTCGTCGGCGAAGCCATCGATCGCGATCTCCCCCTGTTGGTCCACGCAGGAGGCGAGCACCTGACACAGCGCCAGCAGCGGATCCCTCACGAGCCCGCCGACGACGCCGGAGTGGACGTCCGTTCGGGTCGCAGCCAAGGTGATCTCGGCGTCCACACGACCGCGCAGGAAGCACGTCAGGGAGGGCGTCCCGACGCCATGGTTCAGGCCGTCACAGGCCACCAGCGCGTCAGCGTCGATGCGGTCACGGTGGGTGGCGAGGAGCGCGGGCAGCGTCGGCGAGCCGATCTCCTCCTCCCCTTCGAACAGGACCGCCACGTGGACCGGAGGTGCACCGCGGGTCGCTACCCAGGCTGCGATCGCCGCGACGTGCACCATCACACCGGCCTTGTCGTCGGCGATGCCACGCCCGTAGCAACGTCCATCCTCGCGGCTCGGGTCGAAAGGCGCGCGGCTCCAGCCCGGGCCGACCGGCTGGACATCGTGGTGGGCGTAGAGGAGCACCGTGGGGGCTTGGGGATCGACCCCCGCGGCGCGGCCCAGCACCGCGGGCGCTCCCCCGTCCGCTCGCACCACCTCGACGTCATCCAGTCCTGCTTGGCGGAGCAGCCTCGCGCACGCTATGGCGCTGGTGGACAGGTCATCCCGGTGCGCCGGTTCCCCGCTGATGCTCGGGATGCGCACGAGGTCCTCGAGCGCGGACAGGTGCGCTTCGAGGTGGTCGTCGATGTGGGCCAGGACATCGTCGATGCCGAGGGCGGCAACCGGTAGCGGGGGTGGGATCACGGTGCGCTCCTCGTTCGGTGCACGTCGGGCCAGGGCTGGCCGGTGGCGACGACCCTAACGGAGCGTGCGCCTCCAGCCTCGCCACCCTGGGGCGGGGTCGCCGACGGTCTTGTCCCGCGTGGGCGACCCTCGCTAGCCTGCCCCGAACGTTCGCTCGTTCGTTCCTCGAACGGGTCTCATCCGGCTGGACACGAGGAGAACCGTATGGCCCTTTCGGAGGACGTCGTCGAACTCGCGAAGGGCAGGAACTTCGCCACGCTGACCACCATGCTTGCCGACGGGCACCCCGCCACGCAGGTCATGTGGGTCGACTGCGATGACGAGTGCGTGATCATCAACACCGAGGTGCACCGCCAGAAGTTCAAGAACGTCGAACGTGACCCCCGGGTCACGGTGTGCATCTGGGAACAGGACAACCCCTACCGCTACGTCGAGGTCCGTGGCGAGGTGGTCGAGATCGTGCGTGGGCAGCGTGCCCGTGATCACATCGACGAGTGCGCGCAGTTGTACTTCGGCCGTCCGTACAACCCCGAGATCATCAAGAGCGAGCGGGTGATGCTCCGCATCAAGCCGCTGGCCGACCTCTGATCGTGACGCCCGTCCTAGGCGTACGTGAACCCGGCCTCCGGAGCACCTGACATCGGAGAGAGCTGTGACCCTGCCGATCGTCCCCCGCCCGCTTGTGGACCTACCGCGGTGGCGCTTCGTCGGCCCGCCGCGTGGTGGCCGGGTCGTGGCGGTGGCTGGTGATCCGCGCGAGGCGATGACCTTCTGGATGGGGGCGTGTTCGGGTGGGGTGTTCAAGACCACCGACGGTGGGCGGTACTGGCTGCCGATGACCGATGGCTGGTTCGGTTCGCCGTCGGTCGGTGCGATCGCGGTTGCTGATAGTGACCCGAACGTGGTGTGGGTGGGGACCGGTGAGGGGGCGGTACGCAACAACGTGGTCCCTGGTGATGGGGTCTACCGCACCACCGATGGGGGGCGCACCTGGGACCATCTCGGTCTCGCGGCTACCCGTCACATCCCCCGTGTGCGTGTCCACCCGCTCGATCCCGATGTGGCCTACGTCGCGGCGATCGGGGACATCTTCGGGCCGAACCCGGAGCGGGGGGTGTACCGCACCACCGATGGGGGGCGTGGTTGGGAGTTGGTGCTGCATGTGGATGAGCGCACCGGTGCGGCGGATCTGGCGATGGATCCGAACAACCCGCGGATCCTGTTCGCGGCCATGTGGGAGGCTGAGCGCAAGCCCTGGACGATGCGTTCGGGTGGTGAGGGGTCGGGGTTGTACCGATCCACCGATGGTGGGGACAGTTGGGAGTTGGTGTCGGGCAAGCCGGGGTTCGCCGAGGGCATCCTTGGCCGGATGGGGGTGTCGGTGTCGCCGGCGCGGTCGGGGCGGGTGTTCGCGCTGGTGGAGGCGGCGGAGGGGCAGGGTGGGCTGTACCGCTCTGATGATCTGGGTGCGACCTGGGAGCAGGTCAGTGACCATCGGGGGATCCAGGGCCGACCCTGGTACTACAGCCACGTGGTTGCAGACCCCGTCCACGCTGACACCGTCTACTCGATGAACCTGTGGGCGTGGCGCTCCACCGACGGTGGCCGCAACTGGACCCAGTTCCAGACGCCGCACGGCGACAACCACGGCCTGTGGATCGACCCTCGGGATCCGCGACGCATGATCAACGGCAACGACGGGGGCGCGTGTGTGTCGTTCAACGCGGGCGTGAGCTGGTCCTCGATCTACAACCAGCCGACCGCGCAGCTGTACCGGTTCGACGTCGACCCCCGGTTCCCTCACGACCTCTACGCGACCCAGCAGGACAACTCGGGCATCCGGGTGCCCTCGCGGTCCTGGAAGGGGGCGATCCGTTGGGACGATTGTCAGGAGCTCGGAGAGGCTGAGTCCGGGGATGTCGCCCTCGACCCCACCGACCCCACCACGGTGTTCCTCGGTGGCGCTGGGTTCGGTCACCCGGGACCACTGCTGCGCTTCGACCGTGTGACCGAGCAACCGGCCGACGTCGCGGTGTGGCCGGAGTACTTCATGGGGGTTGGTGCGAGTGAGCAGCGGCACCGGTTCGGGTGGACCTTCCCGATCGAGTTCTCCCCGCATGACCCTACGGTGCTGTACATCGGGGGGGAGCGGGTGTTCCGTTCCACCGACCGTGGTATGAGTTGGGAGGCGATCAGTCCTGATCTGACCCGGGATGATCCTGACAAGCAGCGCCCGTCGGGTGGCCCGATCTCCCTCGATACCTCGGGAGCGGAGATCTACTGCACGATCCACGCCTTCGCGGAGTCGCCTCTGACGCCGGGGGAGCTGTGGGCCGGTTCCGATGACGGCTTGGTGCACGTGTCTGTCGACGGCGGTGCGAGCTGGCGGGATGTCACGCCGCCGGAGTTGCCTGCGTGGTCCACGGTGCAGCGCATCGAGGTGTCCCGCCACACGCCGGGGACGGCGTACCTGGCGGCGCACGCCTACCGGGTCCAGGACCGTCGTCCGCTGCTGTTCGTCACGCGCGATCACGGTGGTCGCTGGGAGCGGATCACTGCGGGTATCCCTGAGGACGAGTGGACGCGCACCATCCGTGAGGACACGGTCGCGAGCGAGGTGCTGTATGCGGGGACGGAGCGGGGGCCGTGGATGTCCCGGGATGGTGGGTCGAGTTGGACCTCGATCGCGGGGAACCTGCCGGCGGTGCCGATCTACGATCTGCGGTTGCTCGGCCATGAGTTGATCGTGGCGACCCACGGTCGCGGTTTCTGGATCCTGGACGACGTCACGCCCCTGCGTGAGGAGCCGGCGGAGCTGGAGGATGAGGCCCTGCTCCTGCACGAGCTGCCGCCGGTGTACCGCTATCCGACACCCAACGGCTTCGACATGCCGGGTGAGGGCGTGTGGAACGGCGGGTTCTTCGGCGTGCCACTGGGCGGGGCCTCGTTCACCCCGGTCCGCCAGCTCGACGGGTCGACGGAGAACCTCGTCATCGAAGGCGGAACCAACCCGCCGAACGGGGCGACACTCTACTACCACCTCGGCTCAAGACTCGCTGACGATGGGGCTGAGCTCACCCTGACCGTGCGCGACGAGGCGGGCAGGGAGCTGTGCGTCCTGTCCGACAGCGAGGATGAGGCTGGTCCTCCGCGCCCCACCCTGCCCCGCAGGTCCGGTCTCAACCGGTTCACCTGGGACCTGAGGACCACGCCAGCGGCTTCCGTCCCCTCCTCCGAGGGCACTCGCTCCGCCGTCGTCGCGGGGCCACGCGTGCCGCCCGGCCGCTACCTCCTGGAACTACGGTGCGGTGCGGCGATCGCCACCTCGCGGCTCGAGGTCCGTCGTGACCCCCGCGGGTACGCCACCGACGAGGACCTCGTCACCCAGTTCCGCTACCTGACACGGGTCCGTGATCTGGTGGCGGTGATCCATGACCAGCTCGAGCTGTTGCGCGGCCTTCGCTCGGCGGTCAGCCGCGTGGTCGGGTTGGACGATGCAGGGCTGGTCGCCGGAGCGGAGGACCTGCTCGGCGAGCTCGACCGGTTGGAGGCGATCCTCACCCAGCCGGACATGCTGGACCACGGCGATGCGCTCAAGATGCCCGCGGGTCTCGACCAGAAGCTCGTGTTGCTGACCGAGATCGTCGTCGAGCTTTCCGACACCGCGCCGAACCAGGGCGCCTGGCAGGTGCTCGAGCGCTTCGAGCGCCAGGTCCTCACCGCGGTGGAGGAGTTGGAGCGTGTCCGGACCGAACGCGTGGACGCTCTGGTCGCCGCCCTTCGGGGCGCGGATGATGCCACGCTCCTGCCCCTACCGGCGCTGCGGGAGGAGGCCACGCTGGCCACCGTGCGCGCCGAGCCCCTCGCTTAACCCTTCGCCCCCATCAGGAGCGTGACCATGAGGTTGCCGATCCACCCGCGACCCGCACCCACAGCACCGCGGTGGCGCTTCGTCGGCCCGCCGCGTGGTGGCCGGGTCGTGGCGGTGGCTGGTGATCCGCGCGAGGCGATGACCTTCTGGATGGGGGCGTGTTCGGGTGGGGTGTTCAAGACCACCGACGGTGGGCGGTACTGGCTGCCGATGACCGATGGCTGGTTCGGTTCGCCGTCGGTCGGTGCGATCGCGGTTGCTGATAGTGACCCGAACGTGGTGTGGGTGGGGACCGGTGAGGGGGCGGTACGCAACAACGTGGTCCCTGGTGATGGGGTCTACCGCACCACCGATGGGGGGCGCACCTGGGACCATCTCGGTCTCGCGGCTACCCGTCACATCCCCCGTGTGCGTGTCCACCCGCTCGATCCCGATGTGGCCTACGTCGCGGCGATCGGGGACATCTTCGGGCCGAACCCGGAGCGGGGGGTGTACCGCACCACCGATGGGGGGCGTGGTTGGGAGTTGGTGCTGCATGTGGATGAGCGCACCGGTGCGGCGGATCTGGCGATGGATCCGAACAACCCGCGGATCCTGTTCGCGGCCATGTGGGAGGCTGAGCGCAAGCCCTGGACGATGCGTTCGGGTGGTGAGGGGTCGGGGTTGTACCGATCCACCGATGGTGGGGACAGTTGGGAGTTGGTGTCGGGCAAGCCGGGGTTCGCCGAGGGCATCCTTGGCCGGATGGGGGTGTCGGTGTCGCCGGCGCGGTCGGGGCGGGTGTTCGCGCTGGTGGAGGCGGCGGAGGGGCAGGGTGGGCTGTACCGCTCTGATGATCTGGGTGCGACCTGGGAGCAGGTCAGTGACCATCGGGGGATCCAGGGCCGACCCTGGTACTACAGCCACGTGGTTGCAGACCCCGTCCACGCTGACACCGTCTACTCGATGAACCTGTGGGCGTGGCGCTCCACCGACGGTGGCCGCAACTGGACCCAGTTCCAGACGCCGCACGGCGACAACCACGGCCTGTGGATCGACCCTCGGGATCCGCGACGCATGATCAACGGCAACGACGGGGGCGCGTGTGTGTCGTTCAACGCGGGCGTGAGCTGGTCCTCGATCTACAACCAGCCGACCGCGCAGCTGTACCGGTTCGACGTCGACCCCCGGTTCCCTCACGACCTCTACGCGACCCAGCAGGACAACTCGGGCATCCGGGTGCCCTCGCGGTCCTGGAAGGGGGCGATCCGTTGGGACGATTGTCAGGAGCTCGGAGAGGCTGAGTCCGGGGATGTCGCCCTCGACCCCACCGACCCCACCACGGTGTTCCTCGGTGGCGCTGGGTTCGGTCACCCGGGACCACTGCTGCGCTTCGACCGTGTGACCGAGCAACCGGCCGACGTCGCGGTGTGGCCGGAGTACTTCATGGGGGTTGGTGCGAGTGAGCAGCGGCACCGGTTCGGGTGGACCTTCCCGATCGAGTTCTCCCCGCATGACCCTACGGTGCTGTACATCGGGGGGGAGCGGGTGTTCCGTTCCACCGACCGTGGTATGAGTTGGGAGGCGATCAGTCCTGATCTGACCCGGGATGATCCTGACAAGCAGCGCCCGTCGGGTGGCCCGATCTCCCTCGATACCTCGGGAGCGGAGATCTACTGCACGATCCACGCCTTCGCGGAGTCGCCTCTGACGCCGGGGGAGCTGTGGGCCGGTTCCGATGACGGCTTGGTGCACGTGTCTGTCGACGGCGGTGCGAGCTGGCGGGATGTCACGCCGCCGGAGTTGCCTGCGTGGTCCACGGTGCAGCGCATCGAGGTGTCCCGCCACACGCCGGGGACGGCGTACCTGGCGGCGCACGCCTACCGGGTCCAGGACCGTCGTCCGCTGCTGTTCGTCACGCGCGATCACGGTGGTCGCTGGGAGCGGATCACTGCGGGTATCCCTGAGGACGAGTGGACGCGCACCATCCGTGAGGACACGGTCGCGAGCGAGGTGCTGTATGCGGGGACGGAGCGGGGGCCGTGGATGTCCCGGGATGGTGGGTCGAGTTGGACCTCGATCGCGGGGAACCTGCCGGCGGTGCCGATCTACGATCTGCGGTTGCTCGGCCATGAGTTGATCGTGGCGACCCACGGTCGCGGTTTCTGGATCCTGGACGACGTCACGCCCCTGCGTGAGGAGCCGGCGGAGCTGGAGGATGAGGCCCTGCTCCTGCACGAGCTGCCGCCGGTGTACCGCTATCCGACACCCAACGGCTTCGACATGCCGGGTGAGGGCGTGTGGGTCGCGGGTACCCCCGGGGTGCCACTGGGCGGGGCTTCGTTCACCCCGGTCCGCCAGCTTGACGGGTCGACGGAGAACCTCGTCATCGAAGGCGGAACCAACCCCCCCGATGGCATGCTCGTGCACTACCGCATCGGAGCAGCGTTGCTCGACGGCGAGGAGAAGCCGGAAGCGACCCTGACGATCCGTACCGCCGACGGCGAGCTGGTCCGGCGCTTCCACGCCACGAACCCAGAGGACCACCCCAAGGTGCCGACGATCCCCGTCGAGCAAGGGCTCAACCGCTTCGTGTGGGACCTGACCGTTGAGGGGGCCGTGGCAGCCCCTGCTGAGGGCGAGGAGGGACGGACCTTCGTCACCAGCGGCCCTCGGATCCCACCTGGGACCTACGAGGTCGAGCTGGCGCTTGGCGCGCAGCGGTCGATCGGCTCCTTGGTGGTGCGGCGTGATCCCCGCGCGGAGGAGTCCGACGAGGATCTGGCTGCGCACTACACCGCACACCTGCGCATCAGCCGACGGGTCGGTGAGATCCACCGCCGCATCGCACAGCTCCGCCGGGTGCGCACCCAGCTCAGCACCTGGGCTGACCGGGTCGATGAAGCGACGAGCGAGCGGCTCCAGGGCCTGGTGGAACGCCTGGACGTCGTCGAGCGCGAGCTCACCCAGCCCGACTTCAAGGACGGTGGCGATCGCCTCAAGCTTCCGGCGGGACTGGACGGCAAGCTGGCCCACCTGTGCGACTCCGTGTTGCAGCTCTCCGATGCTCCACCCACCCCCGCCCTGCTCGCGGTTGAGGAGCAGTTGTGGGGTGAGGCCGAGGCGGCGATGGCACGGCTGGACACGCTCCTCGCGGAGGTCGCGAGCGTCGATGCCGACCTGCGTGCTCGCGAGGATCTGGTCCTCATCGACCTCAGCTGAGGGGCACGTGCCTGGGTGTGGTTCGAGTGATCACCACACCCAGGCATGACTCTCGCGGCGGGGGTCGGCTCCGGCCTCGAGCGTCCCGTCGGGACGGCGCAGGATCGCGCACACCGCCGCGGCAGCCGGGGTCCACCGGTCCATGACCTCGATGATGTGGCCTCGGCTTGCGAGCTCCTGCCGGGTAGCGAGGGGCAGGTGGGCCTCCGCAGCGAGGACCCCCGGTTGCGCACCGTGCGGGTGGAACGAGTCGGGTGCGCTGAAGGTGATCACCCGAGCACGCTCGATCGCGTCCTGGGTCGACAACCCGCGATCGAGGATGTGGCTGGCAACCTGGACCATCGCCTGCGACTGGGCGTCCCCGCCAGGGCACCCGAAGGGCATGAGCGGCCGTCCGTCCGCCATCAGCAGCGCCGGGTTCGGTGTCAACCTCGGACGCTTCCCCGGAGCGATCGCTGAAGGGTGTCGTGGATCCAGCCACAACTGGGTGCCCCGGCTTGACACCGTGCAGCCCAGCCCCGGGACCAGAGGGGAGTGCAGCGCGGAATCGGAGGGTGTCGCGGAGAAGGCGTTGCCCTCCGCGTCCATGGCGCACACGTAGGTCGTGTCCGGTTGGGCAGGCCCGCGCGTCAGAGGCGGCACGTAGCCGGGGCGTCCGCGCCGCCCGGCATGAGGCCAGGGGTCGCCGGGCGGCGGGAGGCCGGGGTGCGCCACGGCGTCGTCGATGACGGCCCGGCGCTCGTCGAGGTAGGCCTCATCCATCAAGCCCTCGATGGGGACGTCGACGAGGTCGGGATCGGCGAAGAACCCCTCCCGGTCCGCGAGGGCGAGCTTCATCGCCTCGGCGAAGCGGTGTAGGAAGACCGGATCCTCCGGGCTGCGATCCGCGAGATCATCGAACCCCTCGAGGAGAGCGAGCACGATGGGGACCAGGGGACCCTGGGACCACGGCCCGTGGGCGTGCACCTCGATGCCGCGGTAGGTGCCCTGGACCCCGTCCCCGACCCCTACCTCCTGCGCGGCGAGGTCGGCGAGGTCGAGGGCACACCCCTGCTCGGCGAGGAACCTCGCCATGCGTTCGGCGAGGTCCCCGCGGTAGAACTCGTCCCGCGCCGCCCGGATCGCGCTCTTTCGGCCCTGGTGGCGGTGGTTGCGCTCCACCTCCGCGAGACGCTCCAAGGTGGCGCGTAGTTCCGGTTGCACGAACCGGTCACCCACACGCGGGACCCCTCCGCCGGGCAGGAAGGTCCGGGCGCTCGCCTCCCACGTGCGGAGCAGGTCGGTGTGTTCCGCGATCGCCTCGGCCAGCCGCGGGTACACCGGGAAGCCGTCACACAGTTCGATCGCTGGCTCCAGCACCTCTGCGAGGGTGCGGGTCCCGTGGCGCTCCAACGTCGTCAACCAGGCGTCGACGGCGGCCGGGGTGACCGCCCGCGGCAGGCCCATCGGCATCTCGCCGCCGTACCGATCGAGGTATCCCGCGAGGTCGAGGGACGCCGGCCAGTGGCCGAGGCCGTCGATGGTCTCGGGACGGGACATCCCTGGGCGGTGGACGATCACGGGCGCGACACCACCGAGGTCCGCGACGTGCCGCTCCACCACCGCGAGCGCGATGCCCGCCGCCACACCTGCGTCGATGGCGGTGCCGCCGGCCCGGAACAGCCGCGCACCGGCCTCGGTGGCCAGGTAGTGGGTCGTGCTGACCGCGTGTTGCCGGCCGAGGAGTGGCGGGCGTCCGAGCCGTGCCACGGGTCCCTCCCTGCTGCCTGCAACGGCGGAGGTTCAGCGCTTGCTGGTCGGGTCCAGGGCGTCGCGCAACCCGTCACCGATGAAGTTCACGCACAGGCAGATCGCCACGATCGTCAGGCCAGGCATGGTGACCAACCACCAGTCCGTGAGCATCGCGTTCCGGCCGTCGTTGATCAACTTGCCCAGCGCTGGGGTGGGAGGTTGGACGCCGAACCCGAGGAAGGACAGCGTCGCCTCGATAAGGATGGCCAGCGCCACCACGAGGGTCGCGTTGACGATGATCGGTCCCAGGGAGTTGGGCAGCATGTGTCGGAAGATGATGCGGACGTCCGAGGCACCGGAGGAACGGGCGGCTTCGACGAACTCCATCTCCCTGAGCGCGAGGTAGTTCCCCCGGACGATGCGGGCGATGTTGGTCCATAGCAGCAGCGAGATGATGAGCGCCACCTGGTAGGGGGAGCCCCCGGAGATGAACTCTGCGGCGACGAGCAGGATGGCGAGGCCCGGGACGGCGATGACGAAGTCGGTGAACCGCATGAGGACGTTGTCGAGCCAACCTCGGTAGAAGCCAGCGAGCGCCCCCACGATCGTGCCGATGGTGGTCGAGACCACCGACACCACGAAGGCCACGCTGATGGAGGTCCGGGTGCCGTAGATGACCCGGCTGAAGTAGTCCCGTCCGATGCGATCGGTGCCGAAGTAGTGCTGGTCCTCGAGTTGGGGCGGGACCCCCCGGTTCTGCAGGTTCACCTCATCGAAACCGTAGGGGGACAACTGCTCCGCGAAGATCGCGACCAGGGTGATCCCGAGCAGCACGGCGAGACTCGCCATGGCCATGCGGTGCCGGAGGAAGGTCCGAACCGCCAGCCGCCACTGGCTGCGGGTCCGGATCTGGTCCTGCGCCTCGTCATCAGGGAGGCCGAAGGGCTGACCCTCGGGCGCGGTGGGGAGGGTTTCGCTCATGACGTGCGGATCCTCGGGTTCAGGAGCCCGTAGGCCAGGTCGGCGAGCAGGTTGGCGATCACGACGACCACGGAGGTGACCATCAGGAACGCCATGATGTTGTAGACCTCACGGTCGGTCAGCGCGTCGATGAAGAAGGTGCCCATCCCGGGCAGGGCGAAGACCACCTCGGCGACGATCGCCCCCGTGAACACCGTGCCGAAGTTCAGCGCGGCGAGGGTGGCGATCGGGATGAGGGCGTTCCGCAGCGCGTGACGTCGCATCACCTGGTGTTCCGGTAGGCCCTTGGCCCGTGCGGTCGTGACGTAGTTCGCGCCCACCACCTCGAGCATGGAGGCCCGCATGTAGCGCGAGTACGCGGCCACGCTGACGAAGGCGATGGTGATGATCGGCAACGTGAGATGCTGAAGCCGATCGACGACGAAGGCGAGCCCGGTGCCGGCGTCCACGGAACTGACCCCGGCGGTGTAGAACAGCCGGATGCCGGTAGCCGTGAAGAAGTTGGTCGCGAGCACCTGCAGGATCAGGGCGAACCAGAACACCGGGATCGAGTAGCCGAGGAAGCTGATGGTGGTCGCGGCGTAGTCGAAGAAGGAGTACTGGCGACGGGCTGCAACGACACCGATGAGGATCCCGAAGAACAGCGCCAGGACCTCCGCGGCGACGATCAACTGCAGGGTGAACCACATCGATCGGCGCAGGTCCGGCCAGATCGGGTTGCCCCCGACCGTGGTCCCGAACCCTTCGGTGAACACCGACTGGACCCAGTAGCCGTACTGGACCCACAGGGGGCGGTCGAGATGCCGGCGTTCGATGATGCGGTCGACGGTGTCCATATCGACACCGGGTGTGATGAGCAGCTCGCCCAACGGGTCACCCACGATGGTGACCCCGAAGAAGACGACGATGCTCGCCGCGATGATGACGGGGATGCTGATCAGCAGCCGTCGGAGGACGTATCTGGCCATGGGGCGCCTCGGCTCAGGGGGCGATCGCTGTCAGCGGTCGAAGATCTCCCGGGGTTCTGCGTAGAAGCAGGCGGAGGGGTGACCGTGGTTGAACTCGTCGATCAGGCGGGGTTCTTCCTGGGCGCAGCGGTCCTCGGCCTTCCAGCAACGCGTGCGGAAGCGGCAGCCGGAGGGTGGGTTGGACGGCGAGGGGACATCACCCAGGAGCATGATGCGGTCGATCTTGTCCCGGTCGCGGGGGTCGGTGATGGGTGCGGCCGAGAGCAGGGCCTGGGTGTACGGGTGGGTGGGGTTGTTGAAGATCTCCTCGGTGTCGCCGAACTCGACGATCTTGCCGAGGTACATCACCGCGACCCGGTCGGAGATATGGCGGACCACGGACAGGTCGTGGGCGATGAAGAGGTATGCGAGGCCGAGGGCGTCCTGGAGTTCCTCGAGGAGGTTGATCACCTGCGCCTGGATGGAAACGTCCAGCGCGGAGACCGGTTCGTCGAGGACGAGGAGTTGCGGATCGAGTGCCAGGGCCCGAGCGATACCGATGCGCTGTCGCTGCCCTCCGGAGAACTCGTGGGGGAACCGGTTGCCGTGTTCGGGATTGAGCCCCACCAGGCGCATGAGTTCCTTCACACGTTCGCGGCCACCGTCCCGCCAGCGGCCGTAGATGCGCAGCGGTTCGGCGATGATCTCGTTGACCGAGATCCTCGGGTTGAGGGAGGCGTAGGGGTCCTGGAACACGATCTGGATCTCGCGGCGCATCTCGCGCATGGTGCGGTGCGACATGCTGGCCAGGTCGTGACCTTTGAAGAGGATCCGGCCGTCGGTGGGATCCAGCAGCCGCACGATGCACCGGCCGGTGGTGGACTTCCCGCAGCCGGACTCCCCCACCAGTCCGACGGTCTCGCCGGCGTTGACCTCGAAGGAGACCCCATCGACGGCGTACACCGATCCGTGCTGCCGGTTGAACACACCGCCCCGCAGCGGGAAGTGCTTGGTGAGGTTCTCCACCGTCAGGATGGTCTCTCCACGCGGGGCACGGTCATGGAGCCCAGGGCCGACGGGCACGGGGTCGAGAGGCGTCGGTAGAGCAGCCATCACCCGGCCTCCCGTTCGTCAGCGTCGAGGTCCAGGCCGATCGCCGCCTCGATCCGCGCGATCTCCTCGGGTAGTTCGTCGTGGAAGTGGCAGGCGCTGGAACGCCCCTCGCCCAACGGCACCAGTTCCGGGACCTCCGTGCGGCACACCTCCCGGCCAGCCGACATCCGGCACCGCGGGTGGAACGCGCACCCCTTGGGCAGGTTGATCAACGACGGTGGCTGCCCAGGGATCGGCTCGAGGCGATCCACCTGCCGGTCGGTACGCGGCAGCGAGGACAACAGCCCCAGGGTGTAGGGGTGGGAGGGGTTGTGGAAGATGTCCTCCACCGTGCCCGTCTCCACGACCTTGCCGGCGTACATCACCACCACCCGGTCCGCCATCTCTGCGATGACGCCGAGGTCGTGGGTGATCAGGATCGTGCCGGCGTTGGTCTCCTGCTGCGCCCGGGCAAGCACGCTGAGCACCTGCGCCTGGATGGTCACATCGAGCGCCGTGGTGGGCTCATCGGCGATCAGGATCTTGGGCTGGTTGGCGATCGCCATCGCGATCATCGCCCGCTGTCGCATCCCCCCGGAGTACTCGTGCGGGTACTGGCCGAAGCGCACCGCGGCGTTCGGGACGCCCACCAGCTCCAACAGCTCCACCGACCGGCGGCGCGCCTCCGCTTCGTCGACCGTGCTGTCGTGTGTGGTGATCGCCTCGGCGATCTGGGAACCGATCGTCAGCACCGGGTTCAGGGAGGTCATCGGGTCCTGGAACACCATCGCGATGTCCCGACCCCGCACCTGCCGCAACTCCGCTTCCGACAGTTCCAACAGGTTGCGATCCTCCAGCAGGATCTCGCCGCTGGCGATACGCCCCGGCGGTTCCGGGATCAGCCGCAGGATCGACATGACGGTCACAGACTTCCCCGACCCCGACTCCCCGACCACGCCCACGGTCTCACCGGGGTGGACGTCGTAGGACACCCCGTCCACCGCGTGCACCACACCATCCGGCGTGGAGAACTCCGTCACCAGGTCACGGATCGACAGAAGCGGTTCGGTCACGGCGTTACCCCCCTGTGTCGTCGTCGCTGGGCATGGGGCCGATCCGCGTGACCGAGCGCACCGGCGCCTGCCTGCCGCTTCGGGCCGGTCGTCGGCCTCCGCATGCTCGGTCTCGCATCCTCCACCTGCCCCCGGGCAACGTTCCGGACCGGTGATCGCTGCATGTCGCCTGCGCCGGTCGGGGTTCCCTGCTTCGTCCGTACGCGAACAATCGCTCGTTCGCGAGGGGGACCCTAGCCTTCCTCGGCGCCCTGGTCCAAGAGGGATGGCGTCGCGCGCCGGCGAGGTGGGGGCACCGGAGACGTGCGGCGCCTGCGGGGCTGGCCGGTCAGGCTCGAGCTGTTCCCGGCATCCGCGCACCTCGTCGGCCGCGACCCGGCCCACCTCAGCCGCGACGACGTCGTCCTAGCGGACTGCGGTGCGGACGGAGCCGCTCGGTCGCCCGGAGCGGGTAGGGAGCCAGGGTCGGTGGCGGGATCGTCACAGGCCCCTCCCGAAGCTGACGCGCAGCGGCACGGCCAGGGCAGCTCCGGTCGGGGTAGGGGCTTGTACGGACATGGTCATCGCTGGAACGGCTGGTGAGGTTGTTGGTGAACGCTGCCGGTGGCCCGTCGCACAGGGTGTGTCACACCTCGCCTTCGGTCCCCCCGCTGGGGCCCGACCCCCTGGCTCCGGTGCGGTCCCTCGGTCGCGGTGTGCTGCCGGCCATCACCCCCTGACGGAGAGCCGGGTGCGGCTGCGTGGGTCCAGCGCGTCGCGAAGGCCGTCCCCGACCAGGGTCCAGGCCAGGACCATGAGGCTGATCGCGACACCGGCCGGAACCGAGATCCACCAGGCGACGCCCAGCAGCCGCTGCCCGTCACGAAGCACGGCTCCCCAACTCATCGCGGGGTCCGCGCCGACGCCGAGGAAGGCGAGCGACGCCTCGGAGAGCACGGCGAGTCCCGCGATGAAGGTGCCCTGTGCCAGGATGGGTGAGAGTGTCGATGGCAGCACATGCCGGACGGCGATACGGACCGGACCGGCCCCGATCGCGCGCGCCGCCTCCACGTGCGGCATGGCGAGTGCGGTCAGCGTCGTGGCTCTGACCAGCCGAGCCACGACCGGCAGGTGACCGAGGATCAGCGCCAACAGCACGGTCGGCAGACCTGGACCGAGGCGCACCACGACGGCCAGAGCGAGCAGGACGGTGGGGAAGGCGAGGAGGCCGTCCATCGCGCGCATCAACGGGCCGTCGGCGCGTCGAACGCCGGCGGCCACCATACCGACCACCAGACCGAGCATCACCGTGGTCACCCCGACCACGAGTGCCACGAGGAGCGAGGTCCGGGCGCCGAGCAGCAGCCGGACCAACACGTCGCGCCCCAGATCATCGGTGCCGAGCCAGTTGGTGGTGGACGGAGGTTGGAGTCTGCGCGCGGGCACAAGGGTCTGGACGTCGTCGGCGAGCAGGGCCGGCCCGAGGATCGCTGCGAGGGTCAGGAGGGCGAGCAGGACGAGTCCGGCTCGAGCCGTTCCCGAACGCCACGCCGCAGCCGTGACCGCTCGGGCGGTCACCCCGAGCTCCCAGGGCCTGCTCCATGGCGGTCGGAAGCGGTGCTCGAGCCCGACCGTGACCGTCGGGCTAGACGCGGACATGATCACCCCGTGGATCCAGCAAGCTCGACACCAGATCGACCGTCAGGCTGACGAGCACGTTCGCCACGGCTGCGAACAGGATGACCCCCTGGAGCACCAGAAGGTCGCGCCGCCCGATGCTGGTCGCTACCAGTTGGCCCATCCCCGGCAGGTTGAACACCGTCTCGACGATCACCGCACCGGTGAGCAGATCGGCGAAGCTGCTGCCGAGCACGGCGGTCGTCGGTGCCAGACTCGGCCGCAGCTCGTGGCGCAGCAGAAGGCCGCGAGGTCGCACGCCACGCGCACGCGCCGCCCGCAGATGGTCCGCATCGAGGCCATCGAGCAGGCTGGCACGTACCACGCGGGCCGGCACACCGGCCAGCGGCAGGCCGAGAGCCAGTGCGGGCAGTACCAGGTGGCGCAGGTGCGCGAGGGGATCCTCGCTCAGGGGCACCGCACCGGTGGCGGGCAGCCACTCGAGCCGAACGGCGAACACCAGCACCAGGATCATCGCGAGGAAGAAGGAGGCGATGGAGGTCGCGCTCGTCGCTAACAGGGTGATGCCGCGGTCGGTCCAGGAGCCGGGTCGCCGTGATGCCCAGATGCCTGCAGGCAGCCCGACCATCACGGCCACCAGCAGTGCGCTCACGGCCAACTGGAGCGTCGGCAGCACGCGTTCGCCCACCAGGGCCGTCACCGGTCGGCCGTGATACACCGAGTTCCCGAGGTCGCCGCGGGAGACGTCAGCCAGCCAGGCGCCGAAGCGGGCGCCGATCGGCTGATCGGCCTCGAGCTCCGCGCGTAACGCGTCGATCTGGGCTGGTGTCGCTTCCGGCCCGAGCATCACCGCAGCAGCGTCTCCTGGCAGACCGTGGACCATCAGGAAGGCGAGGGTCGCGACCACGACCAGGGTGGGGATCACCGCGGCGATGCGTCGCACCAGCGCTGCGGTCACCGTGACAGCCAGACGGTGGAGAGATCGGGCTGGAGATCGGTGTCCTGCAGCCCGCGGAGCTCGCTGCGGTGGGCGACCACCCGGCGGATATCGCCGATCTTGATGCGTGGCACGTCCTCATGGAACCGTTGCTGTACCGCCGCCCACAGCTCTTGACGGCTCGGGAGGTCGTCGACGGCGCGCAGCTGGTCGAGCAACGCTTCCTTCTCGGGGTCCTCCCACCATCCCCCGGCCTGGGCGGTGAGGTTGCGCATGATCGGATCGGGTCGGAAGCTCGCCGAGGCGACGTAGAGCTCGTAGCGGCTCTCGTCGGACCGCCACGACGACAGGGTGGCACCATCGACCACCTCGACCTCGACGGTGAACCCGACCTCGCGCAGCTGCTGGGCGATCACCAGGGAGGCGTTGTGCTCCACGGGCAGCTCCAGGGTCGTCAGGAGACGCAGCCGGGTACCCAGGGCGTCGGCTTCGGCGAGGAGCGCTCGGGCGCCCTCGGGGTCGCGGGGGTGGTAGTGCTCCGAGCCGGCCTCGCTGCTCCACAGGGCCGCGCCGGGCAGGAGGTCAGGGTCGAGCTCGTAGGCGCCCGTCCCGACCGCCGCTTGGAGGATGGCATCGTGGTCCAGCGCCCGTTGGATGGCCTGTCGGACACCCAGCGGCTCCAGGGCCGGTGCGCGGCGGTTCAGTACCAGGTTGAGCCAGACGTCCGCGGCCTCGAGCCGCGCGGTGATGTCCGGGTCGCGCTCGAGCACGGGAAGCTGGTCCGGGCTGACCGTCTCCAGCAGGTGGACATCGCCGGCGCGAAGCGCTGCGACCCGGGCGGCTTCGTCGGGCAGCGGGATGAACTCGAGCGCGGCAGCGTGGCGGGGCCGGTAGCCGGCGTAGCCGTCGGCCGGTCCAGGCGGTGGACGGTAGGTCTCCGCACGCTCGAGCCGGATCTGGCGGCCTGGCTCCCACCCGTCGACCCGGTACGGGCCGGTGCCGATCGGTGCTGCGAGGCTCGTTGCGTCGGAGCGGTCGAGGACGTGGGCAGGATGGATGGTGGCGGCCTGAAGCTGCCGGGTGAGGGACTGGGGGATGGTGCCGTAGGGGTGGTGCAGCTGCAGCCGTACGGTCAGTGGGTCCGGTGCCGAGAGTGCCTCCACCGCGTCGAGAAGCGCCGCTCCGAGGCCGGAGAGCTGCCCCCACCGCTCAAGCGAGGCGATGACGTCTGTCGCGGTCAGGGGTGTTCCGTCGTGGAACCGGATCCCGGGCCGGAGGGTGATCGTGTGGACGAGGTCATCGTCCGAGACGTGATGCTCGGCGGCGAGCAGGGGGACCGGTCGGTGCCGAGCATCGGAGGTGAACAGCGTCTCGTACACATGGCCGGTGATCAGCAGCACCAAGGTGTCCGTGGAGCGGTGAGGGTCGAGATGCGGGGGCTCCCCGCTCGTGCCGACGCGGATCGTGCCCTCAGGCGTGACCGCCTCGTCACGGTCCACCGTGCTCGCTGAGGTTGCGACCTGCCGCTGGCCCGGCTCCAGGAGCCCGGCCAGTATCGCGATGCCCCCACCGGTGGCTATCAGCAGGAGGAGCAGGGCTACGGTCGGCGCCCCCCGGCCGGTGCCTCGCTCAGCACCGATCCTGCGATGCGCGTACCGACCGATCATCTCCGGGTCCGTTCCTTCGTCGTCGCGTTCAGAGCTGCAGGAGGGGTACCGACCGCTAGGGTAGAAGCACTCCGTACGAACGCTTGCACGTGTACTTGCGCATGGAGAGGCGCGCTGCTCGGGCGCTCACGACGGTGTACCCGAAGCGAGGAGGCCGCATGGCAACCGTCACGTCTGACCACGCCGCGCTCCGCCGGGGCGTGCCTGTCCTGCGGTTGCCCCGCACGGCCACGCCATCGAGCGGGCCCGAGCGGCTCAGCGCGCCTGGTCCGACGGAACCTCCGCGCCTGCCGACCACCGGCGGAGCCGGACCCACCCCTTCCAGGAGCGAGCCATGACCGAGATGAGCGCCCAGATGGCGGAGGGAGACCCCCGTCGAGGCCGGGGCCGCCGGCACGGTCACCCTCGAGGTCAAGGAGGGCCAGGGCAGCGAGGAGGACGACCTCATGGCAACGATCCAGTGAGCACCGCCGACGTGAGCCCCCCGCTCTCGATCGACCAGCTGCTCGCGGCCACACCGCTCGCGGGTATCGAGCCGCCGGTGTGGACCCCTGACGGCGGGGCCGTGATCATCGCCTCGCCGCTGGGAGGTGCTACCGAGCTGTGGGCGTTCCCGGTCGACGGCGGCGCACCCGAGCGTCTGACGACCGGCATGGGCTCGGTCGGCCACCTCGCCTCGGCGCTGCCGCGGGTCTCCCCCGACGGCCGATGGTTGTCCTACCTCTCCGGTGACATCGGCGACACCGAGGTGTGGCTCCAGCCCTTCGACGGCGGACCGGCGGTGCAGCTCACCCGGCTCGGCGCCAACATCACCTCGCTGGCCTGGGCGCCGGACGGCCGTTCCATGGTCGTGGCGGCCAACCGTTACGGCACCTACGACGTCTTCCACGTCGCCGTGCCGGACGGCACCGCGACCCGGCTGACCTCCGACGTCGCCTACGAGGTCCAGCCGACCCTCACCCCCGACGGTCGGCACCTGCTCCATGTGCGCCTGGACGCGACCTGGACCGCACGGGACGTGCTCGTCACCCCGCTCGACGGGGGTGAGGAGCGTCTGCTGGTCCACGACGACCGCTGGTTCGACTACCAGTACGGCCGCTGGTTCGGCACGCCGGTGCTGTCCCCGGACGGCGGCACCGTGGTGTTCCGCTCCTACCGCTCCGACTGGCTGAACCTGTGGGCCGTGCCCTTCGAGGGCGGCGAGCCCCGCCAGCTCGCCCCGGACGCGGCCGACCAGGACCAGGCGGCGTTCTCGCCGGATGGCCGCCGCCTCGTCTACACCTCCAACCGGGACGCGCGGGTCTCGCTCCACCTCCTCGACCTCGACGGCGGTGCGCCTCGCTCGCTGGTCGATCCCGGCGATGGGGTGTGCGCCTTCCCGGCGTTCTCGCCCGACGGGCGCTTCGTCGCCTTCACCCTGGCGACGGCGCACCACCCCGCCGACCTGCACGTCGTCGAGGTCGCCACCGGCGAGGTGACCCGGCTCACCCGGTCGGTGCCGCGCAGTTTCGAGGCGCGGACCGTGACGCCGGAGCGGGTGACCTACCCCGGCCACGACGGGCTCGAGATCCCCGGGTTCCTCTACCGACCGGAGTCGGTCGGCGTGACACCCAACGGCGCCGGGGTGGTCGTGGTCCACGGCGGGCCGACGATGCAGTGGTTCCCCGCCTACGACGGCTACGCGCAGTTCCTCACGCTGCAGGGCTACACCCTGCTGCTGCCCAACATCCGCGGCAGCGCCGGGTACGGCCGGGCCTTCGAGGAGGCGAACGATCGTGACTGGCTCGGCGGTGACCTGCAGGACGTGGTCGCCGGTGGCCAGGTACTCGCGGGCCTCGACAGCGTCGATGCGGACCGCCTCGCCGTCACGGGGCTGAGCTACGGCGGCATCATGTCGATGGGCGTGGCGAGCTTCACCCGCGGGGCGTTCCGCGCTGCGGCAAGCCTGTCCGGGTACGGCGACTTCCTGCACATGATGGAGGAGCAGGAGTTCCGGCACCAGCAGTTGCTGCGCAAGGAGCTCGGCGACCCGGTGGAGGACGAGGCGATCTACCGGCGGGCCTCCTCGATCCTGAAGGTCAAGGACGCGACAACCCCGCTGCTGATCGTGCACGGGGAGGGTCGCTTCCCGGGCTCCGATGCCGGCCGGCGCTTCGCCGAGGCGATGCAGCGCGAGTACAAGGTCTTCCGGTACGTCGTCTACCCCGGTGAGCACTACTACGTGACGGGCCGGGCCAACGTGCGCGCGATGTGGCGCGAGGTGGACGACTTCTTCCGCACCTACCTCGACCTCGCGACGGATCGCTGAGGGGCGGGGCCCGGCCCGGCTCGGATCACCACACCCCGGGAGGTGCCACGTGACCACGCCCGTCCCGGAGCCGCAGCTCACCTGCCGGCTGGCTGCCAGCGAGCGAACCGTGATGACCCTAGAAGCATGCGAGCGAGCGTTCGTTCAGCGGCTCGGCTAGGGTCTCCTCCTGCAGCCGACCGGCGCCCGCGTTCGCGTGGAGCCGCCGTCACGACAGGAGCGGACCATGACGGTCGAGGTTGGGCTCGGGGTGTTCTCCGGCGAGTGGCATCCGGGGACGGGACTGGACCACGGCGAGACCCTGCGGGAGTCGATCGATCAGGTCGTCCACGCGGAGCAGGCGGGCCTGGACAGCGTCTGGATCAGCGAGCACCACTTCCACGAGTCCCGCTTCGTCGGCTCCGTGGCGCCCTACGCGGCGGCCATGGTCCAGGCGACCTCGCGGATCAAGGTCGGACTTGGGCTCGCGCTCGCGCCGCTGCACGATCCCATCCGCATGGCCGAGGACGCAGCCTTCCTCGACGTGCTCTCCAGCGGCCGCTTCGAACTCGGGCTCGGCATCGGCTACCGCGACATCGAGTACGAGGGCTTCGGCGGGCACCGCAAGCAGCGCGTCGGCCGTACCGTGGAGCTGATCGAGATCTGCCGGCAGGCCTGGGCCGACGGCCCGGTCGACTACGAGGGGCGCTACTACCAGCGGCACGGCATCGAGGTCACGCCCAAGCCGGTCCAGCCGGGCGGTCCGCCGGTCATGATGGGTGGCCACCACCCCAACGCCCTGGACCGCTGCGCTCGGCTCGGCGACCGCTTCTGCATGGATGCCGGCACCGACTCCGAGGCCTACGAGGAGGGCGAGGGCCGCAACCGCGACATCTTCGACCGGGTGGCCTCGGCGGTGCGGCTGTACCGCGAGGCGCTCGAGCGGCACGGCAAGGACACCGCGAACCCGCACTTCTCGCTCAACGTGGGCGGGTTCCTCCACCCGGATGGTCGGGAC
Source organism: Nitriliruptoraceae bacterium (assembly GCA_046540855.1). Lineage (GTDB taxonomy): Bacteria > Actinomycetota > Nitriliruptoria > Nitriliruptorales > Nitriliruptoraceae > T1Sed10-7. The sequence goes on from JBKHEJ010000001.1 coordinate 48,730, forward strand.
GCCGCCTGGGAGACCCTGGCGGAGGCCTACCTGATGACCCGGCGGGTCTACGGCGACTGGTACGGGCTCGATCCGGCGGACTACGCCGACTGGTACCCGGACCGCCTGACCCCCGAGGAGATCGAGCAGCGCAAGGGGGAGCTGTTGCTCGGGACGCCGGACGACATCGCGCCCGTGCTCGAGCGGGTGCGGGAGATCGTCGGCGACAACCTCCACGTGATGTTCCGCTCGAAGTACCCGTTGGTGGACGACGCGGCGACGCGCACCTCCATCGACCTGCTCGCCGAGATCCGTCGCCGCCTGGTCGACTGACCCTCGCACCGCACCGAGGTGGCCGGATGATCACACGGTTCTGGCTCGGGCGGCGTCGGGATGGGCTGTCCCGCCCGGCGTTCAGCGCGCACTGGCACGGCGTCCACGGGGCGTTCGGTCTGGCGCTGCCGGGCCTGCGCGCCTACGTCCAGAACCACCGGCTTCCGATCACGGCGGGCACCACGCCGCCGTCCTTCGACGGGTGCTCGGAGCTGGACTTCGACGACATCGCCGCGATGCAGGCCGCGTTCCGCTCACCCGCGGCCGAGGCAGCCGATCGTGACGAGTGGTGCTTCGCCGACCCAGACCGCTTCGGGGTGGTCGTCTCGACCCGCCAGGTCCTACTGGGCGAGGACGTGGCAGACACCCCGGCCCGGCTGCTCTGCTTCGTCCGCGGGGTGCCCGGCCGGCCGCGGGCAGCGCTCCACGACGCGGTGCTCGCCACCGCTGTCGCGGACGGCAGCGGCGCCGGCGCGGTCCGCGTCGAGGTCCTCACCGCGATCGACGACGCACCCGAGCCACAGGCCGCCGATCTCGTCGTGTCCCTGTGGTTCCCGTCCGTGCCGGTGCTGTCGGCCGGCGTCTCGGGCTGGGCAGCGGCGACGAGCGACGCGCTTGCCGGGCTCGCGTGCGGTCGCGAGACCGCCCTGGTCCATCCGAAGAGGCTGCGATGACCGACCGAACCGCCATACCGACCCCGCAGCGCCTGCGCGGAGGGATGTGGCTGGACACCGCGACGGGCGAACGGGAGCCCGCGGACCTCCTCGTCGTCGGGGGCCGGCTCGTCGCGGACGACGGGCGCGAGGCCAGCGAGTCGGACCTGACCGGCTGCACGGTGCTGTACGGCCCGTGGGACTGTCACGTCCACCCCGGCGAGGACCTCTACGGCCCCGACGGCGGCGAGTTCCTCGAGACCTCCCCAGCCCGCACGATCCGTGCCGGGGAGAACCTCCGCGCCGCGGTCGCGGCCGGGATCACCGGGGTGCGCTGCGTCGACGAGGCCGACGACATCGATCTCGAGTACGCCCAGGCGATCGAGGCGGGCCGCTTCGCCGGCCCCCGCGTCCGTGGGACGGGTCGTGCGCTCCGGGCGACCGGTGGCCACGGCACCTTCTACCCCAAGGTGCACGCGCACGTCCGGTCGATGCACGTCATCGATGGCCCCGTCGCGGCCTCCCGGGCGGTCCGGGAGCAGGTCGAGCGGGGCGCGCACTGGATCAAGGTGATGCTCACCGGCGGGCTCGCGAGCCGGTACGAGGAGGTGGATCAGGCACAGCTGACCGACGAGGAGCTCGCCGCGGTCGTGACCACCGCCGCCCAGCGTGGTCTGCCCGTCGCTGCGCACTGCGGCGGCGCCGGCCCCGCCATCCGCTTCGCGCAGCTCGGCGGGCGCTCCATCGAGCACGGCTACGCGCTGACCGAGGAGGCGGTCGCCGCCATGGCGGCCCACGGCACCTGGCTCGTGCCGACGATCGGGGTCACCCACGACCCGTCGTTCCTCGCCGAGGGGGACAACTGGCCGGACTTCTCCCTGGAACGCGCCGAGGCCAGTCGCGCCCGCCACGCCGAGTCCCTGGCCATGGCCCGGGCCGCGGGGGTGCGTCTCGCGGTCGGCGCGGACCTCAACCCGATCGCCGAGCGGTTCCACGCCGAGCTCGCCCTGCTCGAGGAGGCCGGGATGCCCCGACGGGAGGTGCTGCACGCGGCCACGGTCGGTGGGCGCGCGATGAACGGGTTCCAGGACGCGTCCGCCCCGGAGCCGGGTGCGGTCGCCGACCTCGTCGCGGTGGAGGGCGATCCGATGGCCGACCCCCGGGTGCTGGCCGAGCCGGCTCTGGTACTGGTCGGCGGTGCCGTCCGGGTCAGCCGTCGCGCCAGCTGAACAGCCCGGCGTCGCCTCGCGAGATGGCCTCCGGGTCGCTCGCACTGCGCGCGGCGATGCGCTCGGTGTAGCCGGTCCAGGCCTGACGGTGCGGCTCGAGGAGCTCCCGGTACAACTGCCTGTCCAGCGCCCCGGCGGCGCGCAGGTCCTGCACGGTCCGGTGGAACAGCGCCACCTTGAGCAGCGCGACGACGCCCTGCTGGTGCGCCGGGTCGCCGTACTCAGGGTCGGTGAGCACGTAGTGGGAGAAGTGCCGCACCGCGTCGCCTTCGGCGTGCAGGAACGCCCAGGCGGCGCGGCGGGTCCCGGCCATCGGCTCGGCGAGGAAGCTCTCCAGCAGCGCGACCGTGCGCTCGCGGCGCTCCCGCTGTCGCTGTGAGCGGGCAACGAGCCCGGCACCGAGCAGCGGCCCAGCGATCACCGAGCCCCCGAGTACCAGCGCCGGGGTGAGGGATGCGGCGGAGACGGCCGCACCGGGGGAGCGGCTCGGCCGCGTCATGGGTTCCTCCCGATGGTGTGCATGCGTGCACGATGGAAGTCGACTGTGCCGGCAGCCTGGAGCGCGAGCTCGGTGATGCGCCAGCCGTCCGTGGTCCGCCGGAAGCGGTGCAGGTAGCGGCCCCACAGGAAGCCGTCGGGCGAACCGTCGTGGTAGCGGTGCCAGGCATCGAGGTAGCTCAGGGAACGGGCGGCGTCGATCCCCTCGAAGGTGATGCTGACGTTGCTGAGGTGGTGGCTGGTGGCGGCGAAGACCGACCTGAGCCCAGCCGCGACGGAGGCCTCCAGCTCCCGGCCGGTGACCGTCGGAGTGTCGGGCGTGTAGTCGATGACCGCGTCCGGGGTGAACAACGCGGCCACCCCGGCGGGGTCGTTGCGGTCGAACCGGTCGCAGTAGGCGAAGAGCAGCTCAGTGATCGCCTGGCGGTCCACCAGTTCGCGGAGCAGTCGATCACGCTCATGCGGGTCCAGGGGGTCCATCATGGGCCTCGCTCGTTGGCCGGGGGCGTCAACGGCGGCGGCCGCCGGACCCGGGGGGATCCGACGGCCGCCGGTGGTGCCTGGTGCAGGCGACGTCAGCCGCCGTAGCCGAGCTTGCCGATGTCGACGATGTAGGTCGGGTGGAACTCGACGTTCGTGACGATCGGGTCGGCGACCAGGGTCGTCGAGGGCTGGATCAGCGGCAGGTACGGCCCCTGCTCCTGCAGCGCCCGCTCCCACTCCTGGTAGGCGGCACCGCGCTCCTCGTTGTCGATGATCTGGGACGCCGCCACGCCGAGGTCGTTGACCTCGTCCGCGGAGCCCTCGGCCCAGCCGGCGCGCAGCCCGACGAGCTCACCGGGGCTGAAGGCGAGGTAGTACGACGGCTCGGGGTAGCCGGCGTTCCACAGCCACAGACCCATCTCCTCGACGCCTTCGCGGTAGTTGTCCAGCGCGGTGGCGATCGGAGCGGGAGCCAGTTCGATGTTGATGCCGACCTCCGCGAGGTTGGCCTGGACCCGCTCGGCCAGCGGGCCGAAGGTCAGACCGTTGGCGGAGAAGTCGCTCGGGTACTCGAGCTCGACGGGGGTGTCGCCGACGCCGGAGCGCTCGAAGGCTTCGATGGCGCGGTCGAGGTCACGCGTGACGCACTCCTCGTCGGGGAGACCACCGAGCAGCATGTCCGGGAGGATCCCACAGGCCTGGCGGGCGCTCTCGCCGGCCAGTTCCGCGACCGCGTCGTAGTCGATGCCGTACCGCACCGCCTCGACGAAGTCCGGGTTGCTGGTGACCTCGGAGACCTCCGGGTTCTGGTTGGCGAAGACGAAGAAGGTCACGGCAGCCGGGTCGCCGGCGAGGGTCAGGGAGTCGGGCAGCCCGGCCAGGTCGTCGCCGGAGATGTCCAGCGCCAACTGGCTCTCACCGGACTGGATGTTCAGCCGCTGGGTCGCTGCCTCGTTGTTGCGCAGCACCACGCGGGGCCACTCAGGCGCCTCGCCCCAGTAGTTCTCGTTGCGGACGAGGACGACCTCGGTCTCGAGGTCGAAGGACTCGACCACGTACGGGCCGGAGCCGTGGCCGGCGAGGCTCTCGGTGTTGAACCACTCCTCTGCGGTGTCGGTCTCCGAGGCGTCCTCCTCCGCGGAGCCGCCGTTCTCGGTCACCAGCTCCGAGTTGACGATGGCCGTCGAGCTGTTGGTGAGGATGTAGGGCAGGCCCGGGTTCGGCTCCTCGGTGGTGATGGTCACCTCGAAGTCGCCGGTCTGCTCGGTGGTGGTGCCCGCCATGATGAAGGACGGGTTCCCGGCCAGGTTCACGATCCGCTGCAGCGAGAAGGCCACGTCCGCAGCGGTCAGCGGCGTGCCGTCGGAGAAGACGACGTCCTCGCGGATCTGGAACACGAACTCGGTCGCGTCGTCGTTCACCTCGTAGGACTCCGCGATGATCGGCTGTGGCTCGGTGATATCGGTGGTGGGGAACCCCAGCAGCGTGTCGTGGGTCGCGTGGTGCAGGATCGTGCCCGTCGCCTCGAACTGGCGGTGCGGGTCGTTGGTGCGCAGGTCGAAGGAACGGTCGATCACGAGCTGCGCGTCAGCGGGCGCGCCACCAGCAGCGTCGCCACCGCCCTCGTCGCCGGCCTCCTCAGCAGCGTCGTCCCCGCCCTCCTCGGTGGCGGCGTCCTCCGTGTCCTCGAGTTCGGTGGTGTCGGTGTCGTCCGCACCGCCGCAGGCGGTCGCGATCATCGCGAGCGCGAGCAGGGAAGCGAACCATCGGAGCCGGGGCTGTCTCACGTGGTTCTCCTTCAGGGTCAGGCGCCCCTGGCGGGGCCTGGGGAGCGGCCAGACGGCCGCGGGGGTCTCCCATGGCGCTGAACGAACGACCGTTCATGCCATGATCCGATACTACTACTTCCCTCGTAGCGATGTGTCAACCCTCTGGGCGGGCGATGCACCCGTGTTCACCGCTCAGCTGTGGTGCAACCAGCAGGCCACCGTGCGGCCGTCCCCGTCCGCGATGGGCGTGAGGACCGGTTCCTCCGTCCGGCACCGGTCCATGACCATCGGACAACGGGTCTGGAACCGGCAGCCCGGGGGCGGGTCCGCCGGGTCCGGTACGTCGCCGGGCAGGGCCTCGGGCATCTCCGCGGAGCCGTCCGCGTGCAGGACCGCGCCGATCAGCGCGTCGCTGTAGGGGTGCAGCGGCTGGTCCCAGACCGGGGTGGTCGGGCCGTACTCGGCGACCTTGCCGAGGTACATGACGGTCACGACGTCGGCGATGTGCCGCACGATGGCGAGGTCGTGGCTGATGAAGAGCAGCCCGACGTCGAGCTGCTTGGCGAGGTCGTGGAGCAGGTTCGCGATCTGGGCCTGGGCGGAGGCGTCCAGCGCGGAGATCGGCTCGTCGGCGATGATGACCGACGGGTCCGCGGACAACGCACGGGCGATGCAGATGCGCTGGCGCTGCCCCCCGCTGAACTCGTGCGGGTAGCGGTCCGCGGCGCGTGCGTCGAGCCCGACGAGCTCGAGGAGCTCGGCGACCCGGGCCCGGCGCTGCTTGCTCGGCAGCTCCTGGGCGAGTTCCAGCCCGTCCGCGATCTGGTCGCCCACCTTGCGGCGGCCGTTGAGCGAGGAGTTCGGGTCCTGGAACACCATCTGGATCCGACGCTCCCGCGCCGGTCGGGGCTTGCGGCCGAGCGGGGTGACCCGCTCGCCTTCGAACAGCACCTCGCCGGTGGAGGGCTTCAGCAGCCCGCTGGCGGCGCGTCCGAGGGTGGACTTGCCGCAGCCGGACTCGCCGACCAGGCCCACGATCTGTCCGCGCTCGACGGTCAGCGACACGCCGGCGACCGCGGTGACGTCGGGGAGGTGCTTGCGGTGGTAGGTGACGGAGACGTCACGCAACTCGAGCACGCTCATGGCTGACCCTCAGCGAAGGGGTCGACCGGGCAGGCGCTGAGGCGACCGGGTGCGACCAGCTCGAGCGTGGGGACGCGCTGGCTGCAGCTGGGCTGGGCCCACGCGCAGCGCGGGTGCAGGGCGCACCCGCTCGGCCGGTTGGCCGGCGTCGCGGGTGCCCCGTCGATCGGCACGAGCGGCTGGTCGGGCCGCTCGGGGTGGGGCAGCGAGTCCAGGAGCCCGCGCGTGTAGGGGTGGCGTGGGCACTGCAGGAGCTCACGGGTCGGCCCCGACTCGACGATCCGGCCCGCGTAGAACACCGACAGGTCGTCGGCGACGGTGGACATCACCCCGAGGTCGTGCGTGACGACGATGACCGCGAGGCCGATGGACTCGCACAGCTCCTTGAGCAGCCGCAGCACCCCGGCCTGGACCGTCACGTCGAGCGCGGTGGTCGGCTCGTCGGCGATGAGCAGCTGCGGGTCACACGCCAGCGCCACGGCGATCGCGATGCGCTGCCGCATCCCGCCGGAGAACTGGTGCGGGTAGGACCGCAGCGACCCGACGGGGTCGGGGAGTTGGACGCGACGGAGCAGGTCGACCGCCTTGTCGCGGGCGTCGTGCCGGCTGAGGTCGAGGTGGCGGCGGACGTGCTCGGTCAGTTGCCGCTCGATGCTGAGCATCGGGTGCAGGGCGGTCATCGGGTCCTGGAAGACCACGCCGATCTGGTCGCCACGGGTGGAGCGCCACTGCTTGGTCGTCAACCCCAGGAGGTCCTTGCCGAGGAAGTCGACCCTGCCCCCGGTGACCGCACCGGTCGGTAGGAGCCCGAGCAGGGCGAGCGCGGTCATCGTCTTGCCGGACCCGCTCTCGCCGGCGATGCCCAGCACCTGGCCGGCATCGACGCTGAGGTCGACGCCGTCGACGACGCGGACGGGCTCGCCCTTGCTGGGCAGGTCGATCGTGAGCCGCTCGACGGTCAGCACCCGGTCGGTCGCGGTGTCCGGTAGCGCGCTCACTCGCGGCCCCGGATGGCACGGGCGGTGCGCGGGTCCAGCGCGTCCCGCAGGCTGTCGCCGAGGAAGTTGAAGGCCATGACCACGGTCAGGATGGCGATGCCGGGGAAGGTCCCGACCCACCAGCGGTCGAAGGTGCGGGCACCCTCGGAGACCATCGCGCCCCACTCGGGGCTCGGCGGGCGGGCTCCGAGCCCGAGGAAGGAGAGCCCGGCGAGCAGCAGCACCGCGTTGCCGAGCTCCAGGGTCGCGAGCACCATCACCGGGCCGCCCACGTTGGGCATCACGTCGCGGAGCAGCGAGCGTCGTGAGGAGGCCCCGAGCAGCCGGGTGGCCGACACGTAGTCCATCTGCTTCTGGGACAGCACCAGCCCGCGCACGACGCGCGCGTAGGTCGGCCAGGCCACCACCACGATCGCCAGCACCGCGTTGCGCAGGTCCGGACCGAGCGCGGCCGCGACGGCCATCGCCAGGATGATGGTCGGGAAGGCGAAGAACAGGTCGACCAGACGCATGATGACGCTGTCGACCCGGCCGCCGAAGTAGCCCGCGATGCCACCGAGCAGGCTGCCGATGGTCCCGGCGAGGGTGACCAGGAGGACCGCCAGCGGCAGCGAGATGCGCGCGCCGTGGATGACCCGGCTCAGCACGTCGCGGCCGACGCCGTCGGTGCCGAACCAGTTCTCGGCTGAGGGCGGCTGGAAGCGGCCGAACTCCTGCGCCAGGGGGTCGGCCGGGGAGATGACCGGCGCGAGCAGGGCGACCAGGATCCAGAACCCGATCAGGATGAAGCCGGTGATCGCGAGCGGCTGGCGCCAGACGCCGCGCACCGTCTTCGGCGCACGCCCGACCTGCTCAGCCGGTGCCTCGCTCGGCACCTGGTCGCCGCCGCCGGGGGTTTCGGTCGATTCGATCGGCTCGATACCACTCACGAGGTCAACCTCACCCGGGGGTCGATGACGCCGTACAGCAGGTCCACGATGAAGTTGATGGTGATGTAGACGACCGCCACGAACAGGCTCACACCCATGATCGAGGGCAGGTCGAGGTTGGTGGCGCTCCGGAAGGCGTACTGCCCGATCCCGGGCCACGCGAAGATGGTCTCGATCAGCACGGTCCCGGAGAGGATCGAGCCGAACATCACCCCGGCGACGGTGATGATCGGTGCGAGCGCGGCGCGCAGCACGTGCCGGGCCACGATCGTGTACCCCGACAGGCCCTTGGCGCGTGCGGTGCGGACGTAGTCGTTGCTCAGCACCTCCAGCACCGCCGAGCGCGTGAAGCGGGTGAGCAGGCTGACCGTGTAGGCGGCCAGCACGAAGGCCGGCAGCAGCACGTGCGAGAAGGCGTTCCAGAACAGCGCCCGGTCCCCGGCGAGCAGCGCGTCGATGGTGAACGCCCCGGTCACGGTGGGGGGTGGCACGGTGCCGGGGTCGAGCCGTCCCGTCCCGGGGAACCAGCCGAGCCGGAAGGACAGCAGGTAGAAGGCCACGAGCGCCAGCCAGAACACCGGCATGGACACCCCGGCCAGGGAGAAGACCCGCAGGAACTGGTCGATGAACCGGTCCCGGTACAGGGCGGCGATGGTCCCGAAGGTGACCCCGAGCACGAGCGAGACGACGATGGCGACGGCCGCCAGCTCCAGGGTGGCGGGGACGAACTTGCCCAGCTCGCTCAACACCGGCTGCCCGTTGAAGGTCGAGGTGCCGAAGTCGCCCTGCAGCAGGTTGCTGAGGTAGATCAGGTACTGCATGGGCAGAGGTTCGTCGAGCCCGTAGCGCGCGCGGTAGGCGGCCACGGTGGCCTCGTCCTCCAGTGCCCGGTCGGAGAGCGCGGCGGCCATCGGGTCGCCCGGGACGAGGTTGGTGATGATGAAGGACAGGAGCGTGACCCCGATGCCGAGCAGCACGAAGGCGCCCGCGCGAGCTCCCGCGAAGCGAAGGAACGGCCTCCACTCCATACGGTGGCTCCTCGTCGTCGCCGGCGGCTGCGTCGCTCCGTCCTACGGATAGTGGCTCAGAACAAGCGCTCGTTCGGTGATCGACGGAGACTAGCGTGATGGCCACCGGCCCCGTCAAACGTGTGCGGACCCTACTGCGGTCCGTCAGGGCCGTCGAGCGAGGATCGGAGCGAGGATGGCGACGCGGCACCACCGCGACGGCGGGGGGTGGGAGCAGGCGGCCGGCTACGCCCGTGCGGTCCGGCGGGGGACCCGGATCGAGGTGAGCGGCACCACCGTGGAGGGTCGCGGCCCGAACGCGCCCGAGGAGACGCGTCGGCAGACCGAGGAGGCTCTCGACCGCGCCCTCGCCGCTGTCGCCGCGCTCGGCGGCAGCGACGAGGACGTCGTGCGCACGCGGCTGTTCCTCGCCCCCGGCGCGGACTGGCGAGAGGCCGCGGCGGCCCACGCGGCGCGGCTCGGTGTGGTCGCACCCGCGAACACCACCCTGTACGTCGCCGGGCTGATCGCAGGAGCGCTGGTCGAGGTGGAGGTCGAGGCGGAGGTGCTGGGCGGGAGCGAGGTGGGTGCCGGGTGAGGTACAGCCTGCGGCTGAACAACGACACCGAGCCGGACCTGCTCGTGGCGCTGGCACGCACGGCTGAGGCAGCGGGGTTCGACCAGCTCTGGGTGTCCAACGACCTGTTCCTGCGCAGCGCGCCGGTGCTGGTGACCCACGTCGCGGCCGCCACCTCGACGATCTCGCTGGGGACCGGGATCATGAACCCCTACTCGGTGCACCCGGCGGAGCTCGCCATGCTCGCCAGCACCCTGCAGGAGGTCAGCGGCGGCCGGTTCCTGCTCGGGCTCGGGGCCGGTGCCGAGGACTTCCTGCGCTGGGCGGGTATGGCGCGGGAACGGCCGCTCACGCGCACCCGCGAGGCGGTTGCGGCGATCCGAGCGCTCCTGGAGGGAGGCTCACCGGTGAGCGTCGAGGCAGCCGGTGCCGGTTGGACCACGGAGGCGTATCTGCGCACCCCGGCCTGTCCGACCCCCCTCTACCTCGGCGTCATGAGCCCCCGGATGCTGGCGCTGGCCGGTGCGGTCGCCGACGGTGCGCTGCCCCTGCTGTTCCCACCGGAGCACTTCCCGACCGCCGCGAGCCAGGCGGCCGACGGGGCGCGCGAGGCCGGCCGGGACCCCGCGGAGCTGGACCTCGCCGCGTGCGTCTGGGTCTCGATCGATGAGGACCGTGCTGCGGCACGCCATGCGCTGGCGACCAAGATCGCCTACTACGGGCCGGCCTTCGCGCCCTACCTGCTCGCTCGCGCCGGGCTCGCGGTCGCGGACTTCGCCCCGATCACCGAGGTGCTCGAGCGAGAGGGCCTCGACGCTGCGGCCGAGCACGTGACCGAGCCGATGCTGCGCCTCGGTATCGCCGGTGACGCCGACGAGGTGGTGGACCGGTGCCGGTGGCTGGTCGCACAGGGCGCCCGTCACCTCTCCTTCGGCCCGCCGCTCGGGCCCGACCCCCTGCGGGCGGTCGAGGTGCTCGGCACCGAGGTGCTCCCCGCGCTGCGCGACTGATCGCGACGCCCCCACGACCGGCCTGGCCGCACCGCTACGCTGCCAGTACCGTACGAACGCTCGCACGCACCGCCTCCGACCGACCGGTCAGCAGGAGCCGATATGACCAGCGAGATCGTCTTCGACCACGCGGCCCGCCGCCGGCGCTTCGATGCCCTCATGGACCAGGAGGGGGTCGACCTCGCCTGGTTCCCGATCAGCGCGGACCTCGAGTACCTGACCGGCATCCAGCGCCGCGTCCCCACCTTCGGTGAGGTGAACTACACCCACGGGTGGGCGACCGGGGCGTTCCTGGCCCGCGGTAGGGAGCCGGTCTTCGTCCTGCCCCGGATGGTGACCGAGTTCGACCTGCCCGAGGGCGTGCCAGGCGAGGTCGTCACCGTCAACGAGCTCGACGACGGCGACGAGGTGTTCCAGCGCGTCGCGAGCCGGCTGGGCACCCCGCGGACGATCGCGGTCGGGGCGCGGACCTGGGGTTCGGCGATGCTGCGGATCCTGCAGGCCTTCCCCGGCGCCCAGCTCCAGGACGGCACGCGGCTGCTCAACCGGCTGCGCCGCATCAAGGACGAGCAGGAGCTCGACCTGATGCGGACGGTGTGCCGGATGGCCGACACCGCGCTCGGCGAGACGACACCGCGGGTCGAGGCCGGGGTCACCGAGCTCGACCTCGCCGAGGAGGTGAACTACCACCTGCTCCGCAACGGCGCGCGGACCTGGTCCTTCGACACCGCGGTGTGGTCGATGGGTCCGCTCGACGACCGGGACGCGACCGTGCGCATCTCCCAACAGGCGCTGCGCCCGGGGATGGGGGTCTCGTTCGACTTCGGTGCGGTCCACCTCGGCTACTGCTCCGACTTCGGGCGCACGATCCACATCGGCGAGCCCGGTGAGGAGTACGAGCGGGTCTACCACCTGGTGATGGCTGCCCAGCAGGCCGGGATCGACGCCGTCCGCCCGGGCGTGACCGCCGCCGAGGTCCACCAGGCCACCCGCAAGGTCATCGTCGAGGGCGGCTACGGCGACTGGTTCCGTCACCGCACCGGGCACGGCATCGGGCTGGACGTCCACGAGGAGCCCTACATCTCCGAGGAGGACCAGACGCCGCTCGAGCCCGGGATGACCTTCACGATCGAGCCGAGCATCTTCTGGCCCGGTCGGGTCGGGGTGCGGGTCGAGGACATCATCGTGTGCACCGACGAAGGCGGCGTGAACCTCAACGAGTACAGCCACGACCTCGTGGCCCGAGACTGATGCCGAGCACCGACCGCTGCCGCATCGGTGTGCAGCTCTGGCCGCAGGCGACCACCACCGACGCGCTGCGCCGCGCCGCCGTGGACGCCGAGGAGGCGGGGGTCGACAGCATCTGGATCTGGGACCACTTCTTCCCGCTCCGCGGGGATCCTCAGGCGGCGCACTTCGAGTCGTGGACGCTGCTGTCGGCCGTCGCCGTGGAGACCTCCCGGGTCCAGCTCGGGCACCTGGTGGGTGGTGCGGCCTACCGCAACCCGCACCTGGTCGCCGACATGGCACGCACGGTCGACCACCTCAGCCACGGCCGGTTCGTGCTCGGGCTCGGTGCCGGGTGGTTCCAGCGCGACTACGAGGAGTACGAGTACCCGTTCGGTACGGTCGGCACGCGGGTCCGCGACCTGGACGCCTACCTGTACCGGGTGCGCCGGCGCCTCACCCGGCTGACACCGCCGCCCGTCGGGCCGCTGCCGATCCTGGTCGGGGGGATGGGGGAGCGGGTCATGCTGCGCCTCGTCGCCGAGCACGCCGACGTGTGGAACGGCGCCGGTTCGCCGGAGGAGTTTGCGCGCGCCAACGCCACCCTGGACGGCTGGTGCGAGCGGATCGGTCGGGACCCCGCCACGATCGAGCGCACCTGCCACATCGCTCTCGAGGCTGCGGACGAGGTCGAGGCCTACGTCGCCGCGGGAGCGCAGGAGCTGATGATCCAGTGCCCCGACCCCTTCGACCTGGGGCCTGCCCGTCGCATGCTCGCGGCCGTGGGCGCCTGAGCACAGCCGACCCGCGACACCCCCCGCCCCGACGACCCCGCACCTGGCGACAGGAGCCGACGTGGTCCCCTTTCGGATCGGCGCGAAGCTGCCGAGCTCCGGCGCCCAGCCGGCAGAGCACGGCATCCCGGCCATGGCCCGGCGGCTCGAGGTCGCCGGCTTCGACTCGGCCTGGGTCTCCGACCACGTGCTGATGACCGAGGACACCTCGCGCTCCTACTACCCCTTCGGCGATGACGGCTCGCCCGGGTGGGACGTGGAGATGCCGTGGTACGACGCGCTCATCGTGCTCGCGCAGGCCGCGGCCGTGACCGAGACGATCGAGCTCGGGACCGCCGTGCTCGTGCTCCCGCAGCGGCACCCGATCGTGCTCGCCAAGCAGGTCGCCTCGTTGGACGCGCTCGCGGGAGGTCGCGTGGCGCTCGGGGTCGGGGCCGGGTGGTTCCGGGAGGAGTTCGAGGCCCTCGGGGTGGACTTCGACGCCCGCGGGAAGCGGTTCTCGGAGTGGCTGGAGCTGCTGCGGCGCTGCTGGCAGGGCCGCCCCGAAGCCTTCGACGGCGTCCACTACCAGCTCCCTGCCGGGGTCATCCACGAGCCCACCCCCGCACGGCACGTGCCCCTGCTGATCGGTGGGGTCTCCGGCATCGCGCTGAGGCGGGCGGCGACCCAGGGCGACGGGTGGCTCGGCCTGCAGCGCGCCGACCGCCTCGACCCCGATGAGGTGGCGGGGGCCGTGGCGCGCATGCGCGCGGAGGCGACCGCCGCCGGACGCGATCCGGCCGAGCTTCGGGTCGTGCTCAGGATCATCCTCTCGGCGGGCCGGACCGATCTCGTCGCCGCCACTGTCCCGGCCCTCAGGGCCGCTGGTGTGGACGAGATCGTGGTCGACACCGATTGGGAGGCCGACCTCGACGAGCAGCGCGTCCTCGACCGGCTCCGGGACGCCGCGAGCCAGGGAGCAGCCCGATGAGCGCCGACGCGAACGTCCGCCAGCTCGGCCTCGAGTTGTGGGAGTGGCGGCTTCCGACGCAGTTCCGGACCTCCGACGACATCCCCCGGGTCGACCGGCCACGTGGGTGGCTGCCGAGTATCACGCCCGCCTCGGTCGAGGAGCGACTCGCCACCGCCGAGCACTTCCGCCGCCGCTGGGAGGCGGTCGACCGCGCCGAGCTGTCGCCGGCGGGGGAGGTCGACCACCGCCTGCTCGGCTCAGCGCTCGCTCGTGTGCGCTGGGAGTGCGAGCTCCTGCGCAACTGGGAGCGCGACGCGGTCCTGCTCGCCGAGCAGGCGATCGGCCCCTACTTCGACCTGCTGCTAAGGCCACCGCCCTTCCGCGAGGAGCGGGTCGCAGACCTCGCGCACGTGCTCGCCAACGTGCCGGCGCAGCTCGAGGTCGCCCAGGCCAGCCTCGCCCGTGCCGGGGTCCGCCCGCTCGCCGCAGCCGCCGTCCGGCTCCTCAGCGGCATCGAGGACGCCCTGCCGGCCTCGATCGCGGGCCTCGAGGGGCTCGTCGGCGCCGGTGACCACGACACCCTCACCGGGCTCGGCGCTGACGCGGCCGCCGCCCTCGCGAGCTTCCGGGGGTGGCTCAGCGAGAGCCTCGACACCTTCGCGCCCCTCACGCCCATCGGCCGCGACGGGTTCGTGTGGTTCCTCCGGCACGTCGCGCTCCACCCCGGGCAGCCGGAGGACCTCGTCACCGCCGCCTGGCGCGAACTGGACCGCGCGACCGTGTGGGAGGCGATCGAGCGCAACCGTCACCGGGACGCCCCCCAACCACCGCTGCCAGCCACCGCCGCGGAGCAGGTCGAGGACCAGGCGCGCCGGGAGCGTGAGGTCCGGGCCTTCTACGAGCAGGAGGGGCTGCTGACCCAGCCCGCTCGGCTGCGGCACTACCTCACCGCGCCGATGCCGCCCTACCTCGCCCCCATCAGCTGGCTCGGGGTCACCGACGACCTCACCGGCGACGACCGGTTGGCTGAGGACGGGGTCTCCTACACCCCCGAGCCCGGGCCGGACCTGCCCTACTTCTACGCCGCGAACGCCCGCGATCCCCGGCTCGGCATCGTCCACGAGGGGGCGCACTACCAGCAGCTCGCCCTCGCGTGGGCCCACCCGAACCCCCTGCGGCGGCGCTACTACGACTCGCTCCCGAACGAAGGCATCGCCTTCTACAACGAGGAGTTCCTGCTCCAGGCCGGCCTGTTCGAGGACGCGCCCCGCTCCCGTGAGGTGATCCACAACTTCAACAAGCTGCGCTCGCTCCGGGTCATCGTCGACGTCAACCTCGCCACCGGCGCGTTCAGCCTCGAGGAGGGGGTCGCCGCCTTCGTCGAGCTCGTGCCGATGGACGAGGAGACCGCGTTCGAGGAGACCGCGAGCTACACCGCGAACCCCGGTCACGCCATGACCTACCTGGTGGGCAAGCAGCAGATCCTGGCGCTGCAGGCCGAGCTGCTGCGGGCCCAGGGGGAGGCGTTCTCGCTGCGGGCCTTCCACGACCGGCTGTGGCTCGAGGGCAACGTGCCCCTCGCGCTGCAGCGCTTCGAGGTGCTCGGCGACCGTTCGGAGCTCGAGGTCCTCGACGCCGCCGGACCCTGGTGGTGACCGAGGTCGACGCCACCCCCGCTCCGAGGCGCCGCCCGATCGTCCGGACCGTGCTGTGGCCGACGCGCGCCCAGTGGCGGGTGCGCGGGCCACGCTTGGTGCTCGGGCTCGCCATCATCGCGGTGGGGGTCGCCCTCATGGTCCGGGCGGAGTTCGGGCTCGCGCCCTACGAGGTCCTGAACCAGGGTGTCTCGGTCCGCACGCCCCTGACGATCGGCCAGGCCTCGATCGTCATCGGGGTGGGCGTGCTGCTGCTGTGGTTCCCCCTACGGCAACGTCCGGGCTTCGGGACGGTCGTCAACGTGCTCGGGGTCGGCCTGATGCTCGACGCGTGGCTGCTCGTGATCCCCGGGCCGCCCACGCTGTGGATCCGGATGACGTTCCTGCTCGTCGGTGTCGTCCTGGTCGGGCTGGGCATCGGGCTCTACATCGGAGCTGGCCTCGGGCCCGGGCCGCGGGACGGGCTCATGACCGGTCTGGCGGAGTTCGGTGCACCCGTGTGGGCGGTGCGTCTCGCCCTCGAGTCCTCGGCGCTGCTGCTCGGCTGGTACCTCGGGGGCACGATCGGCATCGGGACGGTGGCCTTCGCGGTCGGTGTGCCCTTCCTCGCCCACTGGTCGCTGCGCCGCTTCGCCGTCCGCGAGTGAGCGGCCACGCGCCGCGGTCATCCGCGTCACCCCTCGCTGCGCGAACGAGCGTTCACTAGGCTCCGTGGTCGGCCGCCTCGGAGGTGCTCATGTCCGCCCGTCCGCTCCACCGCCGCCTCGAGGAGGTGCCGCTCGTCGCGGAGCCGGCGAACGACGTCGAGCTGCGCACGCTGCTCCGGGTCGAGGACAGCGCCGCGGATCTGTCCATCACCTGGGTGCGCATCGACGGGCACCACCAGCGCCTGCGCACCGACGCGAGCACACGGCTGTACCAGGTGCTCGCGGGCGCCGGCACCATCACGGTGGGGGAGGAGCCGCTCGCGGTGGTGGCGGGCGACCTCGTGGTCATCCCGCCGTCGACGCCCTACCACCTCGATGGCACCCTGACCTACCTGGTGCTCAACCAGCCCGGCTTCCGTGCCGGGGACGACCTCTACCTCGACGCAGCTGACGAGGTGCTCGGCAGCGAGCCGCCACCGAGGACGGCGCCGGGCCCTCCCAAGGTGTGACGATGTCGACGACCCCCCGAGTCGCGATCCCCGACGGTGCCGTCCGCCCCGACGGCGTGGTCCCGATGGCCGACGTCATCGCAGCACACGCCCCCGCTCTGGCCGAGGCGCGGCGGCGGTACTTCGACACCCTGCGGCCGCTCATGGACACCGACCCGGTCGCGCACGAGCTCCTGCGGCTCGCCACGGCCGAGCTGACCGGATGCCGGCTGTGCCGCAACCAGCGCTCGGCCGCCGCTGCCGAGGCCGGCGTCGACGAGGGCGTGATCGAACGCACCCGGCTCGGGCGCTACGACGGGCTGGACGAGCGCTCCCGCACCGCGCTGCACCTCGGTGAGCGCATCCGTGCCCACCCGGGGGACCTCGCGACGGGGCCCGGGCCGGCGCCGGAGATCGACGCGCTCGCGGTCGCGGCCGGCACCGCGATGGTCATGACGACCACCCGGGCGCTCGCCGACGGCAAGGCGCTCGTCGCGCTCGGCCTCGAGCCCGAGAGCTACCCCGTCCAGGAGCCCGCATGAGCCCGGGGTTCGCGGGCGTCGCCCGCCACCATCCCGAGGTGTTCGCCACCTACGCGGCCTACGTCGACGAGGTCTGGGCCAGCGACGCGCTGCCACCGGGGACGCTCGAGCTGTGCCGGGTCCGGATCGCCCAGCTGCTCGGGGTCGAGAGCGAGCAGGCGGTCCGGCTCGGTCCCGCGGTGGCGGGGCTCGAGCCCAAGCTCGCACGCCTGGCGGCCTGGACCGACGATGCGCGCTTCACCGACGTGGACCGGGTCTGCCTCGCCTTCGCCGAGCAGTTCCTGCTCGACACCCAGGCGCTGGACGATCCGACGGCCGCGGCCGTGCGCGAGCGGGTCGGTGACGCGGGGCTGGTGACCCTGGCTCTGGGTGTGGGGCTCGCCGAGGGCATGATCCGTGCCGCCGTCACGCTCGGCGACCGGCCGTCAGCCGGTCGCTACGTGTCCGCGGCCGACCGTGCGGCCGGTGCCGGCGGTGCGGCGGTGCTGGACCAGGCCCACGACCCCGGGCCCGATCGCGGGTGAGCAGCCGGTCCGGGCTGTTCGCCACCAGCGAGGGTTCCCGGCCTGAGGCCTTCGGGCCGGTCGAGTGGGCGCTGCTGGTGGGGACCGCGACCATCTGGGGGTCCTCCTACCTGTGGATCGAGCTGGGCCTGCGCAGCCTCGAACCCGGGGTGATCTCCGCGGCCCGTGTCCTGCTCGGTCTGGTCGCGATCTGGCTCGTCCCGCGCTCCCGGCGACCCATCGATGCTGCCGACCGGGGGCGGCTGTGGCTCCTCGGGCTCGGTTGGTTCGGGCTCCCCATGGTGACCTTCCCGATCGCCCAGGACCTCGGGGTGGCCTCCTCGGTGGTCGGGATGCTGAACGGCGCCATGCCCCTGCTCACGACCTTCTTCGCCTCCCTCCTCCTGCGCCGAGCACCCCGTCCACGGCAGGTCATCGGCGTGGTGGTCGGGTTCGCCGGTCTCGTGGCGATCACGGCGCCGAAGCTCGCAGGTGCCGATGCCACGGCGCTGGGCGTGGCGATCATCCTCGGGACGATGGTCGTCGGCAGCCTGCTCGTGAGCGTGCTGGTGCCGATGCAGCAGCGCTACGGGGCGCTGCCGGTCCTCAGGCGCACGTTGACGATCGCGCTGGTGCCGACCCTGCCGTTGGCCGCGGTGGGCCTGCCCCGCTCGAGCGTCGAGCCGTTGAGCCTGCTCGCGATGCTGCCCCTCGGGCTCCTCAGCACCGGCCTCGCGTTCGTGCTGTGGACCACCCTGGTGGGGCGTACCGGCGCGAGCCGTGGCTCGGTCGTCAGCTACCTCGTGCCCGTCGTCGCGATCGTGCTCGGGGTGGCGGTGCTCGCGGAACCGGTGGAGCCGGTGGCGCTCGGGGGGACAGCGCTGGTCCTGCTCGGTGCCTGGGCGGTCTCCGGACGGGAGCAGGGTGCCGCTCCAGGGCTCGGCACCGTCCCCGAGCGCTGACGCGCGGGTGCTGCTCGCCTACGGTGGCGGCCTACGCGCGGCGCCTTGCTCGCCGGCCCCCCCCGGGTGCTAGGCTCCGCCGTGGCACGAACGAACGCTCGTTCTGCACGGGTCCACCCTCGGATCCGTGCGCCGTCCCAGGAGAACAACGTGAGCTCGATCGCCGCACCGAACCCGATCGCCCCGGGCCGTGTCCTGGCCGATCTCGTCCCTGGCAGCCGCGTCAAGGACGTGGCGCTGGTGGGCGCCTTCGCCGCCGCCATCGGCCTGTCGGCGCAGATCGCCGTCCCGCTCCCGTTCACCCCGGTGCCGGTCACCGGCCAGACCTTCGCCGTGCTCCTCGGCGCCGCGGCGCTCGGCGCCGGCCGTGCCACCCTCGGGGCCTCGCTCTACCTCGTCCTCGGGCTGGTCGGGGTCCCGTGGTTCACCGCCACCGGCGGCGCCTCCTTCGGCTACATCGTCGGCTTCCTCGTCGCGGCGGCGCTCGTCGGCCGGCTCGCGCGGCTCGGCAACGACCGCACCGTCGGGCGGACGGTCGCGCTGATGGCGGTCGGCAACCTCGCGATCTACGCCTTCGGGGTCGCCGGTCTCGCGCTGTACCTCGGCGTCGGTGTGGTGGAGGCCACCGTTCTCGGCGCCGTCCCCTTCCTGGTCGGCGACGCCCTCAAGCTCGTCCTGGCCGCGGCGCTCCTGCCGGCCACCTGGAAGCTCGTCGGTCCCACGCAGGGCTGACGCCCCACGGGCGCCGGCCGGCCGAACCCCCCGTCGGTCGGCCGGCGCCGCTCCACCTACCCGGCCGGCGGGTCACCCTCGGACCGGTTCCGGTGCGGTGCCCACCGCACCTGTGGACGCTGCCGACCGCTCCGAGCGAGTGTTCGGGCCACCCCAGGCTCGTCGCTCCGCCCCGCAACTGCCGCACCGACCGATCCCGGCATCACCCTAGGAGCCCCCGTGGAACCGAAGCGGATCCTCGACGTCGACGGCACGCTGGTCGGCGAGCTCCCCGACAGCCTGGACGACGCCACCCTGCACGGGATGATGCGGCTGATGCTGGTCGGTCGGCGCCTGGACCAGAAGGCGATCGCGCTGCAGCGGCGTGGCAAGCTCGGCACCTACGCGCCGCTGTCCGGCCAGGAAGCAGCCTCGGTCGGTAGCTCCTTCGCGCTGGACACGAGCGTCGACCGGCTCGTGCCGCAGTACCGCGAGCAGCTCGCGATGCTGCACTGGGGGCTGCCGCTGGGCACCTACCTGCTCCAGCGGTACGGCCACCCCAAGGGCGCTCGACTGCCCGAGCACGGACGCCTCTACCCGCAGCAGGTGGCGCTCGCGGCGCACGCGCCGCACGCGGTCGGGCTGGCCTGGGGGCTGAAGCTGCGTGGCGAGCAGGCCGTGGCGATCTGCCACTTCGGTGACGGTGCCAGCTCCGAGGGGGACGCCCACGAGGCCATGAACCTCGCCGGGGTGACGAAGGCGCCCGTGATCTTCGTCGTCCAGAACAACAACTGGGCCATCTCGGTCCCGCTCAAGCTGCAGACCGCCGGGGTCATCGCCGCGCGCGCGGCGGGCGTGGGCATCGCCGGGGAGCGCGTCGACGGCAACGACGTCCTGGCGATGTTCGCGGCGACCCGCCGGGCACGCGAGCGAGCGCTCGCCGGCGACGGTGCCACGCTGCTCGAGGCCGTGACCTACCGCCTCGGCGCCCACACCACCGCCGACGATCCCACCAAGTACCTCGAACCCGGCGAACTCGAGGAGGCGCGCACCCGCGATCCGATCGAGCGCTTCCGGAGGTGGCTGACCTCCGAGAAGCTCTGGGACGAGGACCGTGAGGCCGCGGTGCTCGCCGAGATCGACGAGCTGATCGAGGAGGCCACCCACGACTTCGATGCCGCCGGCCCGGTCGACAAGGCGGCGATGTTCGACCAGGTGTTCGCCGAGGAGCCGGCGCGTCTGACCCGTCAGCGGCTCGCGTACGAGGCCGAGTGGAAGGGCGCCTGATGCCGACCATGAGCATGATCGAGGCGATCCGCGCCGCCCTCCACGACGAGATGGCCTCCGACGAGCGCGTCATGGTGCTCGGCGAGGACGTCGGCAAGCAGGGCGGGGTGTTCCGCGCGACGGAGGGCCTGCAGGCCGCCTTCGGCATCGAGCGCGTCGTGGACACCCCGGTGTCGGAGGCGGCCATCGTCGGCGCCTCGATCGGGCTGGCCACCGCCGGGATGGTCCCCGTGGCCGAGCTGCAGTTCCTCGGCTTCGCCCACCAGGCCTTCCACCAGATCGGCTTCCAGCTCGGCCGCTTCCGGTACCGGACGCTCGGTCGGTTCCCGGTGCAGGTCACGATCCGCGCGCCCTACGGCGGTGGGGTCCACGCGCCGGAGCTGCACTCCGACGCCTTCGAGGCGATGCTCGCCAACGCGCCCGGCATCAAGATCGTCGCCCCCTCCACGGCCGCCGACGCCAAGGGGCTGCTCACCGCGGCCATCCGGGATCCCGACCCGGTCATCTTCCTCGAGGGGCTGAAGGGCTACCGGCTCGTGCGCGACGAGGTCCCCGACGGCGACCACACCGTCCCCATCGGCCGGGCCCGCGTCGCGCGGGCCGGAACCGACGTCACGATCCTCGCGTGGAGCTACCAGGTGGTCAACGCGCTCGAAGCCGCTGATCGCGCGGCTGAGGAGGGCATCAGCGTCGAGGTGGTGGACGTCCGCTCGCTCGTGCCGCTGGACGAGGAGACGATCGCCACCTCGGTGTCACGCACGGGGCGGTGCATCACCGTGGAGGAGGCGCCCCGGACCGCAGGGTTCGGTGCGGAGCTGGTCGCCACCGTGCAGGAGCTGTGCTTCCTCGACCTCGAGGCGCCGATCGTCCGCCTGTCCGGGTTCGACACCCCCTACCCGATGCCGCTGATCGAGAACGACTACATCCCCGGCCCGGACCGCATCCTCGAGGCCATCCGGCGCACGGTCGAGTTCTAGGAGCGCGACGTGGTGACCGAGTTCCCCCTGCCCGACGTCGGTGAGGGCCTGGCCGAGGCCGAGGTCGTCCGGTGGCTGGTCGCACCTGGCGAGCCCGTCACGGCGGACCAGGAGTTCGTCGAGGTGGAGACCGACAAGGCCATCGTCGGCATCACCTCCCCGGTGACCGGTGTGCTGGTCCGGCACGGCGCTGCCGAGGGGGAGATCGTCGCCGTCGGTGCCCTGCTCGCGGTGCTGGACGACGGCGCCGACGGTGCCGGCGACGCCGCCTCGCCTGCGACGGCCGTACCGGACCCGGGCGGCGGGGGCGCGAGCGCCGCAGTACGGATGCTGCCGGGGATCGAGGCGGACAT
>JBKHEJ010000002.1:0-54600 GCA_046540855.1 Nitriliruptoraceae bacterium
GACCTCGTCCTGACCATCACCGAGATGCTGCGCTCGCACGGGGTGGTCGGCAAGTTCGTGGAGTTCTACGGCTCGGGCGTCGCCGCGGTGCCGCTGGCCAACCGCGCCACCATCGGCAACATGTCCCCGGAGTACGGCTCGACCGCCGCGATCTTCCCCGTGGACGAGGAGACCCTGCGCTACCTGCGCTTCACCGGCCGCTCTGAGGAACAGGTCGCCCTCGTGGAGGCCTACTGCAAGGAGCAGGGCCTGTGGCACGACCCCACCCGCGAGGCGCGCTACTCCGAGCAGCTCTCCCTCGACCTGGCCACGGTGGTGCCGTCCCTGGCCGGTCCGAAGCGGCCCCAGGACCGCGTGGATCTGTCGAAGGCGAAGGACTCCTTCCGCGTCGCGCTGCGGGACTACACCGAGGCGGGCGAGGCGACCGGCCTGGACGAGAGCCTGGAGGAGACCTTCCCGGCCTCCGACCCGGTCGCCGCCGGTGACGGGGACGGGGCCGTGGCACCGGCCGTCCAGCCCACCCGCCACGTGCTCGGCCGCCCGTCGAAGCCGACCCCGGTCACCCTCGCCGACGGGACCAGCTTCGAGCTGGACCACGGGGCGGTGACGATCGCGGCCATCACCTCCTGCACCAACACCTCCAACCCCTCGGTGATGATCGCGGCGGCACTGCTGGCCAAGAAGGCCGTCGAGGCTGGCCTGGAGCGCAAGCCCTGGGTGAAGACGACCCTGGCCCCGGGCTCCAAGGTGGTCATGGACTACTACGACCGCGCCGGGCTGACCCCCTACCTCGACAAGCTCGGCTTCAACCTCGTCGGCTACGGCTGCACCACCTGCATCGGCAACTCCGGCCCGCTGATCCCCGAGGTCAGCCAGGCGGTCCAGGAGCACGACCTCGCGGTCGTCTCCGTCCTCAGCGGCAACCGCAACTTCGAGGGGCGCATCAACCCCGACGTGAAGATGAACTACCTCGCGTCCCCGCCGCTGGTGGTGGCCTACGCCCTGGCCGGCACCATGGACCTCGACCTGTTGACCGAGCCGCTCGGCACCGGCGCCGACGGCCAGCCGGTCCTGCTGGCCGACATCTGGCCCTCGCCGATGGAGGTGGAGCAGGTCGTCGACCAGGCGCTCGTCACGGAGATGTTCAGCGCGAAGTACGCCTCGGTCTTCGACGGCGACGAGCGCTGGCGCAGCCTGCCCACCCCCGAGGGTGACACCTTCGCCTGGGACGACGCCTCCACCTACATCCGCAAGCCCTCCTTCTTCGACGGGATGGGTGCGGAGCCGGAGCCGGTGACCGACATCCAGGGTGCCCGGGTGCTGGCCAAGCTCGGCGACTCGGTCACCACCGACCACATCTCGCCGGCCGGGGCGATCAAGCTGGACAGCCCCGCGGGCAGCTACCTCGTCGAGCACGGGGTCGAGCGGCGGGACTTCAACTCCTACGGCTCCCGGCGCGGCAACCACGAGGTGATGATCCGGGGCACCTTCGGCAACATCCGGCTGCGCAACCAGCTCGCACCGGGGACCGAGGGCGGCTACACCCGCGACCTGCTCGGCGACGGCGAGGTGACCTCGATCTACGAGGCCGCCGAGCGGTACCAGGCTGCGGGCGTCCCGCTCGTGGTGCTCGCCGGCGCCGAGTACGGCTCCGGGTCCTCCCGGGACTGGGCCGCCAAGGGCACCGCCCTGCTCGGGGTGCGCGCGGTGCTGGCCACCTCCTTCGAACGCATCCACCGCTCCAACCTGATCGGGATGGGCGTGCTGCCGCTGGAGTTCCCCGAGGGGCGGACCGCCGATGACCTCGGTCTGACCGGCGAGGAGCACCTCGACATCACCGGCATCACCGCGCTGAACGAGGGCACGATCCCCGCCTCGGTGCACGTGACGGTCACGGCGCCGGACGGCACCGTCTCGGGCTTCGATGCGAAGGTCCGCATCGACACCCCCGGCGAGGCGGCCTACTACCGCCACGGCGGGATCCTGCGCTACGTCCTGCGCAGCCTGCGCGACGCCTGAGCCCGGGCCGGGTCGTGCGGCGGTGTCCCCGCCGCCGGCCCGGCCGCCCCCCGCCCGGCTCCGAACCTGCTCCAGCACGCCCACGAGGAGGTCGCATGCTCTTCGCCCGTCGCTCCCTGGAGGTGGTGGCACCCGAGGACGCCCTGCCCGGTCGCGCCACGCCCCTTCCGGTCCCCGACGCCCACCACGTCCACGGCCGGCCCATCACGCCCCCGTGGCCGGATGGCCACGAGCTGCTCGTCGTCGGCATGGGCTGCTTCTGGGGCGCCGAGCGGATCTTCTGGCAGCTCGAGGGCGTGTGGACCACCTTCGTCGGCTACGCGGGAGGGACCACCCCGAACCCGACCTACGCCGAGGTGTGCACCGGCCGAACCGGCCACGCCGAGGTCGCCGGCATCGTCTACGACCCCGGCAGCGTCGACCTCGAGGTCCTGCTCGCCGCCTTCTGGGAGCAGCACGACCCCACCCAGGGCATGCGCCAGGGCAACGACATCGGCACCCAGTACCGCTCGATCGTGCTGACCACCAGCGCCGAGCAGCGCGAGGCCGCCCTCACGAGCCGCGAGCGCTACCAGGCCCGGCTCGAGACAGCCGGGGTCGCCGGCACCATCACGACCACCGTGGAGGACCTCGGGGCGCTGTACTGGGCGGAGGCCGAGCACCAGCAGTACCTGGCCAAGCACCCGGGCGGGTACTGCAACCACGGGTTCTGCCAGGCGGCCTACTGACCCGCCGCTGGTCGACCGGCCCACAGGCGCACGTGGGCTCGCCGGACTCACTAGCGTTGCGGTCAGCCTGGTGGGCCACGAGGTGGCCCGCACCGCTCCCCGCTGCTCGAGGATGCGTCGATGATCCCCCGTGAGCTCCGCCTGCCGCCCGAGCACCTCTTCCCCCCGGACGAGTGGCGGCTCGTCGAGCGTGGGTTCTCCAACCGCTGGATGCCCAACGCCGAGACGCTGTTCGCGCTCGGCAACGGCTTCCTCGGCATGCGGGGCACCTTCGAGGAGGGGCGCCCCGCCATCGAGCCCGGCACCTTCGTCAACGGCTTCCACGAGACCTGGCCGATCGTCCACGCTGAGGAGGCCTTCGGCTTCGCACGCACCGGGCAGACCATCGTCAACTGCCCCGATGCGACCCTGCTGAAGCTCTACGTCGACGACGAGCCGCTGTTCCTGCCGACCGCCCGCCTGATCGACTACGAGCGCAGCCTGGACTTCCGCGAGGGCGTGCTGCGCCGCACGCTCACCTGGTCGACCCCCAGCGGCAAGCACGTGCACCTGCGGACCTCCCGCCTGGTCTCCTTCGCGCAACGCCACCTCGGTGCCATCTCCTACGAGATCACGGTGGACGCCGACGCGCCCGTGGTCGTCTCCTCCCAGCTGCTGAACCGTCAGGACGCCCGAGCCGAGGACGAGCCGCGCAACGGTGGACCCCACGATCCGCGGCGTTCCCGGGGCTTCGGGCACCGCGTGCTCAACAACAACGACATCGAGCAGGACGGGCACCGCATCGTCCTCGGCTACCGGACGACGAACTCACGCATGACCCTCGGCGTCGGCGTGGACCACGTGCTCGAGACCGACAACCCCTGGCGGGCGCAACGCTCCGCGAGCGAGGACCTCGGCAAGGTGGTGTTCACGGTCGATGCCCGCGCGGGCGTCCCGATCCGGCTCACGAAGTTCATGAGCTACCACAGCTCACGCAACGTGCCCGCTCGCGAGCTCGTCGACCGCACCTGGCGGACCCTGGACCGGGCGCTCACCCAGGGCTACGGCGCGCTGGAGGCGGCGCAGCGCGACCACCTCGCCGACTACTGGCGTCGGGCGGACGTGGAGGTGGAGGGCTCCACCCGCGTCCAGCAGGCGATCCGCTGGAACATCTTCCAGCTCGCGCAGGCGTCCGCACGTGCGGAGACGACCGGCATCCCGGCCAAGGGCCTCACCGGCCAGGCCTACGAGGGCCACTACTTCTGGGACACCGAGGTCTACGTCGCGCCCTTCCTGACCTACACCGAGCCACGCGTGACCCGCAACCTGCTCAGGTTCCGCCACTCCATGCTGCCGCTGGCCCGCGAGCGGGCCCAGGAGCTGAGCGAGGACGGGGCGCTGTTCCCGTGGCGCACGATCAACGGGGAGGAGGCGTCCTCCTACTACGCCGCCGGGACGGCGCAGTACCACATCGACGCCGACATCGCTCACGCCATCCGCCACTACGTCAACGTCCGCGGCGAGAAGCACCTGCTCAAGGAGGTGGGTGCGGAGATCCTCGTCGAGACCGCCCGGATGTGGTCGGGGCTCGGGTTCTTCAGCCCCGAGACCGGTGCCTTCCACATCCACGGGGTGACCGGTCCGGACGAGTACACCACCGTCGTCAACGACAACACCTTCACCAACCTCATGGCGCGATCGAACCTCCGCTTCGCTGCCGAGACGATCCGTTGGTTGCAGGAGGAGGACCCCGCCGCCTTCGCCGCGCTCGAGCACACCACCGACGTGCGCCTCGAGGAGGTCACCCGTTGGGAGCAGGCGGCGGAGGCGATGCACATCCCCTACGACGCCGACCGGGGCATCAACCCCCAGGACGCGAACTTCCTCGAGAAGGAGCGGTGGGACTTCGCCAACACCCCGAGCGACCACTACCCCCTGCTGCTGCACTACCACCCGCTGGTGATCTACCGGCACCAGGTGATCAAGCAGGCCGACGTGGTGCTGGCGATGGTCCTGCTCGGCAACGAGTTCAGCGCGGACCAGAAGCGCCGCAACTTCGACTACTACGACCCGCTCACCACCGGGGACTCCTCGTTGTCCGCGTGCGTGCAGTCGATCCTCGCCGCCGAGGTGGGCTACGAGCGCAAGGCGCTCGAGTACTTCCAGTACGCCCTGCTGATGGATCTGGCCGATGTCGCCGGCAACGTCGTCGACGGGGTGCACGTCGCCTCGGTCGGCGGGGTCTGGATGACGCTCGTCTACGGGTTCGGTGGGCTGCGTGATCACGATGGCAGCCTGCACTTCGACCCGCGCCTGCCGCGCCCCTGGGACCGGTTGCGGTTCAACCTGCGCTACCACGACCGGCAGCTCATCGTCGATCTGACCCACACCGAGTTCCGCTTCCGCCTGGTCGAGGGCGAGCCGCTCACCATCGACGTCCGGGGCACCGAGGTGTCGCTGAGCGCCGAGGAGGACACGGTGCTCCCGGCGACCATCGGCCTGCTCGCCGACGCGTAGCCTGCGCTCCCGACGTCCCCACACCGCACGAGGAGGGCTGAGCTGTGCGTGTCCGCCTGCGCAACCCCGACCGTCACGTCGAGGTGGCCGGTCCGTGCACCGTCGCCGACCTGCTCGACCACCTCGACATCCTGCCGCACACCGTCCTGGTGCTCAGCGGCGGCGAGCTGGTCACCGCGGGGCACGAGCTCGCCGCCGATGCCGAGGTGGAGATCCGCCCGGTGATGTCCGGTGGCGCGTCCGCCGCCCCGACCTGTGCCGTGTGCCGGGCGCCGGCGGTGCTCGAGGAGCGCCGCCACCGCTCGGCCTGGTGCGCGACGCACCTCGTCGACCACGTCCACAACCAGGTCCGCAAGGCGATCGACCAGCCGCCGGGCGGCGCGCGGTCGGAGCGCATGTGCTCCTACGATCAGCGCCTGCTCGTGGCCGTCTCCGGCGGCAAGGACTCGCTCGCGCTGTGGGACGTGCTCGCGACCATGGGCTACCAGGTGGACGGGCTGTACGTCGGGCTCGGTATCGGTGGCTACTCGGCGCGCAGCCAGGCGATCTGCGAGACCTTCGCGGCGCAGCGGGGCCTGACCCTGCACGTCGTCGACCTGGCCGAGACCTACGGCTACACCACGCCCAGCGGTGCCACCGCCTCCGGCCGGACCGCCTGCGGGGTGTGCGGCCTGTCCAAGCGCTACGCCTTCAACCGGGTCGCCATCGAGCACGGCTACGACGTCGTGGTCACCGGCCACAACCTCGACGACGAGGCGGCCACCCTGCTCGGCAACGTCCTGCGCTGGCAGGAGGCGTTCCTGGCCCGCCAGCGGCCGGTGCTCCCGGCCACCGGCGCGAACCAGGTGCGCAAGATCAAGCCGCTCTACCGGCTCTCGGAGCGGGAGACCGCCGCCTACTGCGTCGTGCGGGGCATCGAGTACGTCGTGGAGGAGTGCCCCTTGGTGGCGGGCAACACCGGCCAGGAGCTCAAGGAGGCCTTCGACCTGCTCGAGCACGCCTCGCCGGGGCTGAAGGCGCAGTTCCTGTTCGGGTTCTACGAGCGCCAGGACCGCCTCGTCGACCCGGAGCAGGAGCGCGAGGTCGTCGTCGACGCCTGCGAGCGCTGCGGCATGCCCACCACCGGGTCGGTGTGCGCCTTCTGCCGCCAGCAGGAGCGCATCCTCGCGGCGCTGCCCGTGCTCTCGGCGGCCGCACGGTCGCGCGCGTGAGCGGGCCCGTGCTGCCGGGCACCGACGCCCCGCTCGCCGCGGGCGAGCTGGTGCTGCTCGTGGACCGCAAAGGGCGGCGCTACCTCGTCGAGCTCGAGCCGGGCGCCCAGTGGCACAGCCACGGCGGGCTCGTGGAGCACGACGCGTTGATCGGCGCGCGGGAGGGCAGCGCCGTGCGTACCGGCAAGGGCATGGAGGTCACGGTCCTGCGCCCCACGCGGGAGGATCTGATCCTGAAGATGCCCCGCGGTGCGCAGGTGATCTACCCGAAGGACCAGGCCATGATCGTGGCCCAGGCCGACATCCGACCCGGCGCGACGGTGCTGGAGGCCGGTGCGGGGTCCGGGGCGCTCACCCTGGCGCTGCTCGACGCGGTCGGGCCGACCGGTCGGGTCATCTCCGTCGAGCGGCGCGAGGACCATGCGCGTGTCGCACGCCGCAACGTCGAGCGCTTCCTCGGCGGCGCCCCGGACACCTGGGAGCTCCACCTCGGTGACGTCGTGGACGTGCTCACCAGGGTGCGCGTGCACCGCGTCGTCCTCGATCTCCTCGAGCCCTGGCTGGCCGTCCCGGGTACCGCGGCGGCGCTCGCGCCGGGCGGGATCGTCTGCACCTACACCCCCGGTGTGCCCCAGGTGATGCGCGTCAGCGACGCGTTGTGGGCCGATGGCCGCTTCGCGGACGTCTCCACCACGGAGACGCTCGTGCGCCCCTGGGACGTGGACGGCCTCGCGGTCCGCCCGGCGCACCGCATGGTGGCGCACACCGCGTTCCTGACCACGGCCCGACGGGTGCCCGGTCGCGAGGAGGGTGGTCCGCTGCGCCGACGGCGCAAGGCCGACACCGGGGGCCACGTCGACTGGGAGGCGACCGATCGGGCGCGCCGCCCCGAGGGGGAGCCCTCAGCGATCCCGGGTGGCGACCACGGCGATGATGGCGACCCCGAGGATCCCCGGTAGCGCGAGCAGCGGGCTCGCCCCGATCACGAGCACCGCCCCGACCGCACCGACGGCCCCCGCCCCCGTCGCAGCGAGGACCTCGAGGGGACGGTTCATCGTTCCTCCACCGGTAGGGGCGTTGACCCCGTGAGCCTGCCGCTCGCCGGCCCGGACCGTGAGGTCGCCTCCCGTCCGGACGGACCCTGCCGCCCGCGGAGCGACCGCGCGCACCGTGCGCGTGCGGTCGGACAGCAGGTGGGGCTGTGCCCTCACGCCCGGGGTCCTACACTGCTGATGCAGCCGTGGCCGGGAGCCGCCCGGCCCGCACCCCGGGGCGAGGAGACCACGTGGCCGGTCCGCGACGTGACGGCGGGCAGGACCCGAGCGAGCCCGGCGACGACCTCGGGCACCTGCCGGGGCTGGACGCCGATCCGGCACGTCTGGCCGCATCGGAGCCGAAGCTGGCGCCTCTGGATGCCGCGGACATCCCGCGGGTCGAGCCAGCCGACCCCAACGACCCCGACGCGGTGCTCGCCGAGGTCAAGATGCTGCGCGAGGAGACCGAACTGTTGCGCCGGCGGCTCGCGATGGTCCCCACCCGCGTGCGGTCGCTCGAGGAACGTCTGGCCGAGACGCGCTCCCGCCTGCAGTCGGCGCTCGCCCACAACACCAAGCTCGCGGACACCCTGCGTGGCGCACGCGACCAGCTCGCGGTGCTCCGGGAGGAGGTCGACCGGCTCTCGGCGACGCCGCAGACCTACGCCACCTACCTCGCCGCGGGGGAGGAGGCCGGGACCGCGACGGTGTCCTTGGGCGGACGCAAGCTCGAGGTCGGCCTCGGACCGGAGCTCGAGCCCAGCGCGCTCGTGCCGGGCCGCCAGGTCCGGCTCAACGATGCGATGAACATCGTCGCGGTGGCCGGGTTCGATGACCGCGGCGAGGTCGTCACGATCTCCGAGCTGCTCGACGAGGACCGTGTGATCGCGGTCGGCCGGGGCGACGAGGAGCGGGTCGTCCACCTCGGCGCGCCCCTGCGGGAGCTCCCGCTCAAGGCTGGGGACACGCTGCTGCTCGACACGCGGTCCGCCACCGCGATCGAGCGCATCGCCAAGGCCGAGGTGCAGCAGCTGATCCTCGAGCAGGTCCCCGATGTGACCTACGAGCAGATCGGGGGCCTCACCGAGCAGGTCGAGGCGATCCGCGACGCCGTGGAGCTGCCGTACCTGCACGCCGAGCTGTTCGTCGAGCACGAGCTGCGCCCGCCGAAGGGGATCCTGC
Organism: Nitriliruptoraceae bacterium; assembly: GCA_046540855.1. Lineage (GTDB taxonomy): Bacteria > Actinomycetota > Nitriliruptoria > Nitriliruptorales > Nitriliruptoraceae > T1Sed10-7. The sequence goes on from JBKHEJ010000002.1 coordinate 8,671, forward strand.
TGTACGGCCCACCGGGGTGCGGCAAGACCATGATCGCCAAGGCGGTGGCCAACGCGCTCGCCCAGCGGGTCCGCGATCGCACGGGTCGCCAGGACGTGCGCAGCTACTTCCTCAACGTCAAGGGTCCCGAGCTGCTCAACAAGTACGTCGGCGAGACCGAGCGGCAGATCCGGCTCATCTTCCAGCGCGCCCGGGAGAAGTCCGCCGAGGGCGTGCCCGTGATCGTGTTCTTCGACGAGATGGAGTCGCTGTTCCGCACCCGCGGCACCGGGGTCTCCTCCGACGTCGAGACCACCATCGTGCCGCAGCTGCTCGCGGAGATCGACGGGGTCGAGAGCCTCAAGGACGTGGTCGTGATCGGCGCCTCCAACCGCGAGGACATGATCGACCCGGCGATCTTGAGGCCCGGCCGGCTGGACGTGAAGATCAAGGTGGACCGGCCGGATGCCGCCGCCGCCCGGGAGATCTTCTCGATCTACCTCCACGAGCGGCTGCCGCTGGCCGAGGAGGAGGTCGCCGCGGCCGGCGGGCGCGCCGAGGCCGTCTCCGCCATGATCGACCGGACCGTCGAGCGCATGTACGCCAGCGACGCCGACAACGCCTTCCTCGAGGTGACCTACGCCAACGGTGAGAAGGAGGTCCTGTACTTCAAGGACTTCAACTCCGGCGCCATGATCGAGAACGTCGTCGCCCGCGCGAAGAAGCTCGCGATCAAGCGCCTGCTCGACTCCGGCCGCCGCGGTATCGCGACCGAGGACCTGCTGGCCGCGATCGGGCAGGAGTTCCGCGAGAACGAGGATCTGCCGAACACGACCAACCCCGACGACTGGGCGCGTATCTCCGGCAAGAAGGGCGAGCGCATCGTCTACGTCCGCACCCTGCTCGCCGGCGAGGACGGCCCCGGGCGCACCATCGACAACGTCGCGCCGGGGCAGTACCTGTGAGCCAGCGCGCGTGAGCGGCCCAGGCTACGTCGGGGTCGAGACCGAGTACGGGATCACCGTGGACGGGCCGACACCGGTCAACCCGGTCGTGGCCTCCTCGCTGGTGGTCAGCGCCTACCGCGCCGCCGGGCCGGGCGAGGTCCGGTGGGATCACACCGACGAGTCACCGCTCGTGGACGCGCGCGAGCCGCGCCGGGTGCCCTCGCTCGAGCCGATGATCGACGACGAGCTCGGTCTCGCCAACGCCGTGCTCACCAACGGCGCGCGCTTCTACGTCGACCACGCCCACCCGGAGTACGCCACCCCGGAGTGCACGAACGCCCGGGACCTCCTCATCTGGGACAAGGCGGGGGAGCGGATCCTCGCGGATGCCGCCGAGCGTGCCAGCGCGAGCCTGCCTGCCGGCAGCCGGGTCCTGATCCACAAGAACAACACCGACGGCAAGGGCGCGGCCTACGGCACCCACGAGAACTACCTCGTGGCCCGCAGCGTGCCCTTCGGCCGGCTCACCTACCGGCTCGTGCCCTTCTTCGTCAGCAGGCCGCTGCTCATCGGCGCCGGACGCATCGGCAGCCACCTCGACGCCAGCATCGAGTTCCAGCTGACCCAGCGGGCGGACTTCTTCGAGGTCGTGCTCGGGCTCGAGACGACCCTGAAGCGCCCGCTGATGAACACCCGGGACGAGCCCCACGCGGACCCGGACCGCTACCGCCGGCTGCACGTCATCAACGGTGACGCCAACCTGTGCGAGGCCGCCACCTACCTCAAGGTCGGCACCATGCTGCTGGTGCTGGCCGCGATCGAGGACGAGGCCCTCCCCGAGCCGCCCGAGCTGGCCGACCCCGTCGCGGCCTTCCACGCGGTCTCCCACGACCTGACCGGCCGCGTCGCGCTGCCGCTGGCCGCCGGGGGCCACATCACCCCGGTGGAGCTGCAGCGCTGGTACCTCGACGTCGTCGCCGACCACCTCGCCGGTCGGGCTGGTACCGAGGTGGAGCGCGACGTGCTGGCGCGGTGGCGGGAGGGTCTGGAGGTCGCCGCCGAGGACCCGAGGCTCCTCACCGGCCTGGCCGACTGGGCGACGAAGCTCGAGCTGCTCGAGCAGTACCGCGGGCGGCACGGGCTCGGCTGGCAGCACGACCGGCTCAAGATGCTGGACCTGCAGTACCACGACGTCCGGGTGGATCGGGGGCTCTACCACCGCCTCGCCGCGCGCGGCCGGGTCGTGCAGCTCGTCAGCGACGAGGAGGTGGCGGCTGCGGTCACCACGCCGCCGACGGACACCCGGGCCTGGTTCCGGGGCGAGGTGATCCGCCGCTTCGGTCCGCAGGTCGTCGCGGCCGGGTGGGATGCGATCGTGCTGGACACCGGCGGGGAGCGCCTGCAGCGGGTGCCCATGCGGGAGCCGGGACGGGGGACCCGCGAACAGCTCGGCGCGTTGCTCGACGAGGTCCACGACACCGCCGAGCTGCTCGCGCGACTCACCGCCTGAGCCTGGTCGCACGCGCTACCGTGCCTCGGAGACGGACGTGAGGAGGTCCTCGTGAGCGACGCAGGCCGCACCCAGCGCCAGCCTGGCACGGACGGCGCGCAGGAGGAGGTCACCGAGGCGCCGGCGCGCGATGCTGCCCGCGACGTGGTGGACGACGTCGACGAGCTCCTCGACGAGATCGACGAGGTGCTCGAGGAGAACGCCGAGGAGTTCGTGCGCGGCTACGTCCAGAAGGGCGGCGAGTAGCGCAACACCCGATCCTGCCACCCTTCGCGGTCGTTCTTGTGGTTCCCGTGACGCTCCGTCCTCATCTGAGCTCACTGGAACGCGGCTTGGCGCACCCGGCCGCATCCGGGCTGTGTGCTCCGCGATGAGGTGGCGCAGGGAGACCACCTGGACGCGTTCGAACCGGCGTCGGCGAGGGACGCTCCACTGCCGCCGCGGCCCGCAGGACCATAGGCCCTACGGGCGACGCGAGACGACTTGTATCGTTTCTGAGACCAGTGGCGGTAGGCGCCGCTCGGGAACGGACAGGACGGATCGCTCGTGGACATCCCCTTCGCCGCCGTGGCGCCGCTGGTGCTGGTCGCCATCGGCTTCATCGTCTACTGCCTCGTCGACCTGCATCGGACCGAGCGGGTCCAGGGCCTGCCGCGGTGGGGCTGGGCGATCGCGATCATCGCATCGGTGCCGGTCGGCGGCCTCGTCTATCTGCTCTGGGGGAGGCGGGCGTGAGCGCCACGACGATGACCGGTGACGACCGGATCGTCGCGACCCACGGGCTCTGCAAGGTCTACGGCGGTCACGTAGCGCTCGACGACGTCACGCTCGCCGTGCCGCGGGCCGGCGTCTACGGCCTGGTCGGCCCGAACGGCGCCGGCAAGACCACGCTCCTGTCGATCCTGCTCGGAACGCGTCGAGCGACGGCCGGGACGGTCGAGCTGTCCGTCGACCGGTCCCGCATCACGGCCGTCCCCGACACGCCGCAGTTCGACCCCTGGCTGACCGGGCGCGAGGTCGTCGACCTCTCGCGCAGCCTCATCGATCCCTCGCTGCCGCAGGAGCGGGTCGCGCACGCGCTCGGAGACACCGGCCTGGCCGACGCCGCCGACCGTCGCGTCGGCGGGTACTCGCGCGGGATGCTCCAGCGGGTCGGCCTCGCGGCGGCGATCGTCGCCCAGCCCGAGCTGCTCATCCTGGACGAGCCCGCGAGCGCCCTCGACCCTGCGGGCCGGCGCGACGTGCTCGACCTGGTCTCCGACATCGGCCGCGAGGCCACCGTGCTGTTCTCGAGCCACATCCTCGCCGACGTCCAGCAGGTCAGCGACACGGTCGGGATCCTGCGGGAAGGCGCCCTGCTGTGGCAGGGCCCGCTCGAGGACCTGCTGGTCGGCCGGGCCGCGCCCGCCGTGGAGGTACGTCTGCGCCGCAACGTCGATACCGCCGCCGACAGGTTGCGGCGCGAGCCATGGGTCACCCACGCGGAGTCCGTCGGTGCCGGCCGGCTACGGGTCACCGCCGCGTCCCTGGAGGAGCTCGAGCGCCACCTCGTGCCGGTGCTCGCCCACCTCGACGCGCCGGTCGTCAGCCTCACCCCGGTCCGGGCCGATCTCGAACACGTCTTCTTGGAGCTGACGTCATGAACGCGTGGAACCTCGAGTGGCACCGCCTCGTGCGGACCCGGCGGCTGTTCGCCCTCGTCGGTGTCTTCGTCCTCTTCGGCTTCATGGGCCCGCTGGTGGCCGCCTACCTCGACGAGCTCGTCCAGGCGGGCGGTGGCGGTCTCGTCATCGAGACGCCCGACCCGACACCGGCCATGGCGATCCAGCAGTTCCTGACGAACGCGAGCCAGATCGGTCTGTTGGTCACCATCGTCATCGCCGCTAGCGCGTTGAGCCTCGACGCACGGCCTGAGATCGGCAGCTTCTTCCGGACCCGGGTCCAGCGTGTGTCCCGGCTGCTCGCGCCCCGGTACGTGGTGACGACCGCCGCCGCGATCGCGGCGTTCGTCGCCGGCGTCCTCGCCGCCTGGTACGAGACGGTGGTGCTGATCGGCGCGCCCGACGCGGCCAGCATGCTGACCGGCACGGCCCTGACCAGCCTCTACCTCGCCTTCGCCGTGGCCGTCGTCGCCGCCGCCGCTAGCGTGGCACGCAACGTCCTGACCACCGTGGCGATCGCCGTCGCCGTGCTCCTGCTGCTGCCGGTCGTCGCGGTCGCCGATGCGGTTGCGCCCTATCTGCCGAGCGAGCTGCTCGGTGCGCTCCCTGACCTGGTGGGGGGCGGGGACCTCGGTGACTACCTCGCGCCGGCGGTCACGAGCGTCGTGGCCACCGCGGCCCTGTTCGGCCTCGCCGTCCAGCGCACCGGTAGGCGCGAGGTGTGATGCTGGTGCTCCGCAGGTGGTCCGCCAAGGCACCGCGGCGGTGAGGAGGGCGAGGTGACCGACCGGCGCGCCGAGGTGCTGCTCCACCCGGTCCGGCTGCGGGTGGTCCAGGCGCTGATCGGACGCGAGCTGACGACTCAGGGCCTCGCAGAGGTGTTGCCCGACGTGCCACGCGCCACCCTCTACCGGCACGTGCGCCGCCTCGCCGATGCCGGCATCATCGAGGTCACAGCGACCCAGCAGGTCCGTGGCCGCACCGAGCGGACCTACAGGCTCGACACCGCCGCTTCCCACCTCGGCGTCGAGGAGGCCGCGGCGCTCACGCCGCACCAACACGCGCGGCATCTGCAGGTCTTCGTCGCCTCGCTGCTCGAGCAAGGTCTGCACTACCTCGACGCCCCGGACGCCGATCCGTCCACGGACGGGTTCGGCTACCAGCAGGTCGCTCTGTGGCTGGACGACGCAGAACTCGTCGAGTTCGCGCAGCGACTGAACGAGGCGGTCCTGCCCTTCGCCGAACGCCGCCCGGGCGCAGGACGCCGACGCCGCATGCTGACCACGATCCTGATCCCCTCCACGGACGCAGCTTCCGACGATCCGTAGGCGTCGGCTGCGTCGCGCAGGGCAACGACGGGCCGGTGAGACACCCCGTAGCCCGTCAGGGTCGAACGGGTCCCGCCGCCAGGGACGTCAGCGGCCCAGAGCTGTTCGATGTGCGGCTGTCAAGGCGGATCCCCCAGCGTCTTCAGGTCTGGTCACGCGCTGGTTGTGGTCGCGGATGTTGGAGGCAGCGGTTGCGGTCACCGGTAGCGCTGTCGAGGACGGACAGCGGCGCCACGGGCGTGCCGCGCTACAGCGCGCGGCGGCCTTGCCCGCGACCTGCGCGTCGGCCTTGACGGCGAAGGCGGAAGGCGAAGACCACGAGCGTGGCACCAGCGGCCCAACCGCGGGCAGCAGGGCCTGCCGGGATCCAGAGCGGTCCGCCGTCCTGGCGACGTGGCGTGCATCACTACGCCGAGGGCACCCACGCCGTAGCTCGCGAGAGCTCGGACTCGCCTGCCGAAGCGCCGGCACCGACCGATCCATGCCTTGGTGAGTGGCTGCTTCGACGAACGCGATGCTCGGGTCTCGCGACCAGCGGTCTGCCGCCGAACACGAGCAGAGCTGATGTCGGACCCTGCCGTATCGTCAGAAGGGCGGCGAGTAGCCGAGCGCCTGTGCGGTCACGGGCGGGGATCGGCGACGCCAGGGGCCCAGAGCGCTGTGCCTGAGGGCCGTGCTGCGACCTCAGCCCGCCGAGGAGCAGCGCATGAGGTCGGTCGGCAGGGTGAACCAGAAGCAGGTCCGCCCGGGTCGGGAGGTGAACCCGATCTGCCCGCCGTGCCGCTCGATGATCTCCCGGCTGATCGGGAGCCCGAGGCCGGTCCCGCCCCGGCTGCGGAGGTCGGCCGCGTCGGCCTGCGCGAACCGGTCGAACACCCGCGTCTGGAACGCCTCGGGGATACCGGGACCCTGGTCGATCACCTCGACCCGAACCTGCTCGTCGTCCACGGCCCCGCAGCGCACCTGCACGGTCGTCCCGGGCGGGGCGTAGCGGCAGGCGTTGCCCACGAGGTTGATCACGACCTGCTCGATGCGCAGCGGGTCCGCACACACGTCCCGGCAGGGCGAGTGGCTCTTCGTGAGCTCGAGCTCCACCTGAGCCCGTTCGGCCGTACCGCGCAGGTCCGCGACGGCGCGAGCGAGGAGGTGCGCGAGCGACACCCGCACGAAGCTGAAGCGCTGCTTACCGCTCGCGAGCCTCTCGACGTCCAGCAGGTCGTCGATCAGGCGCCGGAGGCGGACGGCGTTGCGGCTGGCGACGTCGAGCAGTTGCGCGGAGGTGGGGGTGATCTCGCCGCCCCGACCGGCCTGGAGGAGCTCGACGGCCCCGCTGATCGAGCTGAGCGGGGTCCGCAGCTCGTGGCTGACCGTGGACAGGAAGACGTCCTTGAGCCGGTCGGCCTGGACGAGATCCCGGATATCTCGTGTGGTCCCGCTGACCCGCACCGGCCGCCCGTGGTCGTCGTACTCGACGAGCGCGCGCACCGCGACCGGGATCCTCGTCCCGTCCCGATGCAGGGCGGAGGCCCGTACGTCGACCGAGGGGGCCTGGGACCGGAAGGCCTCGGCGAAGATGGCGTCGACCCGCGGAAGGTCGGCAGGGTCGGTCAGCTGCCGCCACAACGTCGGGGTACAGGCAAGCGCGTCGACCTCGTAGCCGTGCAGCTCCCACCAGGCTTCCGAGTGAGTGGCACGGTTCTGCGCGAGGTCGTACTCCCACCAGCCATCCCGGGTCGACGCGAGGACCCGTCTCAGCTGCGCCTGGCTGTGTCGAAGCTCCACCTCGAGGCGGTGCTGATCGGTCACGTCCTGGACCGTGCCGGTCAGGCTCGCAAGCTGCCCCTGCTCGTCGATCCTGCTCCTGGCCCGTTCCCTCACCGCCCGGACCTCGCCGTCCGGTCGCACGATGCGGTGGACGACGTCCTGGATGCCGGTGGTCCGGGCCCGCTCCTCGCTCGCTCGGACGAGCTCGCGGTCGTCGGGGTGTACCGCGTCGAGGAACGCCTCCACGGAGGGTTCGAACGTGCGCTCGTCCAGCCCGAAGATGCGGTAGACCATCGGGGACCAGGTCAGGGCGCCGGTCTGCTTGTCCGCATGCCAGTGTCCGAGCCGTGCGATCTCCTGTGCCTCCGCGCTGAGGTCGTTGCTGCGCTGCAGCTCCCGACGTTGCGCGTGCTGCTCGGTGATGTCCTGGATCGAGCCGTAGACCCGCAGGGTCCGGCCGCCACGCCGGTAGGCACGACCGGTGGTGCGGACCCAGCGCTCCTCGCCCTGAGTGGTGCGGAAGGGAAGCTCCAGGTCGTAGGCCTCACCGGCGGCCTGCACACGCGCGAGGGCGTGACCCAGGACCGACTCGGCCTCGGACGGGTAGCACACCAGGGCGGACCCGAGCGAGATGCGCCCGTCCGGTGTCGGCTCCAGGCCGTAGATCCGGAAGGTCTCCACGGACCAGATGACCTCGCCGGTGTCGAGATCGAGCTCCCAGGTGCCCACCCCGGAGACCTGCTCCAGTTCCTCGGCCCAGGCACGTCGACGCCGGTCCTCCGTGACATCGCGCACCACCGCGTACACCAAACCGTCGATCGGCGAGGGGGTCGAGGTCCAGGACAGCCAGCGGTAGGACCCGTCCCCGCGGCGGTAGCGGTTCTCGAACCCCGACACGTGCTCGCCGCGGGCCAGCAACTCGGCCGCCTCCGCGGTCGCCTCGAGGTCCTCCGGGTGGACCAGGTCGAGGTAGCGCACCCCGAGCAGCTCCTCGCGTGGACGCCGCAGCACCGGCTCCCACGCCGGGTTCACCTCGAGGAAGACGCCGTCGAGCGTCGCGACGCACAGCAGATCCTGCGACAGCTCGAAGAAGCGCTCGAGGAGCTGGGGGCGGTCCCAGCTTGCAGCAAGCCCCTTCAGGGCCCCTCCGACGGGGCCTGCATGCTGCGGCTCATCGTAGATGGGGCAGCCTTCCTGAGGAACCGGCGCCCATCCTCCCCCCGGCCTGGACGCGCCCGCGAGGGGCCCTCGGTCCCCGGCCGTAGGACGGTGGTCCCTACCTCGCCCTCGGACGCTCTCCGACCCCCGCCCGGTCACCCGTTCGCCGCCCCGGCGACGTCGGTGAGGTCGCCGGCTGCGGGGCGTGGGTGGTCGCGCGGACGGCGAGGCTGGAGACCGCGGTGGCGAGCGCTCGTGCGGGATCGGCAGCATGATATGATACTGATATCACACTGATGCGATCCACGGAGGTGGCGAGATGTCTGACGCGGTGCTGGCGGAGCGCGAGGCGCGGTCCCAGGGCGGGATCCCCGTCCTCATAGCGGTCATCATCACCTGGATCGGCACGGTGGCCGGCTTCGTCCTGTCCGTGCGCGAGCTCGCCCAGGGCGGGTCCACCGGCCTGTTCGTCGCGGGGATCATCAGCTCGATCCTGGTCTTCCTCGCCGCGATCTTCGTCGCGGTCGGGCTGTACACGGTGCAGCCGAACCAGTCGCGGGTGCTGACCCTGTTCGGCGACTACAAGGGGAGCGACCGCACCCCGGGCCTGCGCTGGGCGAACCCGCTCACCGTCAAGGAGAAGGTCTCCCTGCGGGTCCGGAACTTCACCACGGAGACCTCCAAGGTCAACGACGCGAACGGCAACCCGATCATGATCGCCGCGGTGGTGGTGTGGCAGGTCACCGACACGGCGCGGGCGGTGTTCGGCGTGGACGATTTCGTCGACTACGTCCGGATCCAGTCGGAGTCGGCGGTGCGGCAGCTCGCCCGCTCCTACCCCTACGACGCCTGGGACGACACCCACCTCACGACGCTGATCGGCGACCCGATCGACGTCAACCGTGACCTGCTCACCGAGCTCCAGGAGCGCGCCGACGACGCCGGGGTGACCGTGCTCGAGGCCCGCATCACCGACCTGTCCTACGCGCCGGAGATCGCCGAGGCGATGCTGCGCCGCCAGCAGGCCTCCGCGATCGTCGCCGCCCGGGCGAAGATCGTCGAGGGCGCGGTGCTGATGGTGCGCGAGGCGGTGGCGCAGCTCGAGGCGGGCAGCACCGACGTGGACGCGATCCCGCTCGATGCGGACCGCAAGGCGACCTTCGCGTCCAACCTGATGACCGTCATCGCGAGCGACACCCCGACGAGCCCGGTCGTCAACGTCGGCACCCTGACACGCTGAGCCGATGCCACGCGAGCGCAAGCAGTTCCCGCTGCGTATCCCACCCGATCTCTACGACGTCTACGAGGCCTGGGCGGCGGACGAGTTCCGCTCCGTGAACGCCCAGATCGAGGCGGTGCTCGTCGAGGCGGCCCGGAGCGCCGGTCGGCTGCGTCGCGCCCCGGGCACGGAAGGATCGCAGCAGCCGCCTCGCGGGGGGTGAGCCGGGTGGCATGCTGGCTCCCAGCGCTGCACGGGAACCCGAGCCACCTCGAGGGACGAGGACGGCGGTAGGGAGGAAGGAGCGACCGATGATCTCCGAGGATCGCCTCCTGGCGGAGGAGTTGTTCCTGCTCGCCTGGGACCACGATGTCGGCAAAGCCCGCAGCACGGTGTCGGTGCAGCTGCCCGCGGCGGTCGGCGGCGCGTTGCTGCTCGAGCTGGCCTTGCGCGATCGGCTCCGGATGGAGGAGAACGTCCCACGCGCGAGCTCGAGGCCGACCGGGGACCCGCTCCTGGACGCGGTCGCGGCGCAGGTTCGGGACGGGTCACGCCGTCGCAAGCTCAGGAGCTGGGTCCGCAGGATCGGGACCACCGGCACCAGGGACGAGGTCCGTGACCGCCTCGTGGACCGCGGCGTGCTCGTGCCTGCGGAGCAGCGGATCCTCGGCATCGTCCCGGTGACGCGGTACCGGGCGGCCGACCCCGCCGAGGTGGAGCGGCTGGCCGATGGGGTCCGTGCGGTGCTCGTGGGTGGACAGCCGGCCGACGACCGCGCGGCCGCGCTGGCCGCGCTGGTCGGCGCCACCGCGGTGCTCGACAAGCTCGTGCCCCGGTCCGAGCGTCGGGCCGCCCGGGCGCGCGCCAAGGAGCTCGCCGAGGCCACGCCGGTCGCTGCGGCGGTCCGCGACGTCATCCGCGGGACGCAGGCGGCGATCATCACCAGCGCCTCCAACTGACGGACGGCACCCGCGGGTCGACGCCGGCCCCCGACGGCGTGCGGGTCGATACCTGCGCCATGGAGCAGGAAGGTGCACCCGATCGGCGGGATGTGGCGGTCGACGGGCCCGTCGGTGATGATCCCTGCCGCATGCCGCAGGGATCGTCACCGCTAGAGCCAGCGGCGTCGACCCAGCGGGCTGCGGGCACGCTGAGGGACAACCCGAGCAGGAGATCGGACGGATGGTGGACACACCCACGGGCCACCCGCCGGACCCGGACGGGTCGGGATGGCGGCGCTTCTTCCAGTCCTCCGCGCACCGCTACGACGACGAGGGTTTCACGCGGGCGACCGAGGACGAGCTCGTCTTCCTCGCTGAGCTGCTGGACCTCTCACCGGGATCCCGCGTGCTCGACGTCGGCTGCGGGACCGGCCGGCACGCGGTCCCGATCGCGGCGATGGGTGCCGAGGTGACCGGGCTCGACCAGTCACCGGCGATGCTGGAGCGGGCCGAGGCTCGAGCGAGCGCTGCCGGGGTGGACGTGACCTGGGTCGAGGCGGACGCGCGGGAGCTGCCCGACCACCTCGGTTCCTTCGACGTAGGCCTGTGCCTGTGCGAAGGGGCCTTCTGCCTGGTCGCCGACGGCGTCGAGCCGCTCGACCACGACCAGGCGATCCTGGCCGGGATCCACCGGGTGTTGCGGCCGGGGGGACGGCTGGTCCTGACCGCGCTGAACGCCGGCCGGCTGCTCACCGACTGGCACCAGGGTCAGGTCGCCGGTGAGGTGGACCTGATGACGCTCACGGAGACCACCCACTACCCCCTCGAGCAGGGCGGGACGGTCACCCTGCGGGAGCACTACCACCTCCCGGAGGGCCTACGGACGCTGGCGGCCTCGGTCGGGCTCGAGGTCGAGGCCATCTGGGCCGGCGGTGCCGGGGACTGGCGCCGGGAGGCGCCGACCACCGACGACTACGAGCTCCTGCTCGTCGCCCGCCGCCCGGAGGTCTGACGAGCGAGGTCGGACGGGGTCGGGAACGCTAGGCGTCGGCGTCCAGCGACCGGGTCGCGGAGCGGCCTGCCGTGAAGGTGCCGTCCGCAGCGACGACTAGGTGGAGATGTCGGGGTAGGGCAGCGAGTAGTGCGACAGCCGCTGCGCGTACTCCTTCTGGAAGGCGAGCGGTTCGTCGTAGTCACGCTCGAACATGGCGATGAACAACGTCAAGGTCAGGAACGGGTGCGCGCCCATCCCGAACAGGGTCGGGTAGTCGTGGGTGATGAGGGCGGCGCGCTCCTCCGCGCTGAACGCGAGCCAGGTCGAGTCCTCTCCAGGGTGCGCGCCGAGGATCCGGTTGGCGAGGTTGGCCTCCCACCACGCGACCAGCTCCTCAGGCTCCTCGCGGTAGCGCTCGACGAGCTCCGGGTCCCGGTCGACGGTGAACAGGAACTTGTTCAGCAGGTAGGTGCTCATGCCGGGGCTCCGTTCGGGTACCAGGTGAAGTACGCCTCCATGGTGTGGAACAGGTCGAGGTTGTCGACGTAGTCGGCGGGGTTGTCGTCGCCGGCGACGCCCATCATCAACATGAAGTCCATGAAGCCGTGGGTGGCGTTCCCGGGGGTCCACAGCGAGTCGAGCGTGACCTCGCTCAACGCGCCGGCGATGTCGCCACGCGCGATCCAGTCGATGGCACGGGCGTCGAACTCCGGGTCGGGACCGTGCGGACCGAACTGCCGCGGGCCTCCGAGCTCGAGGGAGAGGTGCCCGGTCCCGATGATCGCGACGCGCAGGTCGGACTCCCACGACTCGACCAAGGTGCGGATCGCCCGGCCCAGTTCCACGAACCGCTTGGGCTGCGGTAGCGGTGGGGCGAAGATGTTGGTGTAGACCGGCACGATCGGTAGGTCGGCCTCCGGCCGCAGCGTGATGATCGGGCAGGTGATCGAGTGGTCGATGCGTAGCTCGTTGGAGAAGGCGAGGTCGAAGCCCTGGTCGAGGCCGCCGCGCAGCAGGTGAGCGGACAGCTCCTCGTTGCCGTCCAGGGTCATCCGGGGCAGCCCGAACTCCCGCTCCTCGTTGTACCAGTTGGCGTCGTAGCGGGGCGCCTTGCCGACCAGGAACTGCGGCATGTTGTCGAGCCACAGCTGATGGAAGTGATCGCTGCCGATCATCACCAGCACGTCGGGCCGGGCCCTGGTGACGGTCTCACGGAACGCGAGGATCTTCGAGACCCACGCATCCGCGAAGGGCGGACGTTCCTCAGGCGGCGACGTGCTCGCCTTGTAGTAGAACGGGTGGTGGGTCGAAGCCACCACCGCGACGATCTGCGCCATCTCCCTCTCCCTGTCGTCGAACGGTCACGTCGGCCTGGTGCGCGGCGAGCCTCCCGGATGCCGCGACGGGCTCAGTCGTCGGGGAGCACGTACTCGGTGTGCTCGTGGACCGCGAGGTAGATGTCGCGGGCCACCGGGTGCTCCTGCTCCTCGGCGAGCTGTCCGAGCACACCTGCCGTCCGGGCCAGCAGTGCCACACCGCGCAGCAGCGGCAGCGGCACGCCGGCGTCCACCAGGGCCGCCCCGCCGACGCCGGCACCGTTGAGCGGCAGGGTCCGCCCGAGGACCTGCGAGTGCACCCGACCGATCGCGGCGAACAGCTCCAGGTGCGGGCCCCGCAGCCCCTCCTCCTCGGCGATGGCGAACAGCCGGGGGACCCGGGGGTCGCTGGTGTGCGTCGGGTGGCCGAGGCCGGGGATGATGCGCCGCGCGGCCCGCTCCGCGGTCACGATCCCGAGCGCGAGCGCGTCCCAGCCACCCTCGTCGGTAGGAAGCTCGCCGTCGTGCTCCGCGAGCCTGGCCGCCAGGAACCGTCCGCAGTCCTCGGTGACACCGAGGAACCGTGAGCCACCTCCGAGGATGCCCGCCGCGACCGCACCCTGGAGGGCATCGGGCGCGCTGAGGTAGGTCAGCCGCGCGGCGATCGAGGTCGGGACGAAGCCGTGGTCGGCGAGGGAGGCGAGCACCGCCTCGAAGACCCGCACCTGCCCGGGCGTGGGCCGCCGGCGGAGCAGCAGCCAGAAGGCGAGCTCCCCGAAGCCGACCTCGCCCATGATGTCGGTGGCCAGGTCGTGCCCCAGCAGGGTGATGGAGGTCGCGTCGGAGGCACCGAGCGAGGTCCGGTAGCTCGGTTCGGTCACGGGGTCGGCTCCTGGGTCGAGGTGGTGGACGCCGTCGTGGGGTCGAGCAGCCACGAGCGCAGCTCGTCGTGGTGCTGGTCGAGCCGCGGCGGCGGGTAGCGGTAGGACGCGGGGGTGTCGGAGAAGGTGATCGGGTTGCGGATCGAGGGGACCCTGTCCTCGCCGTCACCGACCTCGACGACCGGCTCGAGCCCGATCGACCGCGCGAAGGCCACGCCCTCCCGGACGGTGTTGACGGGCCCGCCCGGCAGCTCGGCGGCGCGGAAGCGGGCGAACCACTCCTCGGTGCTCGCCGTTGCGAGGGCCTCGAGGAGGATCGGCAGGAGCTCCGCGCGCCGAGCCGTGCGGTCCTCGTTGGAGCGGAAACGGTCGTCCTCAGCCACCTCGGGGATACCGAGCACCTCGCACAGGGTCACGAACTGCCCGTTGTTGCCCGCGATCACGACGATCTCCCCGTCGGCGGTGGGGAGCGGCTCGTAGGGGAACAGGCTCGGGTGGGCGTTGCCCATCCGGAACGGGGTCGCGTCGCTGGCGACGACGGCGCTGGTGTGATTGACCAGACCCGACAGCGCCGACGACAGCAGGTTCACCTCGACGTGCTGGCCCTGGCCGTGCTCGTGTCGGTGGTTCAGCGCGGCCAGGATGCCGATCGTCGCGTGCATGCCGGCCATGACGTCGAACACGGAGATCCCGGCGCGGTAGGCGGTGCCCTCGGGGTCGCCGGTGAGGCTCATCAGCCCGGAGATCGCCTGGACCATGAGGTCGTAGCCGGCGAGCTTCGCCCCCTCCTCGGTGGTGCCGAAGCCGGAGATGGAGGCGTAGACGATGCCCGGGTTGGATGCTCGGACGCTCGCGAAGTCCAGGCCGAACCGCGCCATGCCACCGGGACGCATGTTCTCGATCAGCACATCGGCCCTGGTCGCGAGCGACCGGGCGACCGCGAGGTCCTCCGGGTCCTTCAGGTCGAGCGCGATCGAGCGCTTGTTGCGGTTGATGCCGAGGTAGTAGGTGGAGATGCCATCGCGGACCGGCGGCATCCAGGTGCGGGTGTCGTCGCCGCTCGGGCCCTCGACCTTGACGACCTCGGCACCGAGGTCCGCCAGCAGCATCGTGGCGTAGGGTCCCGCGAGGATCCGGGAGAAGTCGGCGACGAGCAGCCCCGCCAGTGGCCCGGTGGCCTTCGGGTCAGGAGCGGACGGTGAGGCGGACACGGCGGACTCCGAGGTCGATCGACGGACGTTGACCGTACAGCGGACAAGTGTCCGCAATGATGCGTGCCGCCGAGGGCCTCTGTCAAGGGGGACCCGTCAGCGCGGCTGCGCCGTGCGTTGGGGGATCGCGTCGAGGAGTGCGAGGTCCTCGCTGATGCGACCGGCAGCGGTGAGCAGCCTGGGGAGGTGCTCCTCGACCAACCGCTCGACGCTGGTCTCCGCGGCGTGGACCGTGACGTTCATGGCGGCGACCACCGCGCCGTCGCCATCGCGCAGCGGGACGGCCACGGAACGGATGCCGGCAGCGAGGTGCTCGTCGGCCAAGGCCCACCCTCGCGCGCGCACCTCTCGTAGGTGCTGCTCGCGTTCCTCGCGGTCGGGCTGCCACCTCGGCGCGAGTCCCGACCGGCTCGGCTCCGCCAGGACGCGATCGACCTCCTCGGCGGGCAGCGCCGCCAGCAGGACCTTGCCCAGCGAGGTCTGCAGGGCGGGGAAGCGGGTCCCGATCGAGACCGCGAGCGTGATGATCTTCGGCACGGCGACCCGGGCGACGTAGACGATGTCCGCGCCGTCGAGTTGCGCGATCGAGGAGGACTCGCCGGTCAGATCGACGAGGTCCTGCATGTGCGGCCGCGCGATGTCCCACAGCCCCTGCGAGTGCACGTGGGCCGTCCCGAGCTCGAGGACCCGAGGGGTCAGGGACCAGCGGCCGTCACGGTTGCGGGCGTAGCCGAGCTCCTCAAGGGTGAGCAGGATGCGACGGGCGGTCGGGCGGGCGAGCCCGGTGGCCTCCGCGACCTCGGTGAGCGTCCGGGCGGGGACGCCCGACCCGAAGGAGCGGATCACGTCGATCCCACGAGCCAGGGACTCGATGAAGTCGGGGCTGGTCTCGCTGCGGGGCACGGCGACCTCGATGGGCTCGGGAGGGTGGGTAGGTCGGGCGTCGACGTGGACCGCTTTGGTGAGGGGACCCGATAGGTCAGCTCTGCGATCCGGCCGGCTGCTCCTCGATCCGGGCGATCGCGGCGACGGCCAGCAACCCTCCGGCCAGGCCGAGGTTCTTGAGCACCTGGATGCGGTTGAGCTTGCGCGCCCCCGGGTCCTCCATCCTCCAGTACGGGTGTCCGGCAACGGTCGTGGGCGCCAGGGAGGCGACCAGCCCGAGCGAAGCGGCATGTGGCAGGACGCCTGCGGCAAGCGCGGCGCCGCCGAGGGCCATCGCCGCACCGTTGGCACGCACGGCGAGCTCCGGCTCCGGGATCCCCATCGCCCGGGCCAGCTCCACCCGGGGGCCAGGCTCGGCCGCGGCTTCGTAGCCGAGGACGACGAAGGGGGTGCCGAGCAGGACACGGGCGAGGCGGAGCAGGGACGGGCGCATAGGGGCCTCCGGGCGGGGGTCAGGGGTCGTCGTCGTCGGCTCGGTCGTGATCGGCGATCGAACCGCGGTGCGGACAGCATGGCAGGTCAGCGGCCTCCTGGCGAGCACGGCGTCAGCGGTGGGCACATGGATGCCCCGCGCTTGACAAGCAGACCGAGCTTCACGCATCATCCGTGCATTGTCCGCTGAGCGGATAGTTGTCCGAAGCGATGGGAGTCCTCGGGCGAGCGGGTCCGGGAGAAGGAGAGCCAGGATGGGTGACGGTGCTGCCGAGATGACCGAGGGGCGCCCGATCGTGCTGCGCGGCGGCACGGTCCTGACCATGGATGCCACCAGCACGGTGCTGGAGGGAGGCGACGTGCTCGTCGTCGGTGACCGCATCGAGGCGGTCGGCCCCAACCTCGCGGTGCCGGATGCCACGGTCGAGGTCGACGCGTCCGGCGGCATCGTGATGCCCGGGATGATCGACACGCACCGGCACATGTGGCAGACCGCGATGCGTGGCTACGGCGCCGACTGGTCGCTCACCCAGTACTTCGTCTTCTACTACCTGACCCACGGGAAGACCTTCCGCCCCGAGGACATCCACGCCGGCAACCTGCTCGCGGCGGTCGAGGCCCTCGACGCCGGCGTCACCACGGTCGTGGACTGGTCGCACGGCCTGCAGACCGTCGACCACGCCGAAGCGGCGGCGGATGCGCTCCGCACGGTCCCCGGTCGCTTCGTGCTCGCCTACGGCAACATCCAGGCCGGACCGTGGGAGTGGGTGCCCAGCGCCGACGTGCGCGCCTTCCTGGACCGCAACCGGGGGACCACGCAGGACCTCCTGCAGGTCCAGTTGGCCTTCGACGTGACCGGTGACCCGGGGTTCCCCGAGCGCGCCGCCTTCGAGGCGGCCCGTGAGATGGGGATGCGCGTCACCACCCATGCCGGGGTGTGGGGGGCGACCAACGACACCTCGATCCAGCTCATGTGTGACAGCGGGTTCATGACCCCGGACGTCACCTACGTCCACGCCGCGTCGCTCTCCCACGACTCCTACCAGCGCATCGCCGCCTCGGGTGCGTACGCCTCGGTCTCCACCGAGAGCGAGCAGAGCGCTGGCCAGGGCTACCCGCCCACCTACGCGCTGCGCCGCCATGGCATCCCGATCTCGCTCTCGATGGACACGAGCGTGTGGTGGAGCGGTGACCTGTTCTCGGCGATGCGCTCCACCCTGAGCGCCGACCGCAGCCGCGACCACCTCGACGCCCAGGCGGACGGCAACACCGTGGTCTACAACTCCTTGCGGGCCGACGAGGTGGTGCGTTGGGCGACCGATGGCGGTGCGCGGGCGCTCGGCATGGAGGACGTGGTCGGCTCGCTCGAGCCGGGCAAGAAGGCCGACGTCGTCCTCATCAAGAACGATCGTTCTCCGGCGATGTTCCCGATCCTGAACCCCTACGGCCACGTGGTCTTCCAGGCCTCCCGGGGCGATGTGCACACCGTGCTCGTGGACGGCCGGGTCGTCAAGCACGAGCATGAGCTCCTCGGCGACGACCTGCGTCGGGCGAAGGAGGCGGTCGGGTCCACCGTCGAGTACCTGCGCTCCGCGATGGGCGAGGAGGCCTGGCTCGAGGGCATGTCCCCGGACCTGCCCGAGCAGGAGCTGTTCGACAACCCCTACCAGTACACCGACTGGGACGGGGGCCGCGGGGCCAAGGGCGTCATCCCGCCCGCCTGAACCGACTGGGACGGGGGCCGCGGGGCCAAGGGCGTCATCCCGCCCGCCTGAGCCGTCCGCGCCGGGTGAGGTCCCGGAACCGGTCCCGTCGGGGTCGGGGGTCCTGGTGCCGCCTGCGGGGCGAGCCGCCCGGTGCTGCCTGCGGGGCGAGCCGCTCCGACCCGGTGAGGGCGTGGGTTGCTCCCCCGGGTTCGTCGCGACGGGTGGGCGAACCCGGGGGAGCAACCGCGACGGCCGTGGGCGAACGCGGGGGAGCAACCGCGACGGGTGGGCGAACGCGGGGGAGCAACCGCGACGGCCGTGGGCGGCGGGGTGAGCGTGCCGCGGGGACGGAACCCTGCCCACTGCTGCGAGCTGCTCGCGCGAACGACGGCGAGGGGCCCCGCGGCGGCCGGCCGATCAGGACGTGGTCCACCACAGGGTGGTCACGTGCCGCCAGGGTGGCCTCGGGTGGTCGCGCAGCAACGCGCGCAGCTCCTCGTCGCGGTCCTCCCCGACGCGCAGGACCCGCCGCAGGAAGCGCAGCTGGTCCTCGTCGGACTCCGCCGGTAGGGGAGCCGGCCCGTCCTCGCGCTCGACCTGGACCTCGATCCCGGCGGCGCGAAGCACCGCCAGCGCGTCCGTCCAGGTGGGACCCTCGGGCGGATCGATCCCGAGGATCGGTCGCCAGTAGGGTGCGGTCCAGGACACGGGGTGGACGTCGCTGAGCTCGAGGACCACCCGGCGGCGTGCGTGCCCGCTGAGCGCGTGCGCGAACCCGGGCAGGTCCTCGACGCCGTACAGCAGATGGTGGCTGACGACCACATCCGCCGGCACGAGGTCGGGCAGCACCTCCTGCCACGGCCCGAGCACGGCGGTGGCTGCGACACCTCGGGCGGCGGCACGCTCGCGGAAGGCCTCCAGCATGCTCGCCTGGACGTCGATCCCGACCAGCCGGCCGGCGGGCGGTGCCAGCGGCAGGCTTCCCGAGCCCGCGCCGCACCCGACGTCCAGGACGGTGCCGCCCTTGGGGAGCGCGGCCGTGGCGACCCGGCGCGAGGGCGAGTCGAGGGTGGCGACCAGGTCCGCGATGTCCGCGAACCGCTGCACGGGGAAGCCCGCAGGCGGTGGTGCCGCGGCACGCGCGTCGGGGACGCGCCAGGCCGCGAGCCGCGTGGCCCAGCGGGCTGCCACCTCCTCCGCCGCTTCCGGGGTGCTCATCGGTCATCCATGGTTCGGGCGGGCCCCCGCTGCGTGCTGGCGCGCGAGCGTCCGAGATCCTGCTGTTGCGACACGCTCGCAACCCTAGCGCCGAGGAAGGCGGGCGATGCCCGGCCCCTGGAACATGCTTGGCGCTTCCGGTGGTCCGCGGTAGGGTCCCCGCCGGTACTACCGCGGTAGGTGGGACGGTGCGGTCGCAGCCGGACGGGGCAACGTCTCCGGGGCACCGATCCGTCGCACCAGGGGTGGCTGCCACGGGGGGCGTGAGTGGCCGTCCCGCCGGGAGCCAGGCCGGCATCGGCACACGGCGCACCGAGCGCTCGTCCCCGCCCCGACGGCGCCTCTGCCGGCGGAGCGCCGCACCGGAGACCGGGCCTGACCCGGAGAGTCAAGGAGCGACCATGGGATGGCACGCACGTAGGCGGACACTCCGTCTCGCAGCAGCGGTGGCAGCAGGTGCGATGGTCCTCGTCGCATGCGGCGGCGACGAGGACGGCGGCGACGGCGAGGCCGGCGGCGACCGCACGTTCCTGACGATGGCGACGGGCTCGACGGGCGGGACCTACTTCCCCCTCGGCGGCGCGATGGCCGGGGTCTGGAACGACAACATCGACGAGGTCCGGGTCAACACGCAGTCCTCGGGCGCATCGGTGGAGAACCTGCGACTGCTCGACGGGGACGAGGTCGACATGATCCTGGCCGTCAACGGCGTCGCCGACACCGCGGCGGAGGGCACGGGCGAGTTCGACGGATCACCGCTGGAGTTCGTGACCATCGGGAACATCTACGGCGAGGTCACCCAGATCGTCGCCACGGCCGAGTCGGGCATCACCGAGATCGGCGACCTCGCGGGCGCGCGGGTCGCCCTCGGCCCGCCAGGCTCCGGCACGGAGGTCATCGCGCGCACCATCCTCGAGGCGGAGGGCATCGATCCCGACAACGACATCACGCCCTTCAACGACACCTTCGCCGAGGCCGCCGACGGGCTGCGTGATGGCCGGCTGGACGCGGCCTTCGCGATCCTCGCGCTGCCGGCAGGCTCGATCGAGGAGGTGGCGACCTCGGTGGACATCACCATCGTCTCGATCCCGGATGACCTGCTCGACCAGCTCATCGCCGACGACCCGACCCTGTCGGCGCTGACGATCGAGGCGGGGACCTACTCGGGGCAGGACACCGACGCGGTCACCGTGACGAACTGGGCGACGCTCTACGCGCGCCCCGACCTCGACGAGGACATCGCCTACGATCTCACGCGCGTGCTGTTCGAGGAGACCGAGTCGATCGCGAACGCGGTCGCCGTGGGTGAACAGATCAGTCTCGAGACCGCCCTGGACGGCAACACCATCGACGTCCACCCAGGTGCGCAGCGCTTCTACGACGAGCAGTGATCGTCCTGCCCGGGGGGGGCGGGGCCGGCGCGCATCTGCGCCGGCCCCGGCAGCCCCGGCGCCGCTGGTTCCCCGTCCTGCTGCTCCTGCTGGTGGTGGGGTTGTCGCTCCTCGCGCTGCGGGGTGGGAGCTCTCCGAGCGTCGTGCTGCGTGATGGCGCGACCGGACAGGTCCTGTTCGAGCGTGCCGTGGAACCCGGCGAGCGCGTGGAGCTGCACCACACACACTCGGTGACCCGCCGTCCGGTGGTGGAGATCTTCGGGGTCGACACCACCCCGACGTTGACCCTGGAGGGCATGGTCTTCGACCACCCCGGGCCCAACCTCCCGACCGGACCGGAGCGTTTCGGCGGGCGGCTCACGGGCTTCACCACGGTGGACGGCGTCTACCGTGTCGACCATCACTCGTACCCGATCGGGAGCGTGACGATAGGCGTAGGCCGACCCTCGGTCGATCACACCCTCGTGTTCTCCGACGGTACGCGGGTGCGGTTCCTCGACCTCACCCGGGCCGGTGCAGCGATCGAGCTGGAGGTCCTCCCGGCAGCGTGAGCGTCCGCCACGGCTAGGTCGTCCCTGGCCCAGACCAGATCCAGGAGGTGGGAGATGGCACGACCGCCGCGGGACCATGGTGACGACCCGGTCGAGGTCACAGCAGGGCAGCGGCAGGCAGCCGAGGCCGCCCCTCGGCGCAACGCCGCCCTGGAGGAGGCGCGAGGCCAGATCGCCGGCCTCCCCGATGAGCTGCGCTCGGAGCTCGAGGCTGACATCGCGCAGCTCGAGGAGCTGAGCTTCTCCGACGTCACGCCCGGCACGCGGGACGACATCCGCGCGAGTTGGCGGTGGATCATCTTCGTCACCGCACTCGTCCTCAGCGGTTTCCACCTCTACACCGCGCAGTTCGGCCGGCTCCCGGGACTCCAGCAGGGCGCGTTCCACCTCGGTGTCGGCCTGTGCCTGGTCTTCCTGCTCTACCCGGGCACGCAGGACCTCGAGGGCCGGGACCGGCTCCGGAGCCTCGTGCTCCTCGGCACCGGCGGGGCCGTCCTCGCCTTCATGCAGCTCAACGGGACCGCCGCCTGGTACGTGGTCGTCGGCTTCGCCCTGGTGCTCGCCGCCGTGGCGATCTCACGTCACCTGCCCGTGCGGCTCGGTGGCATCCCGCTCGGGGACGTCCTGCTGGCGCTGCTGAGCCTCGGCTCCTGCGGCTACGTCTTCTGGAACTGGAGCGACATCGGCCGGGCGGTCGGCGCGGAGACCGAGTTCACCGTCGCCCTGGCCGCGACCGGGGTCCTGCTCGTGCTGGTCGCCTGCCAGCGGGTCATCGGGACCCCGCTGACGGTGGTGGCCTCCGCGGCGCTGGTGTTCGCCTACTTCGGGCAGGCGATGCCCGGCTTCCTCGCCCATCGCGGTTTCGCGGTGGAACGGATCGTCGCGAACATGTTCCTCGGCACCGAGGCCGTGTTCGGCACCCCGATCCAGGTCTCCTCCACGTTCATCTTCATCTTCATGATCTTCGCCGCCCTGCTGCAGCGCACCGGGATGGAGCGGTTCTTCACCCAGCTCGCCTTCGGGCTCACCGGTTGGATGACCGGCGGCACGGCCAAGGTCGGGGTGCTCACGAGCGCCTTCTCCGGCACGATCACCGGCAGCTCGGTGGCCAACACCGTCTCCAACGGCGCCTTCACCATCCCGATGATGAAGAAGTCCGGTTACCGCGGCGAGTTCGCCGGTGCGGTGGAGGCCGCCTCGTCCACCGGCGGGCAGCTGGCCCCGCCGATCATGGGCGCGGCCGCCTTCATCATGGTGGAGATCACCGGGCTGTCCTACGCCACCATCATCCAGGCCGCCATCATCCCGGCGATCCTGTTCTTCACCGCCCAGTTCATCGTGGTGCACTTCGAGTCGAAGAAGGTCGGTGTGCTCGGGCTCCCCAGGGAGCGCCTGCCCCAGCCCCGCCAGCTCATGCTGACCAAGGGCTACCTGCTGCTGCCGATCCTGATCATCTTCGTGCTGCTGGCGCAGGGGCGGTCGCCGATCTTCTCGGCCTTGTACGCCGTCTACGCGGTCGTGCTCATCAACCTCATCGTCCAGCTCGTCGCCGCGGTCATCGGACGCTGGCGGGACCTCGAGGACAAGCTCAGCCCGATCGGGCTGCTCGAGTCGCTCGTGGACGCCGCCCGCATCGCGCTGCCGATCATCGTCGCCTGTGCCGCCGCCGGGGTCGTCGCGGGCGTCATCACCCTCACCGGGGTCGGACTGCAGCTGGTCGGGGGACTGCTGACCCTCGCCGGGGACACCCTCATCCTGGTGCTGGTCTACTCGATGTTCGCGTGCCTGGTGCTGGGCATCGGCCTGCCCACCACCGCCAACTACGTGGTCACCGCGACCCTCGTGGCGCCGGCGATCACCCTCGCGTTCTTCCCGGACGACCCCCGGACCACCACCGCGCTGTTGACGGCGAACCTGTTCGTCTACTACTACGGGATCATGGCCGACATCACCCCCCCGGTCAGCCTCGCCTCCTACGCGGCGTCCGGCATCGCGCAGTCGAACCCGCTGCTGACCGGGGTGGAGTCGGTGAAGATCGCGATCGGTGGCTTCCTGCTGCCCTACATGTTCGTGTACTCGCCCGAGCTCCTGCTGCAGGAGACCACCATCCTCGGCGGTGTCCTCGCCGGTGCGTCCGCCCTGGTGGGCATGACGGCGGTGGGCGTGGCCGTGGTCGGCTACCTCGACCGCCGCCTCAATCTCCTCGTCCGGGCGGTGCTGGTCGGGTCGGGGCTCGCGCTGATCAGTGCCGACCAGCTCTGGGATGCGGTGGGGCTCGTGGCCTTCGCCGCCATCTACGTCTGGCAGCGGCTCAGCGGCGACGCCAGGCGGCGACACGCCGAGCCGGCCGCCGTGACCGAGGAGGCTGCTGCCAGCTCCTCCACGCACCCACCCGCCGATGAGCCCCGCGAGGAGGGGACCTCATGACCATCCTGGTCGGCTTCAACGCGTCGAAGGAGAGCGAGGGCGCGATCGTGGAGGCCGCCGTCGCCGCCCGCGCACGTCAGGTGCCGCTCCACATCCTGCGCTTCCACGTCCACGAGGGGTCGGACTCCTTCCAGGAGGTGGAGCGCGAGGTCGAGGAGGCACCGCACCTGCGCGAGGAGCTCGAGCTGATCGCTGCCAAGCTCCGTGAGAGCGGCGTCGAGGTGGTCACGGACCTGCGCCACGGGCTCCGTAGCCAGGTCGCCAGCGCGATCCTCGACGTCGCGGACGAGATCGACGCGCAGATGATCGTGCTCGGCTGGCGACCCCGCTTCCGCATGACCGAGGCGGTGCTCGGCGGCGTCGCGCGGCAGGTGCTGCGCCGCACCCACCGGCCGGTGCTCTCGGTGCCGGTACGCGACCGCGACTGAGCGAAAGGCGGCCAGCCCGCCCACCGGCCACGGCGCGCGGCCGGTGCCGCGTTACGCTGCCGGCGATCGAAAGGCTGCCCGTGGATCTGCCGTCCGCGCTGCCGACCCCCTTCGAGGTCGAGCGCTCCTCCTTCACCGCCACCCTGCGGTCCCTCGTCCCGGAGGCCGTCCCGGACGTCGCCGCCAGCGGGCTCCCCGAGGAGGTCAAGGCGCGGCTCGTCGACGGCACGACGGTGCTCGCGGTCATCGCCGCGGGCAGCGTCGTCGTGGCCGGCGACCGGCGCGCGACCGCGGGCAACCTCATCTCGCGGCGGGACATGCGCAAGGTCTTCCCGGCCGACGACACCTCGGCCATCGCGATCTCCGGGACGGCGGGGCCAGCGATGGAGCTCGCGAAGCTGTTCGCCACCGAGCTCGAGCACTACGAGAAGGTCGAGGGTGAGCCGCTCTCGCTCGAGGGCAAGTCGACGAAGCTCGCGGGGCTCGTGCGCGCGCACCTGCCGATGGCGATGCAGGGGCTCGTCGTCGTGCCGCTGTTCGCCGGGGTCGACCCCCGCACCGGCGTCCCGCGCATCTTCGAGTACGACCCCGTCGGCGGTCGCTACGTCGCGACCGCGCAGGCCGCCACCGGGTCGGGCTCGCTCGCCGCCCGGGCCACCCTCAAGCGGCTCGTCGACCCCGAGGCCGACGCGGACGCCGCGACGCGGACCGCGCTGGAGGCGCTGGTGGACGCGGCCGAGGAGGACAGCGCCACCGGGGGGCCGGATCTGATGCGGCGCGTCTTCCCGATCGTGGCCGTCATCGACGCGGACGGCTACCGGGAGCTCGAGGACGAGCGCATCGCCACCCACGTGGAGGCGATCCGCGCCGAACGCCACCGCTGAGACCACCGACCATCCCGCCAGGAGCCGCTGTGGCCGCCAACTTCTACGTCGCGCCCGAACAGTTGATGAAGGACCGGGCCGACTACGCCCGCAAGGGCATCGCGCGGGGCCGGGCGCTGGTCGCGGTGGCCTTCTCCCAGGGGGTCGTGTTCGTGGGGGAGAACCCCTCGGCCTCGCTGCACAAGACCTCGGAGATCTACGACCGCATCGCCTTCGCCGCGGTCGGCCGGTACAACGAGTTCGAGGCGCTGCGCGTGGCCGGCATCCGGCTCGCCGACGTCAAGGGCTACCAGTACGCCCGCGAGGACGTCACCGCCAAGCCGCTCGCCAACGCCTACTCCCAGGCGCTCGGCGCGAGCTTCATGGGGGACTCCAAGCCCTTCGAGGTGGAGCTGCTCATCGCCCAGGTCGAGGGCGAGCCCGACGAGGCCGGCGCGGGTGAGGGGCTCGAGCTGTTCCACATCCTCTACGACGGGTCGATCGTCGACGAGCACCGCTACGTGGTGATCGGGGGGGAGACCGAGCCGATCCGGGAGCGGCTCGCGGCCCGCTACCGCGACGGGCTCGAGCGTGACGACGCCATCCGTCTCGCGGTCGAGGCGCTGTCCCAGGCCGCGGGCCGCGACCTGACGCCCGAGGTCCTGGAGGTGTCCGGGCTGGATGCCCGGCGGCCGCGGCGGCGCTTCTTCCGGGTTCTGCCTGAGGAGCTGGCCGGGATGCTCGGCGCGTGAGGCGGCGCATCTTCGGGCTCGAGACCGAGTTCGGCGTCACCTGGACCGACGGGGGCCAGCGCCGGTTGAGCCCCGACGAGGTCGCCCGCGAGCTGTTCCGCCGCGTCGTGTCGTGGGGCCGGTCCTCCAACGTCTTCCTGGACAACGGCGCGCGGCTCTACCTCGACGTCGGGTCCCACCCCGAGTACGCGACCCCCGAGTGCGACTCGCCCTGGCAGGTCACCGTCCACGACCGCGCCGGCGAGCACCGGCTCGCCGAGCTCGCGCTGGCGGCGCAGGCCCGCCTGCACGAGGACGGCGTGGCTGGCCGCATCGCGGTGTTCAAGAACAACACCGACTCGGCGGGCAACTCCTACGGCTGCCACGAGAACTACCTCGTGGAGCGCACGGGGGAGTTCCAGCGCTTCGCCGAGGCGCTGCTGCCGTTCCTGATCACGCGCCAGGTCTTCGCCGGGGCGGGCAAGGTGCTGGCGACCCCGCGCGGCACGATCTACGCCCTCGCCCAGCGGGCCGAGCACATCTGGGAGGGGG
The DNA here is from genome assembly GCA_046540855.1 of Nitriliruptoraceae bacterium. Lineage (GTDB taxonomy): Bacteria > Actinomycetota > Nitriliruptoria > Nitriliruptorales > Nitriliruptoraceae > T1Sed10-7. The sequence goes on from JBKHEJ010000002.1 coordinate 34,824, forward strand.
TCTCCTCCGCCACGACCCGGTCGCGTCCGATCATCAACACCCGTGACGAGCCCCACGCCGACGCCGACCGGTTCCGGCGCCTCCACGTCATCGTGGGCGACTCGAACATGTCGCCGTACACGACCTGGCTGAAGGTGGCGACCTGCGACCTCGTGCTGCGCCTGCTGGAGCGGCGCTCGGTGCTGCGCGAGCTGGCCTTGGAGAACCCCATCCGGGCGATCCGCGACATCAGCCACGACCTGACCGGGACCCGCCGGGTGCCCCTCGCCTCGGGCCGGGCGATGTCGGCGCTGGAGATCCAGCGCACCTACCTCGAGCAGGTGGAGCGGTTCGTGGCGGCCGACCCGGAGCGCGACGATGAGGACGAGCGGGTCGTCGCGGCCTGGCGGGACGTCCTCGACCGGCTCGAGCGCGATCCCGCCTCGCTCGGCCGTCGCCTGGACTGGGTCGCGAAGCTGCAGCTGATCGAGTCCTACCAGGCCAAGCACGACCTGACGCTCAGCGACCCCCGCGTGGCGCTGCTCGACCTCGCCTACCACGACGTGCTGCCCGAGCGGGGCCTGTTCCGCGTGCTCGAGCGCCAGGGGCGCACCGAGGTGGTGCTCGATCCGGCCGCGGTCGACCAGGCCCGCACCCAGCCGCCGGCCACCACCCGCGCCGCGCTGCGCGGCCGCTTCATCCAGGCGGCGAAGGCCCGGCGGCGGGACTACACCGTCGACTGGGTCCACCTCAAGCTCAACGACCAGGCCCAGCGCACCGTGCTGTGCACCGATCCCTTCCGCGCCCAGGACGAGCGGGTCGACCGGCTGATCGCCTCGATGTGACCGCACGGCAGCGGCCCGCGCCACCAGTAGGCTGCCGCCGTGCGTGGGGAGGTACCACGGTGACCGTGAAGGTCGAGCGACTGGTGAACCTGACCATCGCCCTGCTCGAGGCGCGCGCGCCCCTGACGCTGGCCGAGATCCGGCGCCGCACGGGGTACTACCAGGCCGACAACCTCCAGAGCGCGCGCCGGATGTTCGAGCGCGACAAGGACGAGCTGCGCCAGCTCGGGATCCCGATCGAGACCGCCACCGCGGCACACGGCGACGAGGTCGGCTACCGCATCCCACGGCGGGCCTACGAGCTGCCGGACGTGCGCTTCAGCGCCGAGGAGGTGGCCGCGCTCGCGCTGGCCGTCGAGCTGGCCGGGGCGCCGGGCACCCCGCTCGCCCTGGCCAAGCTCGCGGCGCGCAGCCCCGACCCGACCCCGCTGCCCGGCCCGGTGCCGACCCGGATCGACGTGCAGCCGGCGGCGGTGGACGCGGTCGCCGAGGCGGTCCTGACACGCCGAACGGTCCGCTTCACCTACCGGGCCGCCGACGGCTCGACCTCCGAGCGACGCCTCGACCCCTACGGCGTCGTCCAGCGCCGGGGCGCCTGGTACCTCGTCGGACGGGACCACGATCGTGACGCGCTGCGGGCCTTCCGCCTCGACCGTTGCCTGGCGACGCCGGCACCGATCGGGGACGCGGGTGCCTTCGAGCCACCCGCGGAGCTCGATCTGGCGGCGGCGGTCTCCGGGCCGCTGCTGGCCGGCGTCGAGGTGGAGGTCGCCGTCACGCCGAGCGCTCGCTGGGCCGTGCAGCTGCGCGGCGGTCGTGACACCGGTCGCACCGAGCGGGGGCGGGCGGTGCTGCGCCTGGAGGGCCTCCACCCGGTCCGTGACCGGGCCTTCCTGCTCGGTCTCGGGGCCGAGGTGGAGGTGCTCGAGCCGCGCGAGCTGCGTGACGAGCTCGCGCGCGCCTACGAGGCGGTCCTCGCCGCCCACGGCCAGGAGGGGCCCGCATGAGCGCCGCCAGCGACGTCGCACGCATGCTGACGCTCGTGCCGTGGCTGCTCGAGCGCCCCGGTGCGAGCCTGCAGGAGATCGCGGCGGCCTTCGACGTCGACGAGGACACGGTGCGCCGCGACCTCAGCCACCTCGACTTCTGCGGGCTGCCGGGACTGGCCGGCGGGGACCTGTTCGAGGTCGAGCTGACCGTCGACCGGGTCGTGCTGCGCATGGCCGATGAGCTGCGGCGACCCCTGCGGCCGACCGCGAGCGAGGCGCTGCGCCTGGTGGTCACCGTCGACGCCGTCGCCCAGGCCCTCGGCGACGAGCTGCCGGCGCTCGCGACCGCGGTGGAACGCCTCCGCGCGGCCCTCGACATCCCGGAGCGGGCCGCGGACGTGGTCGAGCCCGAGGCCACCGAGGCGCTGCCGCTGCTGCGCTCGGCGATCGCCGAGGGCCACCAGGTCGAGCTCGACTACCAGGGCCGCTCCGACGACGCCCCGCACCGGCGCAGGGTTGATCCGTGGGCGTTGCACCTCGCGGAGGGTTCCTGGTACCTGCAGGGCTACGACCACGGCGCCGCGGACCAGCGCAACTTCCGGCTCGATCGCATCGCCGCGGTCCGGACCACCGGACGGCCGCGACAGGTCGCGAGGGTGGCGCAGCTCGAGCCGCCGCGCTACGTGCCGGGCCCTGAGGACCTCGAGGTGGTCCTGCGGGCGACGCCGCGCGGCCGCTGGGTGCTGGACGCCGTCACCGCCGATGAGGTCGTCGACCATGCGGACGGGTCGGTCACCGTCCACCTGCGCACCGACGCGCCCCGGTGGGTGGCGCAGCTGGTCGTCATGGCCGCCGGTGAGGTCACCGTGCTGTCTCCGCGCCGGATCGTCGAGCTGGTCGTCGCGCACGCCCGAGGCGGGCTTGACACCGTGACCGATCGCCCCGGGGCGGCCACCGCGGCGGCGGTCTCCCCGCCCCGGGTGGCCCGGGGCGCACACGGGGCTTCAGGGGATGCGACGACCGGCCGACAGTAGGGGTACCGCCTCTCCAGGAGGACCCCATGACCCGGATCCGCGCCACCTGCCCCACCTGTGGTGAGGTCGATCTGCGTCCCGACGAGGTCGTGCTGCACGTGGTCCGGGCCCCCGACGGCCTGGTCGCCGACGGCAGCGAGTACCGCTTCGAGTGTCCCTCCTGCACCGGCGAGGTCGCCAAGCCCGCCGACGATCGCATCGCCCAGTTGCTGACCACCGGCGGTGTCCAGGTCGCCGAGACGGCTCCCGGGCTCCCGCCGCACCCCGAGGCGCCGGCCGGCGGCCCGCCGCTGACGCCGGATGACCTGCTGGATCTGCACCTGAGCCTGGAGCGTGACGACTGGTTCGAGGAGCTGCTGCGGACCGTCTGACCCCCTCGACGGTCCAGCCGGTAGCATCCACCCGCCGTCGACGAGGAACCGGGCGTGAGCGACACCGCGACGATCGTGCTGGTCGTGGGAGCCGTCGTCACCGTGCTGTGGCTCGTGGCGCTGGTCGCGGTGACGGTCCAGCGCGCCGGCCGCGCGATCGAGCAGGCGACCACGGCGACCGCACGGCTGACCGCAGCCTCGGCGCAGCTGACCTCGCACCAGGAGGTCACCCAGCGCGAGCTCGACCGGCTCGGTGACCGCCTCGACCGGTTGCGGGGGAGCCGGACCGGTCGGCGGGCCGGGTGGTAGGCTGAGGCTTCGACGAGGTGAGGAGTCCACGCATGAGGTTGAGCGCACCTGAGCTCGTCATCATCCTCGTGATCGTGCTCGTGCTGTTCGGTGCGAAGCGTCTGCCGGGGCTCGCGAGCTCGGTCGGCAGCTCCATCAAGGAGTTCCGCAAGGCCACCAAGGACCTCGAGGACGAGGACGACAGCGACGATCCGGCGCCGCGGGCTGCGGACAGCGATCGCGACACCGGGCACTGACGGCGCCCGTGGAGGAGGAGCCCTCCACCCCCCGCCCGTCGGGGGAGATGCCCCTCGTCGAGCACCTGCGCGAGCTCAGGACCCGCCTGTTCCGCGCCGTCGTGGCGCTCGCGATCGGGACCGCGGTGGGCTACGCCGTCTTCCCCTTCGTCCTCGACCTGCTCATCGAGCCCTACTGCGAGGTGCTGGACGGCGGCGACAACTGCTCCCTGATCGCACTGCGGCCCCTGGAGCCGTTCTCCGTGCGGATCCGCGCCTCGCTGGTGATCGGGTTGTTCCTCGGTGGCCCGGTCATCTTCTACCAGCTGTGGCGGTTCGTCACCCCGGGCCTCACCCGCCGTGAGCGCCGCTTCACCCTGCCCTTCGTCGTCCTCAGCCAGGTGATGTTCGCCGCCGGCATCCTTCTCGCCTACCTGATCATCCCCCAGGCGCTCACGGTCCTGCTCGCGATGGGCGGGCCACGCATCGAAGCGTTCCTGTCCGCCACGGAGTACCTCTCCTTCTTCCTGCGGATGTGCCTGGCCTTCGCGATGGTGCTCGAGCTGCCGCTCGTCCTCGCGGCGCTGGTCCTGGTGGGGGTGCTGGACCACAGCAGCCTCAAGCGCGGCCGCCCGTACGCCGTCGTCGCGATGGTCACGCTCGCGGCGCTCGTGACCCCGACCACCGACGCGGTCACCCTGCTGGCCGTGTCCGCGCCGATGCTGCTGTTCTACGAGGCCACCATCATCTTCGCCTGGTTCGTCGCCCGGCGGCGAGACCGACGGCAACCGTGAGCGCGGCTCCGACGCCGGCCCCGGCCACCCTGCGGTCCCGGCTGCAGCTCTCGGCCCGCCGCCTCAGGCTCGGGCCGTTCCTCCTCGTGGCGGTGGGCACCCTCATCCTCGGTGGTCTCGTGGGCCGGGCCACCGCCCCCGGCAGCGAGGGCGACGCGCTGCGTGCGCTGGAGACCTCGGTGCTGCCCGTCGCCCTCGACGCCGACGGCATCTGGACCTCCTCGACCGAGTCCCGCCCGGCGGTGAGCGAGGTCCTGGTGACCCTGCGCCAGGGGGGTGACCCCGACCCTGTCCTCGACAACCTCGAGGGGTGGCTGGCCGCCTACGACCAGGCCCTGGTCCGGCTCGCCGCCGCGGACGTGCCGCCCGCGGCCCGGGCCGTCCAGCGCCAGCTGATCGCCGCGGTCACGCTCTCCCGCGACGCGGTGGAGGTGCTCGGGCACGCTGCGACGGTGGAGGATGCCCTGCACCGCCGCGACCTGACCACCGAGGTGGGGCGGCTCCGGGACCGTGCCGAGCAGCTGACCGCCAGCGCCCGGGCCTCGCTGTCGGATCTGGACGGCACGCGCACCGACATGGCCCCGCTCCCGGCGCTGCGCGGCTTCCACGACGGACGCGGGTGAGCCGGGCACCGCGCGGTGCGTGCCGCACCAGCCCGTAGGCTCGTGGTTCCTACCTCCGACCGGGACCCACCAGCATGGAGCCGAGCCAGGACCTCGACGCCAGCGTCGCGGCGTTCCTCGACGACCTCGGCTTCGAGCCCGATCCCTTCCAGCGCGAGGCGATCGGCGCCCTCGGCCGGGGCCGCTCGGTGCTGGTCGCCGCCCCGACCGGTGCCGGCAAGACCGTGGTGGGGGAGTTCGCCTGCCACGACGCCCTGCGCCGGGGTGGCAAGACCTTCTACACCACCCCGATCAAGGCCCTGTCCAACCAGAAGCACCGTGACCTCGCGGCCCGCTACGGCGCGGATCGGGTCGGGCTGCTGACCGGTGACCGCTCGCTGAACGGTGACGCGCCCGTGGTCGTGATGACCACCGAGGTGCTGCGCAACATGATCTACGAGGCCTCCCGCACCCTGGCCGGCCTGCGCTACGTCGTCCTCGACGAGGTCCACTACCTCGCCGATCGCAGCCGCGGCGCGGTCTGGGAGGAGGTGATCGTCCAGCTGCCGGCCAGCGTCCAGCTGGTCTCGCTCTCGGCCACCGTCTCCAACGCCGAGGGCTTCGGTCAGTGGCTGGACGAGGTCCGCTCCACCCAGGGACCGGCGGGGGCGGGACAGGGGTGCGAGCTGATCCTCGAGGAGTCCCGGCCGGTGCCGCTGCGGCACCACTACTTCGTCAACGACCGCATCTACGACACCTTCCGGGCCGGTCGCAAGGGCGGCGCGAGCCGCGAGCACCGCGACCGTGCCTCGCAGGCGCTCGCCGGGGTGCCGAACCCCGATGTGGTGATGCTCGAGCGCCGCGCGCGGCAGCGCAACCGGGTCTCCAACCGTGGCCGTCGTCAGGGGCCCTCGGTCCGCCTGCGCTGGCCGAGCCGCCCGCAGGTGGTCGACGAGCTCGCGGCGCGTTCCTGGCTGCCCGCGATCGTGTTCGTGTTCTCCCGCAAGGGGTGCGAGGACGCCGCCGAGCAGCTCCAGCGAGCCGGCATCCGGCTCACGAACGCTGAGGAGCGCACCCAGATCGCGAGCCTCATCGACACCCTCCTCGCGGACCTGCCCGCGGCCGACCTCGAGGTGCTGGACTTCGCGGCCTTCCGGGCGCGGGCCATGGACGGCATCGCCGCGCACCACGCCGGCATGGTCCCCGCCTTCAAGGAGTGCGTCGAGGTCCTCTTCCAGCGGGGGCTGTTGAAGGTCGTCGTGGCGACCGAGACGCTCGCGCTCGGGATCAACATGCCGGCACGGACCGTGGTGCTCGAGCGGCTGGAGAAGTGGAACGGCGAGTCCCACGTGCTGCTCACCCCGGGGGAGTACACGCAGCTGACCGGTCGCGCCGGGCGTCGGGGCATCGACCGGGTCGGCCACGCCGTCGTGCTCCACCAGCGTGACCTCGACTTCCGCACCGTGGCGGGGCTCGTGGGCACGCGCACCTACCCGCTGCGAAGCTCCTTCGAGCCGTCGTACAACATGGCGGTCAACCTGCTGCGCCGGCACGACCTGGCACAGGCGGAGGCGCTGCTCGGCGCCTCCTTCGCCCAGTTCGAGGCCGACCGGGCGGTGGAGGCGAAGGTGGCCCGGCTGACCGAGCTCGACGACGGGCTGGCTGGCTACGCGCGCCACCTGTCCTGCGAGCTCGGCGACTGGGCCGGGTACTGGGCGGTGCGCCGCGAGCTGTCCCGGCTGGAGAAGGAGCAGGCGCGGGCGCGGCGGGCCGCGAGTGAGCAGGCGGTGCGCACCGCGATCGCCGCGCTGCAACCGGGCGATGTGCTGCACCTGCCCTGGGCCGGCCGGCGCGGGCTGGTCGCCGTGGTCGGCGTGCAGCTCACCCGGGGCGGGACACCGATCGCGCAGACGGTGACCGACGAGCGCGCCCTGACCAAGGTCGGACCGCGGGAGCTGGACCGGCCGCCCGTGGTCCTGGACCGGCTCCGGCTCCCCAGCCGGGGCAACCCGCGCCAGAGCGAGTACCGCAAGCAGCTCGCTGCCGTCCTGCGCGGCCTGGACCCACCGCAGCGCGAGGACGCGGTCGCGGCGCCCGACGCCGCCGGCGACGAGGCATCCCGCCACGGCATGAGCGCCGAGGTGGAGGCGCTGCGGGCACGCTTGCGAGCCCACCCCTGCCACGCCTGCCCGGATCGGGCCGAGCATGAGCGCTGGCAGCACCGCGCGGACGAGCTGCTCGAGCAGGCCGGGCGGCTGCGTGAGGAGGTCCGGCGCGCCACCGGCTCCCTCGTGCGACAGCTGCACCGCATCCTCAGCGTGCTGGGCGACCTCGGCTACGTCGACGACCGGCCGGCCCCCACCGAGCAGGGGCTGATGCTGGCGGGGGTGTACAGCGAGGTCGATCTGCTCGTGGCCGAGTCGCTCCGCCGCGGGCTGCTCGACGACCTCGACGCCGAGGAGCTCGCCGGGCTCGCGGCGCTGTTCCTCTACGAGCCCCGGGGTGGGGAGCCGAGCACGCGGGTCGTGCTGCCGACCTTCGGGCTGGAGCAGGCCACCGAGTCGGTGCTCGAGCTCGCGGAGGAGCTGCGTGGGCTGGAGCGCGCGGCCGGGCTACGGTCCACGCTGCGGGAGCTGGACGCGGGGTTCGTGGCGGCCGCCTACCGTTGGGCTGCCGGGGCCGACCTGGACCAGGCGCTCGGGACGCTCGAGCTGACCGGTGGGGACTTCGTGCGGATGATCAAGCAGATCGCGGACCTGCTCGGCCAGCTCCGCAGCGTCGGCCACGCGCCCGTCGCCGCCCGTGCGCACACCGCGGTCGACGCCCTGCGGCGCGGGATCGTGGAGGCCTGACCGTGCCGCTGCCACCGCCGCTCGTCATCGCTAACCCCTCCGCGGGGCGGGCGGACGGTGGCGTCCTCGATCGGCTCGTGGGTGCGTTGCGGGGCGAGGGGCTCACGCCGGAGATCACCCTGACGGCCGCACGTGGGCACGCCTGCGAGCTCGCACGCCGCGCGGCGCTGTCGGGCCGGGGGTACGTCATCGCCGTCGGAGGTGACGGGACCGTCCACGAGGTGGTGAACGGGCTCGTGGACGCGGCCACCGGCGAGCCGCACGGCGAGGACGTCGTGCTCGGCGTCGTCGGTGGGGGGAGCGGGTGCGACCTGCTGCGCACCTTCGGCCTGGACCGGCCACCCGAGGTGCTCGCCCGCCACCTCGCCACCGAGGACACCACGCGCATCGACCTCGGCCGGATCCGGTACCGCGACCGGGCGGGCCACGAGCAGGTCCGGCTGTTCGCCAACGTCGCGGAGGTCGGCTACGGCGGTGCGGTCGCGCAGCTGGCCAACGTCCTGCCGCGCCGGGTCGGCGCGCTGCGCTACCGGCTGGCCATCGTCGGATCGGCCCCCCGCTTCCGCCGTGTCGGCACCCGCGTCGAGGTGGACGGGGGCACCGTGCAGGAGCCCGTCTGCAACGTCGTGGTCGCCAACGGTCAGTTCTACGGCGGGGGGCTGAAGGTGGCGCCCCGGGCCCTGCCCGGGGACGGCGCGCTCGACGTCCAGTCCTGGGGCGGGCACCCCATCGATGTCGTGCGCGCCCAGCCACAGCTGCGGACCGGCACGCACCTCGCGCGCGCCGATGTCCGCCAGTGGTCCTCGCGGCAGGTGCGGATCACCACCGACCGGCCCGTCCACGTCGAGGCCGATGGCGAGTACCTCGGGACCACGCCCGTCACCGTCGACGTGCTGCGCCAGGTGCTGCGCTTCAAGCTCTGACCTACCCCCTGGAGGACCCGATGCCCACCGACCGTCTGCCCGCGGCTCAGGCGGCGCTTCGCGACGCTGAGCTCGATGCGCTGCTGATCGGCCCCTCCGCTGACCTGCGCTACCTCGTCGGCTACGACGCCCACGCGATGGAGCGGCTCACCCTGCTCGTCCTCCCGGCGGTCGGAGAGCCGCGGCTGGTCCTGCCGGAGCTCGAGGTCGCCGCGGCTGAGGCGAGCGGCGCGCCGGCGGTGGTGACGCTGGTGCCGTGGTCGGAGACCGAGGACCCCATCGCGCTCGTCGCCGGGATCCTCGAAGCGGCGGAGGCCACCGGCCGGGTCGCGATCGCCGACCGGCTGTTCACCCTGTTCACGCTGCGGCTGCAGGCCGCACTCCCGAGCACGCGCTGGAGCGCCGGAGGCGAGGTCATGCGCCGCCTGCGGGTCATCAAGGACCCGGCGGAGCTGGACGCGCTGCGGGCCGTGGGTGCTGCGATCGACGCGGTCCACGCCCAGGTCCCCGACCTGCTGCGGCCCGGTCGGACCGAACGGGAGGTGGGCCGGGACATCGCCGAGCTGATCCTGGACGACCACGATGAGGTCGCCTTCGTGATCGTCGGGTCCGGTCCGAACGGCGCCTCGCCCCATCACGCCCTCAGCGACCGGGTGCTGGAGCACGGCGACGCGGTGGTGGTCGACATCGGTGGGGTGCGCGCTGGGTACTGCTCGGACTCGACCCGCAACTACGTCGTCGGCGAGGCCCCCGAGGGGTACCTGGAGCTGCACGCCCTGCTCGAGGCCGCCCAGCAGGCGGCGGTGGAGGCGGTGGCACCCGGGGTGCCGGCCGCCGCCGTGGACGCCGCCGCGCGCCAGGTGCTGGCTGATGCCGGCCACGCGGAGCACTTCATCCACCGCACCGGCCACGGCATCGGGCTCGAGGTGCACGAGCACCCCTACATCGTCCAGACGAACGACGAGCCGCTGGCGGCGGGCATGGCCTTCTCGATCGAGCCTGGCCTGTACCTGCCAGGTCGGTACGGCATGCGTATCGAGGACATCGTGCTGGTCACCGACGCGGGTGCCGAGCGGGTCAACCTGCGGCCACGCACGGTGCTCGTGGCGGGCTGACCCGCCACCTCGGTGGCAGCCGGATCCTGCGATCCCCCGGAGGGAGGTCCCATGAGCGAGGACGAGCAGCTACGCATCCGCCGTGCCCGGATCGAGGAGATCCGGCCGCTCGCGCAGGAGTACCGCGCGGAGCAGGAGCGCGACCCGGAAGGGTTGCCGGAGCCCGCCCTGCCCCAGGGCGGCATCTTCTGGCTCGCGGCCGACGCCGAGGGGACCCCCCTCGGCTACGCAGCCGGGACGCTGCGGCCGTCGGGGTGCACCATCGGACCGGTGTTCGCCCGTGACCAGGCGCGCCGCCGCGGCGTCGGGGAGGCCCTGATCACCGCCGTGCAGGACTGGGCCCGCGACACGCGTGTCCCGGTCGTGGAGATCTCGGTCGCTGCCGAGAACGAGGCCGGACGGGCGTTCCTGGAGGCGCTCGGCTACCGGCCGCGGCGGGTGCTCATGTCCCTGCACCCCGATGGCGCGAGCCGGCGGTGAGCACGGACCCGGCGGTCCCGCAGGGCCGACCGTGACCGGAGGCGACCGCTCGGCGGACCGCAGGCGGGTGAGCGAGCACGACCGGCGCCGGCTGCGTCCGGTGCACCGCATCGCCCTGGCCGGCCCGGTGCTCGGCCTCGTGCTCGCGCTGCTGCTGGCCCGGTGGGGCGCCTCGGGCGCCGCGGGTCTCGCGGTCGTCCTGGTCGTCTCCGCCGCCGGGTGCGTCCTCGCGGCCCTGGTCGCCGCCCTGGGGGCCATCGTCGATGAGGCGCGGCGGCTCCCCGTCGCCCGGCGCCGGACCGTGACCGCTCTCGTGCTGTTCGCTGGGGCGTTCGTCCTGCTGCTGCTGTCGACCGGGGTCACCGCTACCGTCTGAGCGTCGGTCCCACCTGCTCCAGGTGGGCCGTTGTCTGTGGTAGGACGTAGCAGCATGCGCGCTGACGAGGGAGCTCAGGGGTGAGCGCAGCCAAGGCCGAGTTCGAACCAGCAGGCGCGTGGGCCGCGACCAGGCTCGCGTCGCCGGCCACGCCCCGCGCTGCGGCCGCCACCGACACCCCGGCGGCCTCGCCGCCGACCCGCGGCGTGCTGCTCACCGCTGACCGGATCGTCACCCTCGGCCGCGGGCGCACCCTCGCACGGGCGCTGCTGGTGCGGGGCAGCCGGGTCGTCTGGGTCGGGGACGACCCGCGCGACGCGCCCCCGCACCGCGATCGCCTCGACCTCACCGGGTGCGTCGTCGGTCCCGCCTTCGTCGACGCCCACGCGCACCTGACCATGGCCGGGCTCAGCCTCGGCGGTCTGGACGTCTCACAGGTCAGCACCGGCGCCGAGCTCCTGCGTGCGGTGGCGACCTACGCCGGGCAGCACGCAGGCCGCGTGATCTGGGGCCACGGTCTCGAGCCCCACCGTTTCCGCGACGCGCTGCCCGATCCGGACGCGCTCGCCCGTGCGGCGCCGGGGCAGGCGGTGTACCTCTCGCGCATCGACGGGCACGCCGGGCTGGTCGATCGCAGCACCCTGGCGGCGGCCCCGCTCGCCCGCGCTGAGGGGATCGAGCTCGGCGAGATGGCTCCGACCGGGGTGGTCCGCCGCGAGGCGAACCAGGTCATCCGCCGCTGGGCGGTGGCCTCGATGAGCGAGGCGGAGCTCGCCTCGGCCCGGATCGCCGCCACCCGCCAGGCGGCCCGGCTCGGGATCGGCTCGGTGCACGAGATGGGTGGACCGGACAGCATGGGCCTGCGCGACTTCGACGCGTGGATCGAGGGTGCCTGGCCCGTGGAGGTCGTCCCCTACTGGAGCGCCATGGACGTCGAGGTACCGCTGGAGCGGGACCTGCGCCACGTCGGCGGTGACCTGCTCCTCGACGGCTCACTGGGGGCGCACACGGCGGCGCTCACCGCCCCCTACCACGACGTCCCAGCCGTCAGCGGCCACCTGGAGTTCGACGATGACACCCTCGTGCGCTGGTTCCTCGACGCCACCCGCGCGGGTCTGCAGACCGGGGTTCACGCGGTCGGCGACGCGGCCCTGGAGCAGGTCGTGCGCTGCTGGCGGACGGTCGAGCACCACCTCGCCGGCCTCGGCGGCATCGAGGCGATCCGGCGCGGCCGCCACCGCGTGGAGCACGCCGACGTCCTCACCCCGGCCCTGCTCGACGAGATCGCCGACCTCGGGCTGCTGGTCTCCGCGCAGCCCCTGATCCAGGCCCGCTGGGGCGGGGCGCGCGGCATGTACACCGCACGTCTCGGAGCGGAGCGGGCCGCGTGGACCAACCCCTTCCGCTCCCTGGCGGACCGAGGGGTGCCGATCGCCTTCGGCTCGGACGCCACCGTCACCTCCATGGACCCCTGGGACACGATCCACGCCGCCGAGCACCACCCGGAGGCGGGCCAGGCGGTCGGGCGTCTGGAGGCCGTGTCGATGAGCACCCTCGGTGGACGCAGCGCCGCGCGGCAGGACCGCTTCGCGGGCGTGGTCCGTGCCGGGATGCGCGCCGACCTCGTCGCCTTCGAGGGCGACCCCTACCTGGCCGATGACCCGCGCGGAGCCCGCTGCGTGCTCACCGTGGTCCAGGGGCGCCGTGCCCATGGCGCCGCACCGCTGCCTGACGCCCCTGGCGCCGAGTGACCCGCGGGCCCGCCGCCGAGCAGGTGTGGTCGACCTCGGTTGCATCCCGCTCGGCGCCTCTGGTACCAACCGCGAACGACCGGCGGCGACCGCTGCCCAGCGAGTAGGAGCATCCGTGAGCGCACGCGCGGCGGGACCCGGCGACGTCGAGGAGCCCCTCGACGAGGAGGACGACCCCTTCCTCGAGGACGAGGATCTCGAGGAGTCCCTCGAGGATGCGCTGGAGCCGGACCTCGACGACGATCCCGACGCCGAGGACGCGGACGACGAGGGCGACGGCGACGGCAGCCTCGATCCGGCCCTGGCAGCGGAGGAAGGGGAGGGGGAGGAGGGCGACGACGACCCGGTCACGGTCGTCCCACCGGACGCGGAGTTCGACGACGACGTCCCCGTGCCCGTCGTCGAGGAGGACGCGGACGAGGAGGAGATCGAGGGCCTGCGCGACGGCGAGTTCGTCTGCCGTGGGTGCTTCATGGCCAAGCGTGAGACCCAGCTGGCCGATCCCGAGCGCCTGCTCTGCCGCGACTGCTCGTGACGGTGCCGCGGGCGTTGCTCGCGCCGCTGCTCGCGGCGGCCGCCGGTCTCGCGCTGCTCGCCTCGCACCCACCCGTGGGGGCCTGGCCCCTGACCTTCGCCGCCCCGGGCCTGCTGCTCGCCGCGCTGTGGGTCGATGACGCGGACGCCCGCCTCACCGGCCGCCGACCCCGAGCAGGGCGGCTCGGGGTGCTGGCTGGCCTGAGCCTGTTCGGCCCGCTCATCTCCTGGCTCGTGCTGCCCGCGGGCGTCGTCGGCTGGGGCCTGCTCGTGGCGCTGCAGGCGGCCTGGCTCGGGGTGCTGGCCCTGCTGCTGCGACCGGCGCTGGCGTGGCGCTCGTTGCCGCTGGTCATGGCCGCGGCGTGGACCGGCATCGATGCCTGGCGGGCGATCTGGCCCATGAACGGGTTCGGCTGGGGGGCGATCGCCTACGCGCACGTCGACGGCTCCTGGCTGCTGCCGACCGCACGCATCCTCGGCGGCCGGGGCATCACCTTCCTCGTCGTGCTCATCGGGGCGGCTGCGGCCGTGGCCATCCGGATGAGCCTTCGGGCCGTGCGCCAGCGCGGGGGGGAGGACCTCGAGCGCGCGCTCGATCGCCACACGCGGGTCCCTCTGGCCTTCCTGGTGGGTGGGCTGCTGGCCTCGGTGCTGCTCACGGTGGAACCACCCGCGACCGACGGCAGCCTGGACATCCTCGCGGTGCAGGGCAACGGGGTCCGGCACTGGGAGCTCGCCGAGCGAGAGCCCGACCCCCCGCTGCGGATCACCACGGCGCTGCGGGACGCGACGATCGAGGCGATCGACGCCGACGGGCCACCCGATCTGGCCGTGTGGCCGGAGTCCTCGGTCGATCGCGACCCCTGGACCGAACGAGGAGCGCCCCTGGCAGAGCTCGCGGGCCAGGCGGCAGCTGCCAGCGGCCGTCTGCTCACCGGTGCGAGCCTGGACGGTCCCGACCCCGCCACGCAGCGGCTCATCACCGCGCTGCTGCTCGAGGACGGGTTCACCGAGGTCGACCGCTACGTCAAGCGCCGGCTCGTCCCCTTCGGTGAGTTCATCCCGCTGCGACCGCTGCTGTCATGGTTCCCGCCGCTGGAGCAGATCCCCCGCGACGCCCAGCCCGGTGGCGAGCCGCGCAACCTCGAGGTCGTCCCGGGGGTACGGGCAGCGGTGGTCATCTGCTTCGAGAGCCTCTTCGCCGAGGTGGTGCGTGGCAACGTCCTAGCGGACGGCGCGCCGGCCCACGTGCTGCTCACCCTGACGAACGACGCGAGCTTCGGGGACTCCGCCGAGCCGGCGCAGCACCTCGCCCAGAGCCAGCTCCGGGCGGTCGAGACCGGCCGCTGGGTGGTGCACGCCGCGCTCAGTGGCTCCTCCGCCTTCGTCTCCCCGGACGGCGACGTGCAGCAGCGGACCGAGCTGTTCACGGTCGACACCATCCGCGCCGAGGTCCCGCTCGTCACCGGGCTCACCCCGTTCCTGCGCGTCGGTGACGTGATCGGTTGGCTCGGTCGCGTGGCGGTCCTGGCGCTGCTCGCGGTCGTCGTCCGGACGTCGCCGGGGGAGCGCCGCGCGCTCCAGCCCGACCGGTAGCCTGCGCTCTGGCCGCCTGCGCGGTCGAGCCCCCGTCGTCCAGCGGCCTAGGATCCCACCCTTTCAAGGTGGTGACGCCGGTTCGAATCCGGTCGGGGGTACGTAGCTCACGCCGCCGCCTGCCAGGAGCCCCCGTGGCCAGCAAGATCGAGATCCAGGTACCCGTCGAGCGTCAGAAGGCGGCCCAGGCCGCCGGCAACTTCGAGCTCGCCGACCTCCCGGGCGCCCTGTCACAGCCGGCTGCTGCCGTGCGTGTCGGCAAGACCGCCAAGCAGGACAAGGCCCTGAAGGCCGTCCGGAGCCTCAACGGCATCACGAAGCTCAGCCCCGGCCAGGTCATCGCGAACTACGGACGCTCCGAGTCCCGCTGGGCTGCCGCCTACCAGAAGCGCCGGGCGGGCTCGGCGGAGTTCCACGAGCTGCTCAGCTACGCCCGCCAGATCATCGGGCTCGACGACAGCGGCCAGCTGCTCATCTGCCTCATGGGGCACGCCGGCCAGGGGCCCTGCATCCCCCTGTGGGTCCCGCGCGAGGAGGTCACCCTCACCGTGCAGCCCAACGACATCATCCTGCGCTTCGACGAGATGACCTTCGAGTGGTGAACGATCTGCGCGAGTACCTCGCCACCGCGCACGAGCTCGCTGACCTCGCCGATGCGCGGACCCTCGCGGCCTTCCGGGGCCAGCTCGACGTCCGGACCAAGCGCGACGGCACGTGGGTGACCGAGGTGGACGAGAGCGTCGAGCGAGAGCTGCGCGCGCGGCTGCGCTCCCGCTACCCCGACCACGCGGTGCTGGGGGAGGAGGACGGGCTCGACGGCCCGCCGGGCGCCCCGCGCTGGGTGCTGGACCCGATCGACGGCACGACGAACTTCGTGCGGGGCAACCCCATCTACGCGACCCTCATCGGGCTCCAGCTCGACGGCCACGACGTCGTCGGCGTGGCCAGTGCCCCGGCGCTCGGCACCCGCTTCGATGGCGTGCTCGGCGGACCCGCTCACCAGGATGGCCGGCAGATCACGGTCAGCGACACCGCTCGTCTCGCCGACGCCGAGGCGGCGCTGGGAGACCTGCGCCACTTCGAGCAGCGGGGCCTGCTCGAGGGCGCGGTCGCGCTCGCGACCGGTGCGGCCCGCCAGCGTGGCTACGGCGACTTCTGGCAGCACTGCCTGGTCGCGGCCGGCAGCACCGACGTCGCCGCCGAGGCCACGGTGAGCCTGTGGGACCTCGTGGCCGTCAAGGTGATCGTCGAGGCCGCTGGTGGCCGCTTCACCGACCTCTCCGGGCGCGTGACCGCCGACGGTGGCAGCGCGGTCAGCACGAACGGTCACCTGCACGAGGAGGTCCTCGCGACCCTGCACGGCGCCCACGGGACCCCCCCGTCGACCTTGGCGGTCCCATCGCCCCCGTGACACGCCCACCGGACCCGCCGCCCGAGGACACCGCTGCCCCGAGCAGCGCACCGCGGCTGCTCGACGTCGAGGATGCCCCACCGGGGACCTTCGGTGAGCTCGAGCCGAGCGCCCCGCCGCTCACCGACGCGCAGGGGCGGCTGCGGCTCTCCTTCAGCCGGATCGACCGGTACCTGACCTGCCCCCGCAGCTTCCGGTACCGCTACCTCGACCGCCTGCCCGAGCAGCCCTCACCGCATCTGTCCTTCGGTAGCTCGGTCCACGCCGCGCTGGAGGCGTACCACGACCACCCCGGCCACGATGAGGTGCCCGGGGGACAACCGGACGTCCAGGTGCTGCTCGACGCCCTGTACGCGCACTGGGACCGGTCCGGGTACGCCGACCGTCCCCGTGACGAGCAGGTCCGCGCCTACCGGCAGGCCCAGGAGGTGCTGCGCCGCTACCACGACCGGGGGCCGCTCGCGGGACGGCGCGTGGTCGCGACCGAGGCCTGGTTCGAGGTCCCCTTCGCCTACGAGGCGGTCGTGGTCGGCTCGATCGATCGGGTCGATCTCGACGAGGACGGTGACCTGCACGTCGTGGACTACAAGACCAGCCGGCGCGCACGGCCCCGGGCCGAGGTGGCCGCGTCCCTGCAGCTGTCGCTGTACGCGCTCGCCTGCCGCACCCTCTACGGGCGGCTGCCCGCGACGGTGGCCCTGGACTTCGTCGTCCCCGGGGTGACCGTCGCGGTCGAGACCAGCGAGCTGGACCTCGGCGCGGCTCGGCAGGCCGTACTGGACACCGCGGCTCAGATCCGGGCCGAGCGGTTCCCGGCCACCCCGAACCGGTTGTGCGACTGGTGCGATCACCGCGCCGTCTGCCCGGCCTGGTCGACCGACGGCGCCGACGTCTACGCCGAGCTCGTCGCCGACGCCGCTGCCCGGCGGCGACGCCTGACGGCCGAGGTCCGCGAGCTGCGCGAGCTGGAGGCGGGCATGAAGCGCCTGGCACAGGAGCTCGAGCTCGACCGCTGAGCGACGGGTTAGGCTCCCGCGACCAGAAGGGTCACACCGCGCCATCGAGGGCGCGGGCACAGGAGGGCATCGTGGGACAGCGGGTCCTGGAGCGCACGAGCATCGATGCCTCCCCCGACACGGTCTGGAACGTGATCACCGACCTGAGCCGGTACCCGGAGTGGGCGGACGGCGTGCGCAGCACCGAGGTGCTCGAGGCCAACGAGGACGGCTCCCCGCACCGCGCCCGGTTCGTGATCGACGCGAAGGTGGCGGAGATCACCTACGTCATCCAGTACGCCTACGACGACTACGACATCACCTGGAACCTGCTCGAGGGCGACCTCATCTCGCAGCTCGACGGGGTCTACCGGCTGTACGAGTCCGACACCGGTGGGACCGAGGTGGAGTACGGGCTCGAGGTCGACGTCGACCTGCCGCTGCCGGCGTTCATGAAGAAGCGGGCCGCCCGGACGATCCTGGAGCAGGGCCTGAAGGGGCTCAAGGGCCAGGCCGAGCTGCAGGTCTGATCGTGCCACGCGACGAGGTCGAGGCCGCCTACTTCACCCTCCTGCGTGCCCGCGAGGAGCTGGACGCCCTGCGGCGCTACGACGAGTACCTGACCGCCGAGGCGCAGCGGCTGCGGCGCACCACGAACGAGGCCGAGGCGCTGCGCGAGGGCGTCGACCGGCGCCTGCTCCGTGCGCTGCGGCACAGCGACACCCCGCTCGCGCAGGCGGTCACCGCCCGCCTCGCGGTGCTGGCCGAGGAGCAGGCGTCGCTGCCCGAGCGCATCGAGGCGGCGGCCGCCTACGTCGAGGCCTGCGAGCGCACCCACCGGGAGCTCCAGCAGGGGCGGTGAGGTCCCGCGACCACCCCCTCGACGCCCCAGCGAAGCCCCGTGCCCATCCGCCAGGGGCTCGGGTCGCAGCCAGGGCGGGTGAGCCGCTACGCTCACCACTCGCTTCGGGCGCCGACGCGCGCCCCGTGCGCCCGCCCGCCCCCGGTCCGCTCCGCCGGCGAGCCCCGCGCCCCACCCGATCACCCGAGGTCAGCCACCCATGCCCACCGGACACGTCAAGGTCTTCCACGCCGACCGCAGCTTCGGCTTCATCACCGTCGAGGACGGCTCCGAGGCCTACGTGGCCGGCACCGAGGTGGAGGGTGACACCCTGCTGCGGCCCGGCGACGAGGTCGCCTTCGAGCTCGGCGAGTCCGAGGGCCGCCGTCGCGCCGCCCGCGAGGTGCGCGTCACCAAGGCCGCACCAGCCGCGAACCCGGTCGGCCGCACCATGGCGAACCCCCCGTCGTGGGACGAGCTCGAGGAGGCCGAGCGGCAGCGCCGGATGGCCCGCCGCCGCCGCCGCTGACGCGCCACCGGTCCACCTCGCGGTCGGCCCGGGCACGACGGTACGGTTCCGGGTGTCGACGGGAGGGAGGTGCCCGTGAGCGGACCGTTGTCCGCACCGATGCGTGTGGAGCGACCGGACACCGAGCCGGACCACGCGCTGGACCGGCCCTGGGACGTCATCGTCTGGGACGATCCGGTCAACCTCATGTCCTACGTCGTGTTCGTCTTCAAGCGGGTCTTCGGGTTCCCCGATCACCTCGCACGCAAGCTCATGCTCGAGGTCCACGAGCAGGGGCGGGCGCTCGTCGCCTCCGAGCCCCGTGAGCAGGCCGAGCGGTACGTCCACGAGCTGCACCGTTACGGCCTGCGGGCCACGATGGAACGATCCTCGTGAGCCGGACCTTCGCCCGCCGCGAGGATGCGATCCGCTGGACGCTGCACCCGCGGGAGGTCGTGCTGCTGCGCCAGCTGGTCGAGGACCTGCGGCGCGCTCTCCGGCCGGACCCGGCCGAGCCCGCACCGGCCGTCTCCGATCCGGTGCGGACCCGGCTGTTCCCACCCGCGGTGCTGGGCGATCACGAGGCGGACGCCGAGGTCCGCGACCTCATCGCCGAGGCCCTCCTCGAGGACCGGCTCGTCGCGCTCGAGGAGGTCGTCGGGCTGCTCGACCGCGGCCAGCTCAAGCGCGGCCGACAGGTCACCGACCTGCGGGAGGACGAGCCCCTGCGCGTGCTCACCGTCCTCAACGACGTGCGCCTGGCGATCGGTGCGCGCATCGACGTGGAGGCCCTCGACCGCGACCGCGTGACCGAGGACGACGAGGTGGCCGTCCCCCTGGCGGTCATGGACCACCTCGGCTGGTGGCAGGAGCAGCTGCTGGCGATCCTGGACGGGGAGGGGTGAGGTGCGGCTCGGGCTCGGCGTCAGCGAGGACCTGCCGGTCGCGGTCCAGCAGCGGCTCGCGGCCGACGTCGAGGCCGCGGGTTTCGCGTCGCTGTGGACGAACGAGGCCAGCGGCCGTGACGCGCTGCTGCTGTGCCAGGCCTGGGCCGCCGCGACCACGCGCCTGGAGGTCGGGGTCGGGGTGGTCCCCATCTGGACCCGTACCCCGGTGCAGTTGGCCATGGCCGCTGCGACCCTGCAGGAGGTCAGCGGTGGCCGTTTCCTGCTCGGGCTCGGTGTCAGCCACGCGGCCACCATGGGACCCTGGCACGGCGTGGAGGTCCGCCGCCCGCTGACCGCCAGCCGCGAGGTG
>JBKHEJ010000003.1:0-37482 GCA_046540855.1 Nitriliruptoraceae bacterium
CCGGTCAGGGGGAACCAGACCCCCAGGCCGGCGGCGACCACCACGCCAAGGACGATCCCCATGGTCCAGGGCTCGTGGCCGAGTCGCAGGCCCTGACGTCTGGCCACGGTCCGGATCGCGACTTCCCGGGCACCGAGGAGGATCGCGACGGTGGCGCCGAGCGCGCCGGCGACGGGCCAGAGGTCCACCTCGGCACGTGGAGCCCGCACGGCGACGATGGCCAGCAGCAGGAGGTTGAGCGCGGCGGTCACGGTCAGTGCCCGCCACAACGGGCGGCGTCCGCGGTCCTCGGCTGCTGGACGCAGCCAGAGCTGGGCGCCAGGATCGAACCCGGTGCCGATCTGCCACCAGCGCAGCGGTAGCGACCATCGCCATCGACGTAGCTGCTGGCTGACGGTCGCCGGGCGGTAACCACCGCTGCGGTGCAGAGCCTGGGACGCCGAGTTGGTCACATCGATCCGCGCTGCGGTCTCCCTGCACCCGAGCTCCTCGAACCGGGCATCCGCAGCATCCCGCAGCCGGGTGCCGATACCTGGGATCCGTACCTCGGGGTCGGCGAAGACGAAGTCCACCATCCCCAGCCGTCCCAGCCTCCCGGATGCGGTGGCACGCAGTACCAGACCACCGACGATCCGCCCGTCGCCATCGACGGCGACGAGGGTCTCGCGGCCCCGTGTGGAGAACAGCAGCCGGTCGAAGGCGTCGAACGCTCGGTCCACGATCGCCCGCACCTGCTCGTGCTCCCCGTCGCGCATGGGCCGGACGGCGATCTGCGGCCGGCCGGGGGACGGGGTTGCGACCTTCTCGTGCGGGCTCATCGGACGCCTGCGCCAGCGAGGAACCAGCCGGGCAGGGTCCGCGCGGCGGAGGACGTGTGGGAGTCACGGGTGACGATCGAAGCGGCCTCGAGGACGGCGGACGCGATCATCGAGCGGGCTCCCTCGCGCACAGAGGGCCACCCTAGCGCGCCCCGCGCACGTCGGTGGCCGGTCCTCCCCGGTGGATCCTCCTGGTGGGGGTGGCTGCGGGATCGCTGCTGTGCGTGACCTCGGTGTCTACCTTGTCCTCCGCGTCCCCTGGTGGTCGGGCGGCTGCTGGTCCCACAGCCCCGCAGTCCAAGCGGGACGGCCGGGTCGGCGTGGACCGACATCACGGACGGAGACGTCATCACGCACGACGCGCGCGGCACGCCCGAGTTCGGTCGCATCCTCAACCTCAGCGACGGACTGTTCGCGATCGCGCTCACCTTGCTCGTGTTCACCCTGGACGCCTCGGCGGTCTCCCTGGACCGCGCCGACGGGGTCCTGGTCGATCAGGCCGGCCAGTTGATCGCGTTCCTGCTCAGCTTCGCGATCGTCGCCAACTTCTGGTGGACCCACTTCCGGTTCTTCGCGACGCTGGGCCGCCTCGAGCCCGGCCTGATCGTCCTGAACCTGACGCTGCTCGGGGCGGTGGCGCTCATCCCGTTCCCCACCAGCCTGCTCGGCCGCGACCCGACGGTGCGAGGTTCGGTCGTGCCCTACCTGGTGCTGCTGAGCATCGTCGCGATCCTGCTCCTGCTGCTCCTCATCCGCGCGCACGCCGTCGATGCCTGGCGGGAGCCGATCCCCGAAGGGATCTACCCGTGGATGGTGGCCGGGTGGAGCGCCAGCGCAGCCGTCACCCTGCTCGCGCTCGTGGTCGCCCTGGTCGTTCCCGTCGCGGGCTTGGCGCTGATGCCGCTGACCTGGGTGGTCGAAGCGGTGGTGGCCTGGCGTGCCCCGGCCGGGTACCGCGACTGGGGCTGAGGCACCCCGCACGCACCGGTGGGACCGTCCGCCGGGTCGGCGACAGCGATCCGGGCGCGTGGGGAGGTTGCGGTCCTCGCAGGTCCCGGCACGTGAGCTCGCAGACCGGCGGCGACCTGCGCGGGTGGTTCTGGCCGAACAGGTGATCTGCGAGCAGAGCCGGGCCGGAACGTGCTTGGTGTTCCGCGGGCTCGTGCGGTTGCGCCTCGGTGATGGTGCGGTGGACGCCTACCATCAACGGTGTTGACCGAGGCGACCTGAGGGAAGGGGAACGGTGATGCGGCGGGGGGGCACGGCCGTGAGCGGGTTGGGTGGGCAGTTCGACGTCGCCGCGGCTGCCGGCTGGTACTCGGCCGTAGCCGGCCTGCTCGCGGGCTTCGCCCTGCTCGCCATCCTGTTGCCGCTCGATCACGAGGGTGCCGAGGAGGACCCCACCTACGGGGCGAACGCCGCGGTGATCTACACCTGCTCGTTCTTCTCGCTGCTGATCCTGTCGATCAGCTACGCGGTGCTGGCCGGCCGGTACGGGGACGACACGGCTGCGGCGGTCGCCGCCCACGAGCAGATGCTGAACGGCGCGGCCTTCGGGTTGTCGACCTTGCTGCTGCTGTTCGGTCTCCACGCGATCCTGCGCACCTACGGCGCCAACCGTGACGTCTTCGCACCGGCTCGCGCTCTGATCATCACGGTGACCTCCGTGCTGGCACCCGTGCTCGTCCTGGGTCTGCAGTTCAGCAACACCCTCGACATCCAGCGCTTCCGCGCCGCCGATGCCGCCGACACCATCCCCGTCGGCGTCTGGCTGAACCTGGCGATGGTGGTGGTCGGCGTCCTGGCGATCCTCGTGGTCGCGAGGGTTCGGTCGCGGCTTCCCTCGATCCGTACCGCGCCGCGCATCATCGCCAAGGCCGTGCTCGGCTACACGGTGGCGGCGACCGTGGGGACCTCGGTCGCCGTCCCCCTCCTGCCGGTCGCCGTCATCACGAGCGCCGCGGTCGAACATGGGCTCATGGGCGCGACGGTCGTGGGTGCGGTCGCGGTCAGTGTCGCGTCGTGGATCGGGCGCTGACCGATCCCGTCAGGATCTGCGGTACCGGTGCCGATCACGGTGGCGCGGCCCGGTCCCTTCGCACTTGTTGCCCGCCGAGGCCGTGCGTAAGGTACGCCGACCAACAGCGTTTACAGCAACGAGCCAGATGCGAAAGGGAGTGCGATGAAGGTCGAGGGTCTGTCGGACGACGACATCCAGGTCACGGGGAGTGGCGCGGTGACCCCCCATGCCGGGGACGGCTCGGACGCGGACGGCTCGGATGCGGACGGCTCGGACGCGGACGGCTCCGACGCGGACGGCTCCGACGCGGACGGCTCCGACGCGGATGGTTCCAACACCGACGGCTCGGACGCGGATGGTTCGGACGCGGATGGCTCCGATGCGGACGGCTCGGACGGTGACGCCTCCGACGCCTGAGTGGTGAACCGCATGGACCGCGCACTGACGCGCCTCGTCGGCGATGCAGGCTCCTTCGTCCGCGACGACTTCGGTCAGCAGCCGCGGGCCTTCGCAGGCGTCGACCCCGGCGGTTTCGCCGACCTGTTGTCGCTCGATGACGTCGACCACCTCATCGCCTCCACGGCCCTGCGGGCACCGGCGTTCCGGCTCGTTCGGGACGGGGTGACCCTGCCGATGTCACGGGTCACCCGGACCGCCCGGGTCGGCTCCCGACCGATCGGTGACCTGGTCGACGTCACGGCGGTCCACCGCGAGTTCGCGAGCGGTGCGACCATCGTGCTGCAGGGGCTGCACCGCAACTGGCGGCCGGTCGCGACGCTGTGCCGGTCCCTCGAGGCCTCCCTCACCCACCACGTCCAGGCCAACGCCTACCTCACACCGCCCGTCGCGCAGGGGTTGCACCTGCACGGTGATCCGCACGACGTCTTCGCGGTGCAGACCTTCGGGGTCAAGCGGTGGGTGGTCGAGCCAGCCGACCAGGAACGGTGGGAGCTACAGCTGCGCCCGGGTGACGTGCTGTACCTACCGGCCGGTACGCGACACGCGGCCCAGACGACCGACCAGCCGTCCCTGCACCTGACGATCGGGGTACGCACCACCACCTGGCGGGACCTGGTCGAGCGCGCGGTCACCGAGGCGGTCGGGTCCCTGCCCTTGGACGGGGGTGACCAGCCCCTGCCTGCCGGCTGGGCGCACGAGGCACACACCGTCGCCGAACGGCTCCGGGTCCACCTCAAGGCGGTCACCGCCGCGATCGATGCCGACGGATCCCTCGCCGAACGGATCGGGGACGACTCGGCACAGCGCTTCTGGTCCCGGCGTCCCCCGGACCTCGCCGGTGGTCTGCGCGACCTGCTCGAGGTCGACGGCCTGGACGACACCACCCCGCTGCGCGTGCGACCCGACGCCTCCTGTCGCCTCGAGGTCGCGGGTGAGCGCTTGGCGCTCGCGCTCGGCGATCGGCGCCTGACCATGCCGGCGTCCCTCGAGCCCGTCGTGCGCCACCTGCTCGACCTCGAGAGCTTCACGCCCGGCGAGCTCGACGGGTTGATCGACGAGCCGAGCCGGCTGGTGCTGTGTCGTCGCCTGGTCCGCGAGGGGCTGCTCACGATCGAGCGCCGCGCGACGAGCGGCGGTGGCTGAGCCCTCCGGGCGTGGTCGACCCGACGGTTGCGCGGTGCGCTCACGCCGCTGCGCGGAGCCACAGCTCGGCACCGCATCGCGAGCACATCGCTGGCTCCTGGTCGAGCAGCCAGGAGGGTGGGGCCCGGATGCGCTGACCTCCTCGGGGCTGCCCGACCGCGTCGCCGACCACCTGCGCGCCCTGCAGCGCACGCTCCCGGCCCGCGTGCTGCTGCTGCGCCGGCCGGGTCGGGTCAGGTCGCCGGTCGGGTCCCGGTCGGTGTACGTCGGTTGGTCCGATCAGCAGGACCGTTGGTTGGAGCGGTTCGATCTCGAGGACCTGCGCGAGATCGCCGCGCTCGATCTCCGTCCGCTCTCGGGCGGTGGGTCGGTCGGGGGAGCGCCCGTGACCGCACCCGTGTACCTCGTGTGCACCAACGGAGGGCACGACCCGTGCTGCGCGGAGTACGGCCGGCCGGTGGCGCGAGCGCTGGAGCGGGTCGTCGGCGAGCGGGTGTGGGAGTGCTCCCACGTCGGTGGTGATCGCTTCGCCGCCAACCTCGTGTGCCTCCCCGACGGACAGTTCTACGGCCGGCTGGAACCTGCCTCCGCCGTCGAGGTCGTCGCCGCCCACGAGCAGGGCCGCATCGCGCTCGAGTACTGGCGGGGGCGTTCGTCGCTCGGCTTCGCCGAGCAGGCTGCCGAGGGCTTCGCGCGTACCGCGTTCGACCTCGCTGCGGGCAACGACCTGCGCTTCCTCGGCAGCCGCCAGGATGGTGATCGGCGCCACGTTCGGTTCGTCCGACCGACGGGGGAGATGATCGAGGTGGTCGTCGAGGTCTCGAGACGCCGGACGCACGCGCCACTGACCTGCTCCGGCACCGGCCGTGTCACCTTCGAGGTCGGGTTGGTGACGATCACGCAGGGTGGGGGAGGGTGACCGTACGGGCCGCCTGGCACGGCCAAGCGGCACCTGACCGCGGCGTGCGGATCCGGGGTGCGTAGGCGCGCCACGCTTTGGCAACATTGTTGACAACGGTGTGGTCTCTGTGCCATCCTGGCGGCTGATGGTCCTTCCGTTCTCCGCGGATCGGGCCGGTCCCCCCTCCCGTTCGCGTCTCGCGGCGATCGCGCCCCGGCCGTGAACCACCTCCCTGGAGTTGCCACGATGGCCCTGGCTCTGCTCGACGCGTTCCTGCTGATGCTCTACTTCTCGCTCTTCTTCCTGTGGATCTGGTTGCTGATCTCGGTCCTGTCGGACCTGTTCCGGTCCAAGGATCTCGGTGGCGTGGCGAAGGCCGCGTGGGTCGTGCTCCTGGTCGTCCTGCCCTACCTCGGTGTCCTGATCTACCTGATCGCACGGGGTGGGGGGATGCATGAACGTGCGGTGGCCGAGGCGGAGGCGGCGCGCTCGGCAGCTGAGCGCTACATCCGGGAGGTCGCGGTCTCACCCAGCATCGCGAGCGAGCTGACGATGCTCGCCGATCTGCGCGATCGCGGCGTGCTGAGCGGGAACGAGTTCAACATGCACAAGGCCAAGTTGCTGGCGTGAGCCCGTGCGGATCCTCCTCGCGGGCCTTCGCCGCTCAGCCTTCGGCTGGCCGCGCGAGACGGGCGGTCGACCTGAGGTTCACGAACCGAGCCGGGCGCGGGGTCGTCAGCGACGGGAGGTGGTGATGGCGTCCACGTCCGGGGGAGGATCGGACCCGCGTCCGGCGCTCGACCCCGAGGTGATCATCGACGCGTCCCTTCGGCTGGCGCGCAAGCCCGACCCGAGCGCGATGAGCTTCCGGGCCCTGGGGCGGGAGCTCGGTGTCGACCCGACGGCGATCTACCGACACTTCCAGGACCGTAACGAGCTGCTCGAGGCCGCGCTGGACCGGCTGATGCTCGACGTCGTCGCAGCGGTCAGGCCGGAAGGCCCGTGGCGCGACCGGCTCCGGGCCCACGCGAACGCCTACCTCGAGGTCATCGTGACGCATCCGGTGATCGGCGCGGAGGCGGGCCATCGCCGGACCGGTGGACCCGGGGAGTTCGCGCTGCTGGAGGTCCTCCTCTCGGCCTTGGCAGAGGCCGGCTTGTCGCCTGAGCAGGTCGGCCGGTACTTCCCGCTGCTGGCCGGCTACGCCGCCGCGATGGCCGCCACCCAGGCGGCCCTGCGGCTCCAGGACGACCGGGTCCAGGAAGCCAGCGAGCGCGCCTGGATCGCCACGCAGGCGTTGATGGATGCCGACCGCTACCCGACCGCGATGGCGCTGCGCGACCCCGTGTCGAGGTTGCGCGACGCCGACGTGTTCTGGTCCGGGTATGAGCTCCTGCTGGACGCGGTCGTCGCGGCTTCGGAGACCTGACACGCACGCGCTGCCCGGTGCGTCAGGGCCGCCTTCCGGGAAGCGGGGGAGTGAGGATGGAGGATGTGGACACACCTGTGGTGCTTGCTGCTCCTGGCCGGGGTCGGCGTGGGTCCGCCGCCGGTGGAGCTTGCCAGCGGCGGGCTCGGCGGGGTGACCCGCCTGCTGGCTGACCCTGCTGCCCAGCAGGTGGCGGCCGCGCTGCCGGACGACCGGGCGGGAACGGTGGGCGGCGCCGGCGCCGATCCCTCCGAAGGGGTTCCCGACGCCGATCGACCCGATGCTGAGACGCCCCCCCACGGGACGGAGCCGCCGGCGGAGACCACCGAGCCCGAGAGCGAGGACGACGGAGCTGGCACGGACGCCCCGGGGGACGATGACGAGAACGACGGATCGCAACCCCCCGCACGATCCGGGTCGCTCCCTGCGGTGGTGCAGACACGCATCAGCGTGACCTCGATCCTGCTCGCCCTGGCTGTGCTCGCGCTGGGTAGCCTGCTGCTGCGACGCGCCTCCCGCCGGGAGCTGAAGCGGGACGGACCGCCACCACGACCTCCGCGCAGCGCCGAGCGCCAGCCCGCGACGACCCAGGACACGCTGGACTTCCTGCTCGAGCTCGGTGAGGGGCTGGTGGACGCCGGCTACCCGGTCGCTGATGTCCAACGCACCCTGACGACCGTGGCTCGCGCCAACCAGGTGCCGGAGGTCGGTGTCCTGGTCCTGCCGACCGCCATCGTCGTCTCACTGCCGGAAGAGGGCAGCGTGCGGACCGACGTCGCACCGGCTGGCCTGTCTCCCCTGCGGCTGGACCAGGTCGAGGAGCTGTTCCGGTTGGTCAGCGACGCGCGCGAGGGGCGGCTCGGCCCCGTCGAGGGGCGTGCCGCGATCGATGCCGTGCGCCGCAGACCGCCGCCGTACCCCCGGTCGGTGCGCCTCGTCGGGCACGTGCTCTTCTCCTCCGGCCTGGTCCTGCTCCTGCGGGGCGGCTGGCTCGAGCTGCTCGTGGGGGCCGGGCTCGGTGCGGCGGTGGGGTGGCTCCAGCTGACCTCGGCCCGCATCGCGCGGCGCTACGCGGTCTTCCTCCCGGTCCTCGCGGCCTTCGTCGTCGCGACCGTCGTGTTCGGCTTCGGACGCGTCGTGCCGGATCTCGCGGTGTTCCCACCGCTGGTCGCGCCGCTGGTGATGTTCCTCCCCGGAGCGATGCTCACCACGGCCGTCTTCGAGCTCGCCACCGGTCAGGTGGTCTCGGGTGCTGGACGGCTCGCCGTTGGCGCGTTGCAACTCGTGCTCCTGGCACTGGGGATCGTCGCTGGTGCCGAGCTGATCGGCGTGCCGGCGGCCACGATCGATGGGCCCGTCGGCGGCCTGGCTGGCGCCGTCTGGCCGTGGGTCGGGGTGGCGGTGTTCGGGCTCGGGGTGCTGCTGTTCAACGGCGTGAGACGGAGCTCGATGGCCTGGATCCTGCTGGTGCTCTACGTGGCCTACGCCGGGCAGGTCCTCGGCGGGCTGTTCTTCGGCAGCGCCCTGTCCGCCTTCTTCGGCGCCTTGGCGCTCACCCCCGTGGCGATGGTGGCCGCGAAGCTCCCGGCAGGACCGCCGGCGCTGGTGAGCTTCCTGCCCGGCTTCTGGCTCCTGGTCCCCGGTGCCATCGGGCTTGCCGGCGTGACCAGCTTCCTCGACGGGACCCGCATCGAGGGCGTCGCCTCGCTCACCACCATGGGCACCTCGATGGTGGGTATCACCCTCGGGGTGCTGCTCGGTCTGGCGACGGGCGGCGAGGTGGTCTCGAGGTTGGTGGCGGACACGGAGCCGAATCCGGCCCCGAGGTGAGCGTCCGACGGACCCCGAGAGCCGGGATGGTCGTTCGCGGACCGACCACCACGCGCGGCGAGCCCCTCAAGCAGCGGGACCGAGGTCATCGCGACCTCGGTCCCGCTGTCGTCACGGAGGGGTTGGCCCCGCCTCCCGGAGGTGCTGGATCACGACCACCGGCTCAGGTCACCGGTCGTGGCCGTCACCCGGTCCCCGCGGCGGCGAGGAGCGCGATGGTGACGACGCCGAGGTAGGCGAGCAGGAGCGGCCAGACGAACCTCAGGTAGCGGTCGTAGGCGACGCCCGCGATGGCGAGGCCGCCGACGACGACCACGTTGGTCGGGGCGACGAGCAGGGTGAGGCCGTGGCCCATCTGGAAGGCGGTGATGGTCAGGGCGCGGCTCACCCCGGCGAAGTCCGCGAGAGGTGCGAGGATCGGCATCGCCAGGGTGGCGTGCCCTGAGGAGGATGGGATCAGGAACGCGAGCGGGATGTTCACGATCGTGACGAGGATCGCGAACAGGCCCGCCGAGGCGCCGCTGACCACCTGCTCCATGGCGTTCAGGACGGTGTCCAGGGTCTGGGTGTTGTTCATGATGACCGCGACCCCGCGGGCGAGCACGATGACCAGCGCCGGGGAGGCCATGTCGCTCATGCCCTGCTGGATCAGCGACACGAGCTTCTTCTCTCCCATCCGGGCGACGAGCCCGACCAGGACGGCGCTGAGCATGAACAGCATCGCGAGCTGTGGGAACCACCAGTTCAGCTCGAACCAGAACGGTTCGGTCCTCGTCTCGCGGACGACGAGCCCCTCCGCGGGTCCCGTGGCCGCGCCGAGGATGCTCGACCACGGGATCACGGAGAACACCAGCAGCGCGAAGGTCAGCCCGGTGATGATCAGCACCCACACCTGGGTCCGGGTCAGGCGCTCCGGTCCGCCGCCACCCTCCGGCACCTCAGCCCCGAGGTGGGGCTGGTCGTCGGGGTGCGGATCATGCCCGACCAGGGAGGTCGACGGGTCACGCCGCACCCGGGCGGCGTAGCGCAGCACGAAGGCCACGGCCATCCCGGTGAGCACGACCCACAGCGCGAGCCGGAGCCCGATGCCGTCGCCCATCGAGACCCCGGCCTCCCCGGCAGCGACGCCGATCGAGAACGGGTTCACCGTGGAGGCCATCGCCCCGGTCAGCGCCCCGAGGATGATCATGGACGCGGTGACCATCCGGTCGTAGCCGAGCGCCGCCATCAGCGGCAGCAGCAGGGCGTAGAACCCGAAGGTCTCCACCGAGAACCCCATCGTGGAGCCCAGCAGGGAGAACAGCACCATGATGACCGCGATCAGCAGCCACCCGCGGTCGGCCAGACGCCGGCCCAGGCTCCCGACCGCCACCTCGAGGCTGCGGGTCGCGAAGCTCACCGAGATGAACGCTCCCAGCGAGAGGATGAACACCACCACGCCGATGGAACCGAACAGGACCCCGACGTTGTCCGGATCGACGAACCCGGAGCCGTCCTGGAGGCCGTACACCCCGTTGATCGGGGCACGGATCAGCTGCTGGACCCGTTCCCCGACGGTCAACGGATCCTCGACCCGTTCGTAGGTGCCGGGGATCGGCGCGCCAGCCTCGTCGCGCTCGTAGGCCCCCGGCGGCAGGAAGATCGCCAGGACCCACACGGCGATCATCACCAGCGCCAGGGTGGTCACGGCGGTCGGGAACCCGCGCTTGCGCGGCGGGGCGTCCCCCTCCTTGGGGGCGAGCGTGTCAGCCGCGGTGTCGTCGCTCATCGTCCCACCCACCGTGCCGCGAACTCGTGCAGGAAGAGGGCCTTGGCCACGGTGGTGCGCTCGAGCTCGTCGATCAGCACCCGCTCGTTGGGACCGTGGATGTTGCTGTAACCGTCGGTCGCTCCGAACAGCAGCTTCTCCGCCTTCGGCACCGCGGCGTCCAGGGCCATCACGAGCGGGATCGACCCGCCGCTGGCCATCATCTGGGTCTCCTGCCCCCACGCCGCCCCCAGGGCCGCCTTCGCCCCGTCTGCCGCGGGACCATCGACACCCGCAGCGAACCCGTCCCCAACCTCGCCAGGCGTCACGGTCAAGCGCTGCCCGAAGGGTCGCTGTGCCTCCAGGTGGCGGACCACCGCCGCCTGCGCCTCAGCGGCCGACTGCTCCGGATGGACCCGGACGTTGAGCAGCGCCCGCGCGTACCCGGCCACCGCGTTCATCGGTGCTTCCACCGGTGGGGCGTCGAACCCGATCAAGGTGATCGCGGGGCCCGACCACAGGCGCGAGCCGAGATCGCCCGTCCCCTGGAACGGCACCCCGTCGACCACCTCGGCCAGCGTCCGGAACTCCTCATCGGTGTAGGTCGCGCCGGTCCACGGCTCGCGCCGCAATCCCTCCACCGCGACATCGCCCGCGGCGTCGTGCAGGCTCGCGATCGCGTGCAGCAACGCGAGTCGCGCGTCGGGCGCAGCACCGCCGTAGTTCCCGCTGTGCTTGTCCGCAGCCAGGGTCCTCAGCTCCACCGCGATGCTGGCTGAGCCCCGCAACGCGACCGTCAACGTGGGCACCCCAGGTCGCACGCTGCCGACGTCGGCGATCACCATCGCATCCGAGGCGAACCGCTCCGGATCCTTCGGCGGGTAGAAGTCGAAGGGACTGCCGAACTCCTCCTGCCCCTCGAACACCACCTTCACCGTCACCGGCAAGCGGCCATCCAGCACCCGCAGCGCAGCCAGGATGCTGACGATGTTCGCCTTGGAGTCCGCCGTCCCACGCCCGTAGATCGCGCCATCACGCTCGACCGGCTCGAACGGCGGCGTCTCCCACGCTTCCGACTCGCCCGCGGGAACCACGTCGTAGTGGGTGTAGAACAGCACCGTCGGCGCCCCAACCGGACCATCGAACCGAGCGATGATCACCGGAGCGGTCTTGCCCTCGATCTCCAGGCGATCGATGTGATCCGCCCCGAGCCCTTCGAGCCACCCGACCAGGAGATCATGCGCCTCGAAGAGCGGCTCCGCCGGGAACCCCTCCGTCGCCACCGACGGGATGCGCACCAGAGCGGAGAGATCGGAAACCATCTGCGGCAGCAACGCGCGGACCTCGGAGGCGATCTCGTCGGTCGCGCTACGTACGTCGTACATCTCTGACCTCGTGGAGGAGGGGTCGGCTCCTCGCGACAGCCGGATACTCCCTGAGCGCAACGCTATTGTCAACGGCGTTTCCTTGGGCTCTCGGGCCCTCGCACGCCAGGTTGCGCCGCCGTGATGAGGAGAAGCTGAGGAGATGACGCAACGGTGTACGAACAACCACATGGAGGCGCTCGCGGCATGGGTCGGAGAGGTCGCCTCGCCTCGACGGCACCGCCAACACCACCCGGTGGCTCGGTCGGGTGTTCGGGCCTGGCTGCTACGGTATGAGGTTGGCTTCGTTGACATCCACGGGCCGACGTCACGTCCCGTGCACCTGGGAGGTCCGCTCATGTCGCCCACCGCATCGGGACGCCGGCGTCGTCGACCCACCCTCGATCGCGAGATGATCGTCGATGCGGCCCTGCGACTGGCGCAGCGCCCCGATCCCGAGGCGATGAGCTTCCGGGCGCTCGGGCGGGAGCTCGGCGCCGACCCGACGGCGGTCTACCGGCACTTCCGGGATCGCAACGAACTGGTCGAGGCGGCGTTGGACCGGTTGCTGGGCGAGGTCGCGGCGTCCATCGAGAGCGACCTCGTGTGGCGGGATCGGCTGCGCGCCACCGCCGTCACCTACTTCGAGGCGATCGTCGCCCACCCGGTCATCGGCGCGGAGGCTGGGCACCGCACGACCGGTGGCCCCGGAGAGCTCGCGATGCTCGAACTGCTGCTGGCGTCGCTCGTGGAGGCGGGCCTGTCGCGTGAGCGCGTGGTGCGCTACTACTCCCTGCTCGCGGGGTACGCGGCCTCGATGGCCGCGGCGGCCGCCGCCTACCGGCTGCACGACGATCGCGTCCAGCTCCCCGCGGACCGGATCTGGGTCGGGACCCACGGGCTGCTCGATCCGACCCGGTATCCGACCGCGATCGAGCTGCGCGATGAGCTCGCCGCGCTGCGCACCGATGAGGTGTTCCTCTCCGGCTTCGAACTGCTGCTCGACGCCGTCGCCACGACCGCCGTCCGAAGGTAGGGGAGCGGCCCCGTCTCCGATCCTGCAACGATGTTGACTGTCTCGTTGACAGCAGGGCCCGCCTTCGGGTCTCATGGGGCTGTGATGGCGCCACCGACGCCAGACGCCGGCCCTCGGCGACGTGGTCGCTGTGGGTCCCGAGGAGCGAATGGACCCGCTCATGCTGCTCGATCCTCGCCCTGACCACACCGGCTCGCGATGCGCAACCGGGTCGTCGGTGCGGTGCGGCTCTGCGCCCACGTCCCGTGATCTAAGGGAGACGGGCTGGTGACCGGCGCGAGCGCGGTCGATCTGCCGGGGCGACCCACGGACCAGCCCGGCACCGCGAACGGCGCGAGCTCGGAAGCCGTGCCGCCGCCCGCGGACCCTCCCTCGGTCGACGAGCGGTGGAGCGCTCCACGTCCGTTCGTGCTGCCCGGGGTCTGGGGTGGGCTCCTCCTCGCCTGGGCGTCCTTCACCCCCTCGCTCCTGCCCCGAGGCCCCATCACTCAGGGCATCATCGCCGGGATCAGCGCGGCGATCGGCTACGGCGTGGGGGTGCTCGTCGCCTTCATCTGGCGGGCGCTCGTCGACCGTGAGGCCCGGAACGGGGGACGCTCCCTGTGGATCGTGACCGGTCTGCTCGGTGCGGTGGGCACGGGCATGGCGCTCATCCTGGGTCGGATCGCGCAAGGGCGCATCCTGGGCTTGATGGGGGCCACGGCCGATCCGGGCTGGCGGGTGGCGCTCACCCTGATCCTCGGCATCGGGGTGTTCCTGGTGCTGCTGCTCGCCGCCCGGTCCGTTCGGTGGGTGGGCCGTCGGCTCGCGTCGGTCCTGTCGCGCCGCCTCGGTTCGCGGGCGGCGGTGGTGCTCGCCTGGTCGATGGTGGCGCTCGGCGTATCCTCGCTCGTCTCCGGGGTGCTCGTCGACGGGTTCGTGGCTGCGGCCGATCGCGCCTTCTCGGTGCGTGACACCACGACCGCCGATGGCGTCGAGCCCACGACCAGCACGGTCCGGTCCGGTGGTCCGGGGTCGCTGATCGAGTGGGACACCCTCGGGCGACAGGGACGGACCTTCGTCTCCGGAGGTCCGGACCTCGAGGAGCTGGCCGCCTTCGCGCTCGGGCGGGTGCAGGAGCCGGTGCGGGTGTACGCCGGGATGGCCACCGCCTCCGACGTCGAGGAGCGTGCCCAGCGCGCGGTCGATGATCTGGAGCGGGCCGGGGGCTTCGATCGCAGCCACCTGATGGTGGCGACGACCACGGGGACGGGCTGGCTCGATCCGGGGACGATGGCCGCCTTCGAGTACCTCGCCGAGGGGGACTCGGCGATCATCACGATGCAGTACTCCTACCTGCCGTCCTGGCTGTCGTACCTCGTCGATCAGGTGCGTGCGCGGCAGGCGGGTCGGGAGCTCTTCGACGCCGTCTACGAGCGGTGGTCGGCGCTGCCAGCGGACGACCGCCCCGAGCTGTTCGTCTTCGGGGAGAGCCTCGGATCCTACGGTGCGGAGGCGGCGTTCAGCGGGGAGTTCGATCTGCGCAACCGGACCTCCGGTGCCCTGTTCGTGGGTCCCCCTGGCTTCAACCGACTGCACCGGGAGTTCACCTACGGACGCGATCCGGGCAGCCCGCAGATCACGCCGGTCTACCGCGACGGGCGCACCGTCCGGTTCTCCGACGGCACGGTGGACAGCGTGGCGAGGCTGGATGCGCCGTGGGAGGGGGCTCGGGTGCTGTACATCCAGCACCCCTCCGATCCGATCGTCTGGTGGGACACCGACCTGATCCTGCGGCGGCCGGACTGGCTCGCGGAACCGCGCGGCCGTGACGTGCTCGACAGCATGCGCTGGATCCCCTTCGTCACCTTCTGGCAGGTCACGGGCGACCTTCCCTTCGCGGTCGACGCCCCTGACGGCCACGGGCACCGCTACAACCTCGCCTCCGTCGATGCCTGGGCTGCCCTCCTCGAACCGCCAGGTTGGACGCAAGCGCGGGCCGACCGGCTCCGGCGGCTGGTCGCGAGGTGAGCGACGGCGCTCCGCGCTCAGGTCGCTGCCGCTGACCGCCCTCGCACGCGCCGGTCGTACGGTCCGCTCCGCTCAGCAGCCGAGCGCGGGTGCGGGTCACGCAGCCAGGTTCGGTGGAGCGGCGCTGACCGCGACGGCGTCGGGTGAACGACGCAGGCGGTCGAGGTCGGTGGCGCCGGTCGTGAGGGCGACCAGGGCCTCGACCAGACGCGTCAGCTGCCGTACGAGGTCAGGGTCGCGCAGGCCACCGTCGCCGTCGAAGGCGCGGTCGGCATCCGGGACGGGCAGCTCGAGGGGCACGACACGGGCTCCGATCCGGTCGGCGATGCGACGGGTCTCGGCCTGCGCCCACGCCGCTCCGAACTGGCTCGGGCTCGCACCGATGACGGCGAGCGGCTTGTCCGCGAGCACGGCGTCGCCGGCGGGACGGGAGGCCCAGTCGAGGGCGTTCTTCAACACGCCGGTCAGCGATCCGTTGTACTCCGGGCTCGCGATCAGGATCGCCTCCGCGTCGCTGATCTCGCGGTGGAAGGCTCGGACCGTCCCGGGGACCGGCCCGGTCTCGAGCTCCTCGTTGAACAGGGGGAGCTCACCGACCCGCGAGGAGATCTCGAGCGCGGTACCCGCGGGCAGGAGCGGGCCCGCGGCCGCGAGGAGTCGACGGTTGCGTGACGCGGGCCGCAGGCTGCCGCAGAGTCCGAGGATGGCCATCAGGGTTCCTGGCGTCGGCTTCATGGGCGGTTCGGAGGCGCACCCCGACCGGACGGGGCCCGCCGGGCCGGCCGCACGGCGGCTCGCGGACCCCTCAGTCGCCGCGGGAGCGGTCGGCTCGCCACGCCCGCAGGGCGGCGACCAGCTCCTGGCTGCGGTGCCGCAGGAGCGCGCGGTCGTCGGGCGGCTCGGTATGACCGCGGCGGTGCTCGGCTACGAGGCGGCTCGCTTCCTCGTGGAGGAGCCGGTGTCGCTGGTCGATGTCGTCCAGCTCGCGAGCCCGCACCTCATCCCGCTCGCGCAGCAACCACCGGCCGAGCCGGCAGGCTGTGCGCTCCACCGGCGGTGTCACCACGTCCTCGCCGTCCAGGAACGACTCCACGGTCTGGAGCCAGAGGCGGTGCTCGAGCTCGGCGATGAGCCCGGGGACACGATCCTCCGGCAGCACGTTCGCGGTGCGCCAGGAGGGCGGCGGCGTCCACGTGTCCCGCCAGCCAGCGAGGTCCGCTGCCGGCATCGGCCGGGCGATGCCGAAGCCCTGGGCCCGGTCGCACCCGAGCTCCAGCAGGACGCGACCGTGCTCCTCGCTCTCGACACCCTCGCCGAGCACGGTGCGGTTGAAGCTGCGGCACAGGGCCACGATGCTCTCGATGATGACCGCGTGCTGGGGATCGTCGAGGACCTGTATCACGAAGCTGCGGTCGATCTTGATCACGTCCGCGGGCAGCTGCTTGAGCAGGGTCAGGGAGGAGAAGCCGGTCCCGAAGTCGTCGAGTGACGTCGAGAAGCCCAGGGTGTGCAGACGGGTCAGCAGCCTCGAGACGTGGCTGAGGTCCACCAGGGCACCGGTCTCGAGGACCTCGAGGCCGAGCTGGTCGGGCCGCACCGTCGGGAACGCGGCGAGCTGCGACTCGAGCCGGTCGACGAACCCGGGGTCGTACAGCTGTGCAGCGTCGACGTTGACCGAGATGGTCGTGTCCCACCCATCCCCCTGCCACGCGGCCAGCTGGGCGAGGGCCATCTCGATGACCCGGTCGCCGACCTCGATCGACAGGGGGTGCCCGGCGATCTGGGGGATGAAGGCCCCCGGCAGCAGGAGCCCACGCTCGGGGTGCTGCCAGCGGATCAGTGCCTCGACCCCGAACACCTCACCGGTGCGCAGGTGCACCTGCGGCTGGTAGTGCAGGACCAGCTCATCCTCGGCCAGGGCGCGCTCGATCTCCGAGAAGAGCACGTAGCGCTCCCGGGTCTTGGCGTCGTCGGCGGGGTCGAAGACGTGGTAGCGGTCCTTGCCCGCCAGCTTGGCCTGGTAGACGGCCTGATCCGCCTGCCGCAGGAGCTGGTCGGCGTCGACCCGGCGTGCCTGGGGGACCAGCGTGGCGCCGATGCTCGCGGTCGCGTGGATGCTGCGACCCTGCTGCTGGACCGGCTTGGAGACCACCGCGTGGAGCTCCTCGAGCCGGTCCTGCAGGTCGGCCTGACCATCGTGCAGGATGACCGAGAACTCGTCCCCGCCGACGCGGCCGACCAGGGTCCGGTCACCGACGTGATCCACCAGCCGCATGGCCAGCTCCACGAGCAACTGGTTGCCGGCGGCGCGACCGTGGAGGGTGTTGACCGCCTCGAACCCGTCGAGGTCGATGGTGACCACCGCCAGCCGGTCACCGCGCTCATAGCTCCCTTCGAGCTGCTTGCGCAGGTGCTCGGAGAAGCGCTGCCGGTTGCTCAGCCCGGTCAGGCCGTCGTGGGCCGCGGCGAAGTCCAGCTGCTCGCGGTGCGCGAGCTCCTGGGTGACGTCCAGCACCAGGCCGCGGATCAGCCGCGCCCTGCCGTCAGCCTCCCGCTCCGCGGCGCGGGCGAGGTCGCGCTGCCACAGCCACCGGCCCGTCTCGTGCCTGATGCGGTACTCGGCCTCCAGCCGTTCCGAGGCCCCTTGGATGAGCGCGTGCAGCGCGGCCGTCAGGTCCGCGCGGTCCTCGGGGTGGACGCGCTCCTGCCACGCGTCGAGGTCGACCTGTCGGCCCGAGCTGGAGCGCTCCCCGAGCATCTTCAGCCACCGGGCGCTGACCTGGATCCGCCCGGTGCGTACGTCCAGCTCCCAGGTCCCGGCCTGGGCGGCCTCAAGGGCGTCGTTGAGGCGCGCCTGCTCGGCCTCGCGGGCCCGCTGCCGCTCGTGGCGATCGGTGACGTCCCGGGCGATGCCCAGCAGCCCGAGCAGCTCGCCGTTCGCGCCGCGCACGGCCGTCAGGGTGCTCTCCCACAGGGTCGTCCCACCCTCAGGGCCCGGTATGGCCTGCTCGATCGTGACCGGTGAGGGCTTGGCGGCGGCCTGCAGGCTGATCTCCCGCAGCTCCGCCACGATCGGAGCCGGCAGGAACTCGTCGTCGCGGTGGCCGATGACCTCACCCGGCTCACGTCCGAGCCGCCGTGCCGCTGCCGCGTTGCAGTCCAGGTAGCGGCCGTCCGGGTCCTTGAGGAAGACCGCGTCCGGCACGGCGCGCAGCAGGCTGCTGAGCTGCGCCTCGGCGCTCGCCGCCACCGCGAGCGCGGCGGTGGCCTCGTCCGACAGCGCCGCGTGACGTGCGCGCAGCTCCGCCCGGGCCTGGGACTGGACCAGGTGCGCGCGGGCCCGGGCGAGCAGTTCCTCGCGCCGGAAGGGCTTCGGTAGGTAGTCGACCGCGCCTGCGGCGAAGGCCCGTGCCTTCGATCCGGCATCGTTCAACGCGCTCAGGAACAGCACCGGCAGATGCTCGTTGCCCTCCTGGTTCCTCAGCCGGCTGCACAGCTCGACCCCGTCGATCCCCGGCAGCACGATGTCCACGATGGCGAGGTCGGGGACGTGCGTCGCGCAGACCGCGAGCGCCGAGGTCGCATCCGCTGCGGTGAGCACCTCGTGGCCGGCGCCTCGGAGCACGTCGGTCACGAGGCTGCGGACCGCGGGGTCGTCGTCGACGACGAGCACGAGCCCGGCGGAGGTCGCCTCGAACGCTGCTTTGACGCCCTCGGGCGACCGCGTGGAGGTGCTCGTGCCGCTCTCTACGGTCATCACCGTCCGTGGATCGGGAAGCGCAACGGGGTCGACGGAACCGGCCGTCGGCGACACGCTAGCCACTCCGCGAACGGGTGTATAGACCGGCAGGCCCGGCCCGCGCGGTACGGTCCCGGTGCGCGACCAGGGGCGATCATGGTGA
This sequence comes from Nitriliruptoraceae bacterium, assembly GCA_046540855.1. GTDB lineage: Bacteria > Actinomycetota > Nitriliruptoria > Nitriliruptorales > Nitriliruptoraceae > T1Sed10-7. The sequence goes on from JBKHEJ010000003.1 coordinate 18,660, forward strand.
CGATGACCCCGGCGCCGATCCTGCCGGCGGACGCCCACGGGCTGGCGGCGGCGACCGCTGCGCTGCAGCGTGGCGGGCTCATCGGCCTGCCGACCGAGACGGTGTACGGCCTGGCGGGGGACGCGCTGCGCCCCGAGGTCGTCGCACGGCTGTTCGCCGCCAAGGGCCGGCCGCCCGACAACCCGCTCATCGTGCATGTGGCCGACCAGGACGCGCTCGGTGGGCTCGTGCGCACGGTCACGCCGCTCGCGCGGGCGTTGATCCGGACCTACTGGCCCGGGCCGCTCACGCTCGTGCTCGACGCCGCACCGGTGGTCCCCGCGGTCACCCGCGGGGGCCTGTCGACGGTCGCCGTGCGGGTACCGGACCACCCGGTCGCGGCGACGGTGCTCTCACACTCCGGCCTGGCGCTGGCGGCGCCCTCCGCGAACCCCTCCGGCCGCCCGTCACCGACCCGCGCCGAGCACGTCGCGGTGGGGCTCCACGATGCGGTCGACCTCGTCCTGGACGGTGGGGCGTGCCCGGTCGGCGTCGAGTCGACCGTCGTGGATGCCCGCGGTACGCGACCGGTGGTGCTGCGCGATGGGTTCGTCACCCGTGAACAGCTCGGTGCGCCCGCAGCACCGCCCCCCGCCGAGGCGCACCGCTCGCCGGGGACGCGCTACGCCCACTACGCCCCACGGTGCGCGGTGGAGGTCGTCCCCTCGCCGGCGGCGCTGCTCGCTCGGGCCCGGGCTGGCGCTGCGGAGGGTGAGCTGCTCGGGCTCCTCGCGGACGCGGACGCGCTGGCGGCCACCACGGCTGCGCTCGGTGCCGGGGTCGTCGGTTTCCAGGCCACGGTCGAGGACGAGGTGGCGCTCGCGCGGGCGTTGTACGGTGCGTTCCTGGCGGCCGAGGAGGCCGGTGTCGATCGGCTGCTCGTGGTGGGGGTGCCGGAGCGCGGCGTCGGACGTGCGGTCATGGACCGCCTGCGGCGTGCGGCGGCAGGGGCCGGGTCGCGCACCGCCCCGGGCGGGAGGTAGCCAGATGTTCGAGGTCCGCAGCTCCGCGCGGCACGGCCGTGGCCTGTTCGCCACCGAGCCGATCCCGCGCGACACGCTGCTCATGCACGCGCCGGTGCTGCTCATCGCCGCCGTGCAACGCGAGGCGCTGCAGGCGACGATCGTCGACGACTACGTCTACGAGTGGGACGACGACGGCACCGCGGCGCTGGTGCTCGGCGTCTCCTCGATGTGCAACCACGCGGAGGATCCGAACGCCTACCTGTGGCTCGTGCCGGAGGGGCCGAGCGCGGAGCTCGTGGCGCTGGTGGACATCGCCCCGGGCGAGGAGATCACCGTGTCCTACCGGGCCGAGGCCGGCCCGGAGACCGGGCCGTTGTGGTTCACCGTCCGGGACGGCTGACGCCCCGACGTTCGGCGTGAGGCGCAGCCAGCCGGTATCGTCGCGGCCATGGCCAGTCCGACCCACCTGCCGACCCGAACGCCGACCCGCGCGCCCGCGCCGGTCGAGCCGGAGCACCGGCCCGACCTCGATGACGGCAGCGGGGACCACGACCGCTTCGCGCACTACGTCAGCAAGCGCGATCTCGAGCGGTACCGGCGCAAGGGCACCCCGGTGACCGCGCTGTGCGGTAAGCGGTGGAAGCCCGACGGCGATCCGTCGCGGTACCCGATGTGCCCGACCTGCGCGGAGATCGCGGCGGACCGCATCGCGGGGTCCTTCGGCGGGTGACCGGGGCGTGCGGGCCCGTCTAGGGTCGGGCGCGTCCCGCGACCCCCCTCGACCGGAGCCACGCGATGCCCGAGGCCGTGCAGCGAGCCGTCATCTTCGACCTCGACGGGGTCCTGACCGAGACCGCCGAGTACCACTACCTCGGCTGGCAGCGGTTGGCCGACGAGGAGGGGCTGCCCTTCGATCGCGCCGCCAACGAGGCGTTGCGTGGGCTGTCCCGCGCGGAGTCGCTGCGGGCACTGCTCGGGGAGCGCACCGTCGACGAGGCGAGCTTCGAGCGGATGATGGAGCGCAAGAACGGCTACTACGTCGAGTCGCTGCAGGGCATGAGCCCGAAGGACCTGCTGCCCGGCGCCATCTCGCTGGTCGTCGACGCGAAACGGCGCGGCATGAAGGTCGCGATCGGCTCGTCGTCGAAGAACGCCCGCTTCGTGCTGGACAAGCTGCAGATCACGGGGCTGTTCGATGCGATCGCCGACGGGCACACCGTCGAGCGGGCGAAGCCGGCACCGGACCTCTTCCTCGCCGCCGCCGACCTGCTCGGGGTGGCGCCGGCCCACTGCATCGTGGTCGAGGACGCCGGCGCCGGGGTCGACGCCGCGCTCGCGGCCGGGATGACCGCGGTCGGGACCGGGCCTAAGGAGCGGGTCGGGCACGCCCACCACCGCTTCGACGCGACCCGGGACGTCGACCTCACCCGGGTGTGCCCGCCGGTGGAGGACCGCATCGGTGGGACCGTGCTGCTGGCCGACGGGTGGGTCGTCATCGACGACCACCACGACCCCGAGCAGGTCATCAACCTCGCCACGAGCCACCTCACCGGCAACGGCTACCTCGGCTACCGCGGGACGCTGCCCGAGTGGCACGCCGACGCCACCGTCGGCTGCACCGTCTCCGACACCTGGGACAACGCGGACGGCAAGTGGGCCGAGCTGTGCAACGTGCCCAACGCGCTCTACGCGCGCCTCGACCACCTCGGCCGCAAGGTCGCCGTGGACGCCGACCGCGTGCTGAGCGACCGTGATCTGCTCGAGCGGCGCCTGGACATCCGCTACGGCCGCCAGCACCGCGTCTTCGGACCCTCCTCCGGCCCGGTGCACCGGCTCGTCGACGAGCGGTTCGCGTCGATGGACGAGCGCCACCTGGTGACCCAGCGCCAGCGCGTCTTCGCGACCCCGGGGACGCGCGTGACGCTCACCACGGGGATCGACGGGGAGGTCTGGAGCCTGAACGGCGACCACTTCGCCAGCGTCGAGGTGGACGTCCACGAGGATGCGCTGCTGCAGCGGCTGACCACCACCGAGCGGGGGCTGGCCATCGCGGTCGGGCACGCCGTGACGATCGCGGGCGGGTCGGTCCAGGGCGAACGGTGGAGCGAGAAGGGGCGCCGGGTGGTGCGCACCCTCGATGTCGAGGTCGGCCGGGACGGCCTGGTCGTGATCGAGCAGCACATGGCCGTCCACTCCGCCAACGACGTGGACGACCCCGCTGCCGCCTCGCTCGCGCTGGCGCGTCAGGCCGCCGCCGACGGCTACGAGCTCCTGCTGGCCCGGCACGCCATGGCCTGGGACCGGCGGTGGGAACGGATCGACGTGCGCATCGAGGGGGACCGCACCGCCCAGGCGGTCCTGCGCTACAACCTCTACCACAACATCATCGCGACCCCGATGCACGCCGACCACCTGCCGATCGGCGCCCGCGGCCTGTCCTGCCAGGCCTACCAGGGGGCGGCCTTCTGGGACCAGGAGGTGTTCAACCTGCCGATGTGGCTGCACACCTTCCCCGAGGTGGCCCGCAACCTGCTCGTCTACCGCCACCGCACCCTGGACGGCGCCCGGCGCAAGGCCGCCCGCCTCGGCTACCAGGGGGCGTTCTACGCCTGGATCTCCGGGGACACCGGGGACGAGCTGTGCCCGGACTTCTTCTTCAAGGACGTGCTCACCGGGCGTCCGATCCGCAACCACTTCAACGACTGGCAGATGCACATCTCCCCGGACATCGCGGTGACCATCGACGGGTTCATCCGCGCCACGGGGGACGAGGCCTTCGTGCTGGAGCGCGGGGCGGAGATCGTGTTCGAGGTGGCGCGCTTCCTCGCCTCCTTCGTGCACTTCCGCCCGGCCGACGGCCACTACCACCTGCTCCGCCTGCTCGGCCCGGACGAGTACCACGAGAACGTCGACGACAACGTCTTCACCCTGGAGCAGAGCCGCACCGCGCTGGCCGAGGCCTGCCGGCTGTACGACGTGCTGTCGGCCGAGTACCCCGACGCCTTCGCAGAGCTCGCGGGCCGGCTCGGGCTCGGGCGCGAGGAGCGGGAGCTGTGGCAGGACATCCACGACCGCCTCGTCGTGATCGAGCCGGACCCGGACACCGGGCTGCTCGAGCAGTTCGTCGGCTACTTCGATCTGGAGGACATCGCGCCCGATGACCTGCGCGAGCGGCTGCAACACCCCGACGAGTACTGGGGGTGGCCGAACGGGATCGCGGTGCACACCCAGGTCATGAAGCAGCCCGATGTGGTGCAGCTGTTCGTGACCCAGCCGCAGCGCTACGACCGGGCCACGATCGAGGCGAACCAGGACTACTACCTGCCCCGCACCCAGCACGGCTCGTCGCTGTCGCGGCCGATGTACGCCCTCGTCGCCGCCCGCCTCGGCCGGGTCGAGCAGGCGGAGGCGCTGTTCCGGCGCAGCGCGACCGTGGACCTGCTGGCGGACTCGCACCCGGCGCCGGGCGGGACCTTCATCGGGGGGATCCACGTGGCCGCCTGCGGTGCGGCCTGGCAGGTGGCGGTGCTCGGCTTCGGGGGCGTGCACATCCGCGACGGCTACCTCGAGGTCAACCCGCGCCTGCCGCAGGACTGGGACCGCCTCTGCTTCGGGATCGCCTTCCGCGGCTGCTGGGTCGAGGTGGCCGCGAGCGACGACCACGTCGTGCTCACCGCCCCGGAGGACAACCCGCGCGAGGTCGCCGTCGAGGTCCACGGTCGCCGCGTCGAGGTCGCCCCCGGCGAGACCCGCGAGGTCACCGTCTCCGGTACCCCGGCGCGGTGACGCCGCCGGCCCCCACCCCAGCGCACCCGCCCGCGGTCCAGAGCACCCGCCCCGTCCTGCTGCTGCCGCCGGCCAAGGGCAAGGTGCCGGGAGGGGATGGGCCCGCCTATCGAGCCACGCTCACCGACGATCACCCCCTCACCGCTGCCCGGCGCGAGGTCCTGGCCGCAGCCGTAGCCGCGGCCGCGGCGCTGGACGATGCCGCGCTCGCCCGCGTCGCCGGGGTGCGTGGTGCCGACGTCGACCGGGCCCGCGCGCTGCTCGCGGACCTCCCCGACGCGCCGACGCTGCCGGTGGGGATCCGCACCGCCGGGATCGTCCACCGCAACGCCGGCCTCGCCGAGGTGGCGGGGCGGGCGGACGCGCTGCCGGCCGAGGTCCTGCTCGTCTCCGGCCTGCTCGGGATCGCGGGCCTGGCCGAGCCCATGCCCGACCACCGCCTCGAGCTCGCCGTCTCCCTCGCCCCGCTCGGCGGGCTCGCGACCTTCTGGCGGCGGGCGTTGGCCGAGCACCTCGCCACCCGCCTCGCGGATCGTCCGGTCGTGGACCTGCTCCCGGCCGAGCACGCGCGGGCGATCGACCCCTCGCTGCGCGCCCGCGGCGGGTGGACGTCGGTGGTGTTCCGGCGGCCGGACGGCCGGGCCGCCAACGCCGCGCGCACCAAGGTGGCCAAGGGGGTGCTCGTGGCGGCGCTGCTCGCACCCGCACGGCTCACGGCCGCCGAGGTCACGGCACCGGCGCTGGCGGCACGCATCGACCTGGGGGAGGGGTGGAGCCTCAAGGCCGCCACCGAGGACACCCTCGTCGCCACCTACCGCGGCTGAGGCGTCTTGGGGGGATCGTCGAGCGTCACGTGGTCGAGCAGGGACTCGACCGCGTGGATGAAGGAGCGGTCGAGGTCGGTCCAGGTCCGCACCCGGCCGAGCAGCGTGCGCCAGGCCTCGTGGGTGTCGGTGAAGCCGAGGCGGCGGGCGAGGCCCTCCTTGTAGGGCTCGCCGCGCGGGACCTCGGGCCAGGAGGTCCGGCCGAGCACCGCCGGACGGATCGCGGCCCAGACGTCGACGAAGGGGTGCCCGAGCACGAGCACGTCGGGGTGCGCCACCTCGGCGGCGAGCCGGGACTCCTTGGAGCCCGGGACGAGGTGGACGAGCAGGATGCCGAGCCGGCGGGTGGGGCCGGGGCGGAAGGCGGCGACGACCGCTGCGAGGTCGTCGGCGCCGTGCAGCGGCTCGACGACGATCGCGGCCGCACGCAGATCATCACCCCAGATGCGCTCGAGCAGCTCCGCGTCGTGGACCCCCTCGACGAGGATGCGGCTCGCGCGCGCGGTGCGCGCGGCGGTGGCCGGCGCCCTCACCGACCCGCTGGGCGTGAGCGCAGGCTCCTCGGCCCCGGGGACCACCGCCGCGGGCGGAGGCACCAGCTCCACGGGCCGGTCGTCGACGAGGAACGCCCCCGGTGCGCGCAGGAAGCGGCGCTCGCGCCCCCGGCGGTCGGCCAGCACGACCTCCCGGTCCGTGCACCGCACGACCGCACCGGCGAACCCGTCGCCGACGACCTCGACGAGCAGCCCCGGCTCGGCGACGCGGGTCGGGATCGCGCGCCGCCCCGTCGGGCTCGCGAGGATCCCGTCGCCGCTCGGCCCCTGCCATCCGGTGCGCCGCGCCACCTCAGCGCCGCCGTTGCCGGGCCGGCAGGTGGTGGTCGAGGCTGGCCTCGGCGCGGGCGAGGGTCTCGGCGTCCAGCCGCCACGGCTCCAGCTCGTGGTGGCGGCCGAAGGCGGCCGCGATCGCCTGGCGGGCGTCCTCGAAGGTGACCGCTCGACCCGGCGAGCGCAGCTGCCCGGTCACGGCGGGATCGAAGCTCAGCCCGAGGGCGGCGTAGACCGGGGTCAGGACGCGGTTGATCGCCGCAGCGTCATCGACGACCACCACGCCGCCGGTGTGCGCCGCGCGGCGCAGCAGCCGCTGTCCGACGCCCGCGACCTTGCGCGTCCCGGCGAGGTTCACCGAGGAACTGCCGGGGCAGTACTCGCCCGGGACCTCGCCGACGCGAGCGTCCAGGCCGAGGCTCAGCAACGCCTCGACGAGGCAGCTCGAGAGCACCTCGAAGCGCTCACCGATGCCGGCGGTCGGCTGCTCGGCCGGGATCGACCAGGCGAAGGCGATCGTGCTGGGGGTGAACACCGCGGGACGTCCCCCCGCGAGCCGGACCACGGGGGCGAAGCCTGCGGCCTGGCTCGCCTCGACGGCGCGATCGAAGCCGGGGGTCCGGGCGTCGCGGGAGCTGAAGGCCACGAGCCGTGCCGGCCGGGACAGCCGCAACGTCGCGGGCAGCTCGCCCGCATCGACCCGCTCGAGCAGGACCCGCGCGATCGCGGTGTCCAGCGCAGGGTGCCCGTCGACGTCGTCGAGGCACAGCCGCAGCCGCGTCACCGGCGCGCGGCCCGGTCCTGCGCCCGGGCGGCCAGGGTGCGCACGAGCGTGTCACGCTGCTCGAGCAGCACCCGTCGGCGGGGCCCCGGATGGTCCTGCTCGAGCAGCGCATCCAGACGGGCGAGCAGCGCCTCGTCGGCGGCCCAGTGCGGGAACATCGCCTGGGTGAACTCGATCGCCCAGTCCAGGCTCCGCTCGGCCCACACCGTGTCCAGCACCTCGAGGTAGCGCTCGGTGAAGGGCGCGAGCACCTCCTCCTGGTCGAGCCGCACGAACCCCCCGAACAGGTGGCGGGAGAGGGTGTGGGACAGGGTCGTCTCGGTCAGCAGCCGGTCCCAGGCCGCCTGCTTGGCGTCGGCGCGGGGACGCGCCGCCCGTGCGGTAGCCGCCGCGCGCTGCCCGAGGTCGGTGTCGTCGCGCTCGAGCTCGGAGGCGATGCGCGCCTCGTCGGCGGCGCCGGCAGCGGCCAGGCAGGTCAGCAGATGCCAGCGCAGGTCGGTGTCCACGGCGAGCCCCGGCAGCGACCGCTCGCCCTCGAGCACCTGCGCCACCGCCTCGCACTGAGCCGGCGTGCGGGCCAGCGCGGCCCAGTGCCGCACCCAGGCGAGCTGGTGGTCGCTGCCCGGCGCCGCCGCACGGGCGGCCTGCTCGGCGTGGGCGTGCAGGTGGGAGCGCACCTCGGCGCGATCGGTGGGGTCGAGGTAGCGATCCAGCGCCCCGAGCGAGCGCTGCAGCAGGCGTTGCAGGGTGCCGATCTCCGTCTCCGCCTCGACGTTCGCGGAGACGAGGTCCAGGAACCGCCGCGCAGGCAGCAGGCCGTCGCGCACCATGTCCCAGGCGGTACCCCACAGCAACGAGCGGGTGAGCGGGTCGGCCACGTCGGACAGCCGCTCGGTCACCGTGACGGTCGATCGCGCGTCCAGGGCCAGCTTGCCGTAGGTGAGGTCGTCGTCGTTGACCACGAGCAACGGCACCGCCCGACGGCCCGCGAGCTCGGCGACCACGGTGCGCTCGCCGGTCACGTCGAGCTCAACGCGGTCGCGCCGCACCAGCGTCCCGGCGCGGTCCTCGTAGGCGCCGACGGCCAGGCGGTGGGGACGCAGCACCGGCTCGGGGCGCGTGAGGCCCGGCAGGCTCGCCCAGGCGGGCTCCGGCGCCTCCTGGACGACCGCTACCTCGGTGTAGGTGCCGTCCTCTCCGACCTGGACGTCGAGGTGGAAGCGGTTCAGGCCCGTGGTGAGCAGCCACGCGTCGCGCCAGGCGCCGAGGTCACGACCCGAGGTGCGCTCCAGGGCGGCGAGGAAGTCGGTGAGGGTGGTGTTGGACCAGGCGTGCCGCTCGAAGTAGTCACGGCAGCCGGCGAGGAACGCCTCCTGGCCCACCCAGGCGACCAGCTGACGCAGCACCGAGGCGCCCTTGGCGTAGGTGATGCCGTCGAAGTTCTGGTGCACGCTCTCCACGTCGGGCATGCGGTCGGCGACCGGATGGGTGGAGGGCAGCTGGTCCTGGAAGCGGGCCCAGGCCTTCTCCGCGTCGTGGAAGGTGACCCACGCCCCGTCCCAGCGCGTCGCGGTGGCCTGGACCAGCACCGACATGAAGGTGGCGAAGGACTCGTTCAGCCACAGGTCGTCCCACCAGCGCATGGTGACCAGGTCGCCGAACCACATGTGCGCCATCTCGTGGATGATGGTCTCGGCCCGCCGCTCCCGGGTCGCGTCGGTCACCTTGGAGCGGAAGATGTAGACCTCCGAGAAGGTGACGCAGCCGGGGTTCTCCATCGCGCCGGCGCTGAACTCCGGGACCAGGAGCTGGTCGTAGCGGTCCCCGAAGGGGTAGCGCATCGCGAACAGCTCCTCGAAGGCCGCGAAGCTCTGCTTCGTGATCGCGAACAGCTCCTCGGCGTCGACGTGCTCGGCGAGCGAGCGGCGGGCCCACCAGGCCAGGTCGATGCCGGAGCCGTCGGCTCGCTCGTAGCGGTCGGTGACCGCGACGTAGGGCCCGGCGACCACGGCGGTGATGTAGGTGCTGATGCGCTCGGTGGGGGAGAAGCGCCACCGTCCCGCCGCACCGGGCTCGGGCTGCTCCACCACCTCGCCGTTGGAGACGACGACCCACTCCTCGGGGGCGTCGACGCTCAGCTCGAACACCGTCTTGAGATCCGGCTGGTCGAAGCAGCCGTAGACGGTGTGGGCGTCGAAGGGCTCGAACTGGCTGTGCAGGTAGACGCGGTCGTCGCTGGGGTCGACGAAGCGGTGCAGGCCGTGCCCCTCGTGGCGGTAGGCCATCGTGGCGTCCACCTCGAGGTGGTGCGTTCCGGGCTCCAGCGACGGCAGCAGCAGCCGGGTCGGCTCCACGGCGTGCGTGAGGTCGAGGTCCTCACCGTCGAGGACCGCGCGGTGCACCTCGGTCGCGGTGAGGTCGAGGAAGGTCTCAGCGGCCTCCGCCACCTCGAAGGTCACCTCGCTGGTGGACCGGAAGTGGGTCGCGCCCCCGGTCAGGTCCAGGTGCACGCGGGTCCGCGTGACCGCGGCGATGGTGCTAGCGCGCGCCTCGGCCTCCTCCCGGGTCAGGTTCTCACGGACGGCAGGGGCGGGAGCGGACATGGATGCCTCGACACGGACGACGGCAGGGTGGGGGTCGGTGGCCGGCATGGGACCGGTCGCGCAGGGTACGCCCCGTGCCGGGGCGGTCGGGACGGTCGGGACGGGCCGGACCGGGCCGGGCGCGCCGCCGCGGTACCCGACCCGCGGTGGTCGCGGGTCGGTCCCCGAGCAGCGGGCACCGTGTCAGCCCAGGTCATCCTGGCGCCCGTGCCGACCGCGGCCCGCTCGGAAGGCTGCCGTCTGGGCCGCCCCGCCCGCCTCGAGGCTCGCCATCCCGAGGTCGTGCTCGTTGAGCAGCGCCTCGGGCAGGGGCCGGTCGAAGGCGGCGCGGGCGGCCGCCAGGTCGCTTCGCAGCGTCGTCGCTGGCCAGCGCGCGAGCTCGCGCCCGAGCGCGATCGCCGCCTCCTCGGCCGTCCCGGCGGGCACGACCTGGGTGACCAGCCCGATCGCGCGGGCCTCCTCAGCGCCGACCGCACGGCCGGTGAGGATGAGGTCGAGTGCCACGCCGAGCCCGACGATCCGGGGCAGCCGGACGGTCCCGCCATCGATGAGGGGCACCCCGACCCGGCGGCAGAACACGCCCAGCACGGCGTCCGCCGCGGCCACCCTCAGGTCGCACCACAGCGCGAGCTCCAGCCCACCGGCCACGGCGTACCCCTCGATCGCGGCGATCACGGGCAACCGCGTCGTGGTCCGCGTGGGGCCCATCGGGCCGTGCTGGTCGCGGGTGAGCCGGTTGCGCCGCTCGGGCTCGGCGAGGGCGTGCAGGTCCGCCCCGGAGCAGAAGGTGCCGCCGGAGCCCGACAGCACCAGCGCCGCGAGGTCGTCGCGGGCGTCCAGCCCCGCGATGGCGGCGGTGAGCGCCTCGGCGGTGGGACGATCGACCGCGTTGCGGACCTCGGGGCGGTCGAGACGCACGATCCCGACCGGACCGCGGATCTCCTGCTGCACGTGCACCTCGCACCTCTCAACCAGTAGCGCACGGGTGCCCGCAAGGCGTGGGGTGCGCGGGCCGCGCTGGGCTAGCATCCCGCAAGGTAGGTGCCCGGCGTCTGACGCGTCGGATCGATAGCGCCGCGGGGGGAGGTCCCGCGGGGGAAGCAGGGAGACCCGCATGCAGGAGTACACCAGCCCCGGTGAGACCGAGGTATCCCTCGAGGAGAACCTCACCGACTCGCTCTGGGAAGCGGTCGATCGGCACCCGGAGCAGCCGGTGGTCGCGGTCCGTGTCGGCGACCGGTTCGTGGACTGGTCGACCCGCCAGTTCGTCGAGGAGATCGTCGCCGTCGCCAAGGGTCTTATCGCGCTCGGGATCGCGAAGGACGATCGCGTCGTCGTGCACTCGAGCACGCGCCTGGAGTGGACCATCCTCGACTACGCGATCTGGTGCGCCGGGGGTGTGACGGTCCCGATCTACGAGACCTCCTCCGCGGAGCAGATCGAGTGGATCGTGTCGGACTCCGACGCGACGGCGCTGTTCACGGAGAACGCCGATCTCAAGGCGCTGGTCGATGAGGTCCACGGCAACCTCCCGGGCCTCAAGCACGTCCACGTCATCGAGGACGGTGCGCTCGAGACCCTGCGGCAGCTCGGTGCGGAGGTGAGCGAGGAGACGGTCCGCGAGCGCGCCGGGCAGGCCACCGGCAGTGACCTCGCCACGATCGTCTACACCTCCGGGACCACCGGCCGGCCGAAGGGGTGCGTGATCACCCACCACAGCTTCGTGTGGGACGCGACCCAGGTCGCCGCCGCGGCGCCGGAGTTCTTCGGCAACCAGATGCGCACGCTGTTCTTCCTGCCGCTCGCGCACATCTTCGCCCGCGTGGTCCAGACCACCTGCATCCGCGAGGGGGTGATCCTCGGGTACTCCACCGGCATCCCGCAGCTGACGGAGGAGCTCGCGATCTACAAGCCGGACTTCCTGATCGCGGTCCCGCGGGTGTTCGAGAAGGTCTACAACGGGGCGCGGGCCAAGGCCGCCGCGGACGGCAAGGAGCGGATCTTCGACAAGGCCGCCAACGTCGCCGAGGAGTACTCCCGCCAGCGCATCGCCGGCAACGTCGGGCTCGGGACCAAGGTGCTGCACGCGGTCTTCGACAAGCTCGTCTACGGCAAGCTGCGCGCAGCGATGGGGGGCCAGGTCAAGTACGCGGTGTCCGGAGGCGCGGCGCTCGGGGAGCGCCTGACGCACTTCTTCAACGGCATCGGTGTGCAGGTCTGCGAGGGGTACGGGCTGACCGAGACCACGGCGGTGTCCACCTTCAACCGCCCCACCGCGACCAAGGTCGGGACCGTCGGCAAGCCGATCCCTGGCGCCTCGGTCCGGATCGCCGCCGACGGCGAGATCCTGCTGGCGGGCGCCCACATCTTCCAGGGCTACCACAACAACCCCGAGGCCACCGCCGAGGTGCTCGAGGACGGCTGGTTCCACACCGGTGACCTCGGGCAGGTCGACGGCGAGGGCTACGTACGCATCACCGGCCGCAAGAAGGAGCTGATCGTGACCGCGGGGGGCAAGAACGTCGCCCCGGCGGTGCTCGAGGACCGGATCCGGGCCCACGCGCTCGTCAGCCAGTGCATGGTCGTCGGCGACGCGCAGCCCTTCATCGCCGCGCTCGTCACCCTGGACGCCGAGGCCTGGCCCGCCTGGGCGGAGGCCCACGAGAAGTCGGGGGAGCTCGCGGACCACCTCGATGACCCCGATGTCGTCGCCGCGGTCCAGGCGGCCATCGACGACGCCAACCAGGCGGTCAGCAAGGCCGAGTCGATCCGCACCTTCCGCATCCTGCCCGACGACTTCGTGGTGGGTGTCGAGCTCAGCCAGAAGATGTCGGTGAAGCGGCACGTGGTGTCCGAGAAGTACGCCGACGTGATCGACGAGATCTACGCGGGTACGAAGCCGGCCTGAGCCGCAGCCTCAGCCCGTCCCCCGGCCGGCCGGGGGGCGGGCCCAGGTCCGACCCACCCCCGGGGTTGGGGACGTTCGCTGTGGTTGGACGCGCGTGATGCCCCCCAACCGCGCTGCGGGCGGGCCGTGCGGGGTGCCGCCGAGGCGCGTGCGGTGGTGCGGCGAAGCGGGGAGCGCGCGGGCGCGTCAGACCAGCTGGGCGCGCCGCTGGCTGCGCTCGGCCCACCAGGCCGCATCGAGCTCACCGAGCGCCGTCGCGGGCTGAGCACCCTCGAGGATGTACTCATCACGGATGGCGCGCCAGTTGCCGCGCGCCTCGAGCTGTCCGAGCACGGAGTTCAGACCCCACTGGATGCGGTTCAGCAGCAGGTAGTCCGCGGGCAGGTTCAACCGCCTGAGGACGTCGCTGAAGGGGTCGCGCGGGTCGGTGGTGGAGCGGATCACCTCCGAGGCGAAGGCCGAGGTGAAGGTGAAGGGCTGCTCGGCGACCACCGGCCGGGTGTAGAGCTGGAACCACTCGAACACCCGATCCTCGTCGATCTGCGCCCGCGGCGGCACGAACCCCGCCTCACGCAGCACCTCGAGCGAGGTGTCCCGGTCGCCGGTGGCGACCGCCTTCTCGATGGCGCGCATCGAGGCGTACCGCTCGCGCGTGAACATCTTGACCGAGCCGTAGTCGAGGAACGCGACCCTCAGCCCACCATCCGCGGCGGCGCCCTCCTCGATGAGGTAGTTGCCCGGGTGGGGGTCGCCGTTGAACAGCCGGAAGCGGCCGATGGAGCCGAAGGCGTAGCGGAAGATGATCTCGCCGACACGTTGGCGGTCCGGCTCGCTCGCCTGCTCCACGAAGGCGCTGAAGCGCGCGCCCCGGATGCGCTCGGACACCAGCACCCGCGGGCGGCACAGCTCGCCGACGATGTCGGGGACCCGGATGAAGGGGTGGTCGGCGTAGCGCAGCGCGAAGGCGCGCTGGTACTGCGACTCGCGCTCGTAGTCGAGCTCGTCGTCGATGCGCTCGCGCAGCTCCTCGAGCAGCGGTTCGATCTCCTGGTTCTGCGCCACGAGCCGACCCAGCGGCGCGAAGGCGGAGGCGTTGTCGAGGTCGGCGCGCACCGCCTCCGCGACGCCGGGGTACTGCACCTTGACGACCACGTCCCGGCCGTCGTGGAGGGTGGCGGCGTGGACCTGGCCGATCGAGGCGGCCGCGAGCGGTGCCGCATCGAAGGTGGCGAACACCTCCTCCGGTGCGCGTCCGTACTCCTCGGCGAGCACCTGCGAGATCGCGTCGGCGTCGAAGGCCGGGGCGTCGTCGCGCAGGCTCGCCAGCGCCTCGTGGTAGGCGCTGCGCACCTCGGGCGGCAGATCGAGGTCGACGAAGCTGAGCAGCTGCCCGAGCTTCATCGCCGCGCCCTTCATCTCTCCAAGCACCGCGGCGAGGTTGGCGGCGAGCTCGGCGTGCGCGGCCTGCTCGTCAGCGCCCGCGAAGCGCAGCGCCCGGGCGCTGGCCAGACCGGTCGCGCCACGCAACCCGGTACGGGCCAGGCGCGTCCCGCGCCGCACCCGTCCGCCGAGCCCGCGTTCCGCCACGACCGTTGTGCTCCTTGTCGACCTGCAACGATGTTCGTGCCCGGCCGCCTACGTGGCCGGGTCGGCTGGCTACTCCGCCATCTCGGCCAGCGGGTTGCCCTCCGCCCGCGCCGCGGCCAGCCGCCTGGCGAGCTCGGCGCGTCGGTCGTCGCTCAGGCAGGCGCAGCCCACCTCGTAGGGCGCGTAGTGCTTCACATCCATCCGGTGGGTGGGGCAGGCCGCGACCTCGAGCCGCGTGATCGGTTCTGACCGGGGCATCGGGATCCCTCCTCGACGGTCCGCGTCGTGCGCGCGGTGGGGTCGTCAGACGTTGAAGCGGAAGTGGATGACATCGCCGTCGGCGACCACGTACTCCTTGCCCTCGACACGCAACCGGCCGGCGTCGCGGGCGGCGGCCTCGGAGCCGAGCCGGTCGTAGTCGTCGAAGGCGATCACCTCGGCCTTGATGAAACCGCGCTCGAAGTCGGTGTGGATCTCCCGGGCGGCGCGGGGCGCGGTGGAGCCGGCGGGCACGGTCCACGCGCGCGTCTCCTTGGGCCCGGCGGTGAAGAAGGTTCGCAGCCCGAGCAGGGTGTAGGCGTGCTCGATGAGCCGCTCCAGCCCGGAGCGCTCGAGGCCGAGGGCGGCGAGGTACTCCGCGCGCTCGTCACCGTCCAGCTCGGCCACCTCGGCCTCGACCTGCGCGGAGATGACCACCACCTCGGCACCCTCGCGCGCCGCCCGTTCGCGCACGACCGCCACCTCGGCGTTGCCGTCGGGCAGGTCGTCCTCGGCGACGTTGGCGGCGTAGAGCACCGGCTTGACCGTCAGCAGGGAGAGCTCCCGGGCCAGCGCGGGGTCAAGCTCACCGGCGAAGGTGCGGGCCACCTGGCCGTCGGCGAGATGGTCGAGCAGGGCCTGCAGCTGGTCCCGCTCGCGCACCGCGTCCTTGGCGTTGCCCTTCGCGGCCCGGGTGGCCCGCTCCAGGCGCCTCTCGACCGTGTCGAGGTCCTTGAGGACCAGCTCGGTGGTCACCACCTCGATGTCGCGGGCCGGGTCGACGCTGCCGTCGACGTGCACGACGTCGTCGTCGTGGAAGCAGCGCACGACGTTGCAGATCGCGTCGACCTCGCGGATGTGGGCGAGGAACTGGTTGCCGAGCCCCTCGCCGCGCGACGCCCCGGCGACGAGGCCGGCGATGTCGACCACCTCGATCACGGTGGGCACGGTGCGGGCGGAGGCGGCCAGCTCGGTCAGCCGGTCCAGGCGCGCGTCGGGGACCGCCACCACGCCGACGTTGGGGTCGATGGTGCAGAAGGGGAAGTTCGCCGCCTCGGCGCCGGCCTGGGAGATGGCGTTGAACAGGGTCGACTTCCCCACGTTCGGCAGGCCGACGAGGCCGACCTTGAGCGCCATGGTTGCTCCGTTCGCAGGCGGCGGTGGACGCGCGGTGTCCACCGCGAGCGAACACCGCAGGGTAGCGGGGCCTGCTCCGGCCCCCGCGGCTGCGGGCTCGTGACCCGATCGGTTGCGGCGTCGTGAGCCGGTCAGCCGCGACCAGCTCAAGGAGGGCGCCAGGGCGCTGGTAGCGTCGCTGGCTATGCGCATGCTCATCGCCCGCTGCTCCGCGGTCTACGACGGTCGGCTCTCCTCCACCCTGGACCCGGCCGTGCGCCTGGTGATGGTCAAGGCCGACGGCTGCGTCGCCATCCACGCCGACGTCGGGGCGTACAAGCCCCTGAACTGGATGAACGCTCCCAACCACCTCGTCGAGGACGGCGCGACCTGGACGGTCACCAACCCCAAGGGGGAGAGGCTGACGATCACCTTCGAGGAGATCCTCGATGAGCTGACCTACGAGCTGGACACCGAGCGCGGTCTGACCCTGGACGGGGTGGAGCGGGAGCTGCAGGTGCTGCTCGCGGAGCATCCGGACCACCTCGAGCCCGGGTTGCGCTGCGTCCAGCGCGAGTTCCGCACCGACCTCGGCCCGGTGGACCTGCTGTGCCGCGACCGGTCCGGCGCCGCGGTGGCCGTCGAGGTCAAGCGCATCGGGGAGATCGACGGGGTCGAGCAGCTCACCCGCTACCTCGAGCGGCTCCAGCGCGACCCGCTCCTCGCGCCGGTGCGCGGGCTGCTGGCCGCCACCACGGTGAAGCCTCAGGCCCGGGTGCTGGCCGCCGCCCGCGGGATCGAGTGGGTCGAGGTGGACCTCGCGAGGCTGCGCGGGGAGGAGGAGCCGCACCCGCGTCTGTTCTGAGCGCCTGCGGCCACGCTCGCCGACGTGGGGACACCGACCACCAGCGGCGCAGCGCGACCCGGCTCAGCCCGCTCGGGCTGCGGCGTGCGCGGCCCAAGCCGCAGCCACCGCGGCCTGCGTCGAGGCGTCCGAGCGTGCCGCGACCTCCGCCGCGCTGAACCAGGCCACGTCCTGCGACTCGCCGGACGCGGGGGAGAAGGCCCCGGCCGCCTCAGCGAGCAGCAGGTAGCGCAGGTCGAGGTGGACGTGGCCGCGCGGGCCCTCGTGCACATCGACGTGGACCAGCGTGACCCCCACGGCGGGGTGGCGGGCGTCCAGGCCGGTCTCCTCCCGGGTCTCGCGCACCGCGGCCTGCCACGGCAGCTCGCCCGGGTCGAGGTGGCCGCCCGGCTGCAGCCACCGCCCGAGCCGCTTGTGGCGGTGCAGCAGCACGCGGGAGCGCTCGTCGAGCACGATCGCGGAGCCGGTCACGTGCGTCGGGTCGGCGTGCTCGTCGAGCGGGGCGGCGAGCCAGGTGAGCAGCCGGCGGGTCCGGGCCAGGGAGCGGGCCTCGGGCGCATCCAGCGGTCGGTGCCGGTCGAGCTGTGCCCGCACGGCACCGACGCGTTGGCTGCTCACTCCAGGATCGTCTTGCCCTGCACGCTGCCATCCGTCGCGAGGTCGTAGACCAGCGGCACCCCGGTCCCGAGCTCCAGGGAGAGCACGCCCTCCTCGTCGAGGTCGTCCAGGTCCATCACGATCGACCGGTTGGAGTTGCCGTGGGCGACGACCAGCACGTCCTTGTCCTGCTTGATGTCGCCGAGGATGGCCCGCTCGAAGAAGGGCAGGGTGCGCTCGGCGGTGTTCTTCAGCGCCTCGCCGTTCGGGGGCGGCGTCGCGTAGGACCGCCGCCAGGTGTGGACCTGCTCCTTGCCGTACCGCTCGGCGGTCTCGGCCTTGTTCAGCCCCTGCAGGTCGCCGTAGTGGCGCTCGTTCAGCGCCTGGTCACGGATCACCGGCAGGTCGGTGAAGCCTGCGACCTCCATGATGATCCGCAGGGTCTCCTGGGCTCGGGTGAGCGCCGAGGTGTAGGCCACGTCGAAGCGGTAGCCGCGCAGGCGCTCGCCGGCGGCTTCCGCCTCGGCGATGCCCTTGGCCGTGAGCGGCACGTCGACCCAGCCGGTGAAGCGGTTCTCGAGGTTCCACAGCGACTGGCCGTGGCGGACGAGGACGAGGGTTGGCATGGTGGTCAGCCTCGCTTGTGGGGGACGGGCGGGGAGCCTGCACGGGAGCCTAGGCCGGCTGGACGACCCGCCGCTGTCCTTGTGGCCACCTCGTCGCGCCGGACGTGCCGGGTCGGCTCCAAGGGGGCGTTCGGCGTCGGCTACGGTGCCAGCGAGGGCCCTCGACCGGCCTGCTTCGTGCCGACCCCGACCCGGGAGATCACCGCATGGACAGCTTCTCCGCCAGCAGCGACCTGACCGTCGGTGGCCGCGCCTACCGGATCCACCGCCTCGACGCGGTCCCCGGCGCCGACCGGCTCCCCTTCAGCCTGAAGATCCTGCTCGAGAACCTCCTGCGCAACGAGGACGGCGTCAACGTCACGGCCGAGGACGTGACCGCCCTGGCCGGCTGGGACGCTGACGCGCAGCCGGCCACCGAGATCCAGTACACCCCGGCCCGGGTCGTGCTGCAGGACTTCACCGGGGTGCCAGCCGTGGTCGACCTCGCCGCGATGCGCGAGGCCATGGTGGAGCTCGGGGGTGACCCGGCACGCATCAACCCGCTGGTCCCCGCCGAGCTCGTCATCGACCACTCCGTCGTCGAGGACGTCTACCGGATCGCCGACGCCCTCGAGCGCAACATCGGGTTCGAGTACGAGCGCAACCGCGAGCGCTACCAGTTCCTGCGCTGGGGCCAGGGGGCGTTCGACGGGTTCAAGGTCGTCCCGCCCGGCACCGGGATCGTCCACCAGGTCAACATCGAGTACCTCGCGCGGGTCGTGTTCGGCGAGCCGGGCCCGGACGGGGTGCTGCGGGCCTACCCGGACACCCTGGTGGGGACCGACTCCCACACGACCATGGTGAACGGGCTCGGCGTGCTCGGCTGGGGGGTCGGGGGCATCGAGGCCGAGGCCGCCATGCTCGGCCAGCCGATCTCGATGCTCATCCCGCGCGTCGTGGGCTTCAAGCTCGAGGGCGAGCTGCCCGAGGGAGCGACGGCGACGGACCTCGTCCTGACCATCACCGAGATGCTGCGCTCGCACGGGGTGGTCGGCAAGT
>JBKHEJ010000004.1:0-34053 GCA_046540855.1 Nitriliruptoraceae bacterium
AGCTGCTCGGGGTCGACACGATCCTCGCCGCCGAGGGGCTCGAGCGGGCGCTGGCGGCCGGCAGCCTCGTCGTCGAGGAACTCGCCGGCGCCGAGATCATCACGACCCCGGCCGCGCAGCGCACGGAGCGGCAGCTCGCGGCGGCCCTGCACCGGCTCGTCGACGCCCGGCCTCTGCGGCTGGCCCACCTCGCCACCACCGTCACCCTCGCCGGGGAGCTGACCGACGGCCAGCACACCGCGATCCGCACGGCGCTCGCAAGCGGGGCCTCGGTGCTGACGGGCGGCCCGGGGACCGGCAAGACCCGCACGGTCCAGGAGCTCGTGCGCTGCGTCGAGGCGGGTGGCCACCACGCCGTGCTGTGCGCACCCACGGGCCGGGCGGCCAAGCGGCTGGAGGAGCTCGTCGGTCGGCCGGCCACCACGATCCACCGGCTCCTGCAGGCCCGTCCGGACCGGGCCGGGGGGTTCAGCTTCCGGTACGGCCCGAACGAGCAGCTCCCCCACGACCTGGTCGTGGTCGACGAGGTGTCCATGTGCGACACCTGGCTCGCCGCGCAGCTCGTGGCCGCGGTGGACGAGGGCGCGCACCTGCTGTTGGTCGGCGACCCCGCCCAGCTGCCCTCGGTCGGTCCCGGTGAGGTGCTGCGGGACGTCATCGCCTCCGGGGCCATCGAGGTGACCACCCTGACCGAGATCCACCGCCAGGCGGCCGGCAGCCGGATCGTGCGCCTGGCCGGCCAGGTGCTCGCCGGCGAGGAGCCGGGGCTGAAGGGGAGCGACGGTGACGTCTACCTCGCCGAGGAGCCGGTGCGCCCCCGCATCGTCCCGCGGGTGGTGCAGGCGGTCGCCGAGCGCATCCCCGCGCACCTCGGCGTCGACCCGGACGACGTCCAGGTGCTCGCGCCCGTCTACCGCGGGCCGGCCGGCGTGGACGCCCTCAACGCCGGGCTCAAGGCGGCCCTGAACCCGCCCGGCACCGCGCGGGCGGTCGGTGGCTTCCACGTCGGCGATCGCGTCCTGCAGACGCGCAACGACCCCGAGCGCGACCTGGCGAACGGCGACGTCGGCCACGTCGTCGACCTCGACCGGCGGCGTGGCCAGCTCACGGTCCAGTTCCCCCGCGGGGCCGTGGCGGTGGACGGCCCGGCCGTGCGGGACCTCACGCCCGCGTGGGCGGTCACGGTGCACAAGGCCCAGGGCGGTGAGTGGCCGGTGGTGGTCCTCGTGCTGGACCGCTCGCACCGCTCGATGCTGTGGCGCAACCTCGTCTACACCGCGGTGACGCGGGCCCAGCGGGCCTTGATCATCGTCGGCCAGCAGGAGGCCCTGCGCACGGCGGTGCGGCAGGACCGGCCGAGGGACCGCTGGACCGGGCTGGCGGCGCGCCTACGGTCCGGTCGCCCCTGAGCCCGGTGCGACGTCGGTGCGCTGCAGCATCGGCGCGTCGGTCACGTCCGGCGCCGGTGCCTGCCCGGCGATGGCCTCGTCCGGGACCATCGCCCAGGCGGTCCCGAAGCGACCGGTGTAGGCGAACAGCCCGCCACCGTCGTTGTGCACCACCTGCCCGTTCAGCCACCGCGCCTCCGGGAGGCACACCAGCGCCACCACCTCCGCGGCGTCGTCGGGGGTCGCTGCCGTCCGCAGCGGGTGGGTCAGCTCCTCCGCGGCGCGCAGCTTGTCGTGGTAGGGGCCGGCCATCAGCCGGATCGACTCGGTGTCGATGTAGCCCGGCAGGACCCCCACGGCGGTGACCCCGAGCGGTCCGAGCTCGCAGGCGAGGTAGCGCACGAGGGTCTCCAGCGAGGACTTCGCGGCGGCGAGCAGGCCGTGCCCGGGGATGTAGCCCACGGTGTCCGCCCCGCTGATCGCGACGATGCGGCCGCCGCGAGGCTCGAGCAGGGGGAAGGCGAGCTGGGTCAGCAGCAGGAAGTGGCGCACCGTGATCGCGAAGGTCTTGTCGATCTGGTGCAGCTTCAGCTCCAGCAGGGGCTTGAAGGCGGTCGCAGCCGCGTTCGCGACGACCACGTCGAGCTCCTCGCCCCGCTCGGTCAGCCGGGCGAACAGCGCACGCACGCTGTCCTCCTCGAGCAGGTCGAGGGGCTCGGCCCGAGCCCCGGGGGTCAGCGCCTCGCAGGCGGCCACGACCTCCGCGGCCTCCTCGGCCCGCGTCCGGTAGGTGAGCACCACCTCGGCGCCGAGCCGCGCGAGCCGACGGGCGGTGGCGGCGCCGAGCCCGCGGGAGCCGCCCGTGATGAGGACCCGTCGGCCCGCCAGTGGTCGCGCCTCGCCCGCCATCGCTGCCCCTGTCCGCGGACGGGGTCCCGACCCGCCCGTCGGCGCGATCCTGCCACACGAGCGCGGGACGGTCCGGCTCCGGCCGCTCAGCCGACGTTGGCGACCGGCAGCCGGGCGGCCTCGGGCTCCGGCTCCAGCTCGCGTATCAGGTCGGTCCACTCCGGCACGATCGTGCGCAGCGTGGCGGGGGAGATCCCCGCGGCCAGCAGGCGCCGGACCACCTCGGTGCGGTGGTGGCGGGGGGCCAGCGGGAGGGTGCGATCGTCGGGAGCCGTCATGGTTCGCACGTGCTGCTCCCGCATCCGGTCCATGCCGTGCCTCCGTGCCCGGTCGTCCCCGGCCGAGCCCCCTGCCGGCCTGTGTGAGGTATCGGCACGGCGGTAGGCCACCTTGACTCCGAGTGGCTGCTTCTCACCCTGCGTGGTTCGGCCTGCTGCCGTGGTCCGCCCGTGCGCCTGCGGTAGCGTGCGCGTCATGACCCAGCTCCTCAACGGCTACCGAACCGATGGGTTCTTCGATGAGGTCGTGGCCGAGGACGGCAGCGTCCGACCGCACTATCGCGAGCTCGTGGACCGGCTTGAGGGGCTGACCCCAGCGGAGCTCGCGCGCCGCGAGCGGGTCCGCGATGCGCTGTTCCGGACCGCCGGCATCACCTTCACGGTGTACGGGGACGAGGCGGGTGAGGAGCGGACCTTCCCGATGGACCTGCTCCCGCGGCTGATCCCCGCTCAGGAGTGGGCGCAGGTCGAAGCCGGGGTCGCGCAGCGCGTGACGGCGCTGAACCGCTTCCTCGAGGACCTCTACGTGGGCGAGCAGGCGGCGGTCCGCGACCGGGTCGTGCCACGCTGGCTGGTGCAGACCGCCGCCGGGTTCCGGCGCGAGGCCTTCGGCATCGCGGTGCCGCACGCGGCCCGCTGCCTGGTGTCGGGGGTCGACCTGGTCCGCGACCACGAGGGCCGGTACGTGGTCCTCGAGGACAACCTGCGCAACCCGTCGGGGGTGTCCTACGTGCTCGAGAACCGCGCCGCGATGACCCGTGTGCTCCCGCGGGCCTTCGCCGAGCAGCGTGTGCGGCCGGTGGACCACTACGGCCCGATGCTGCTGCGGGCGCTGCAGGAGGTCGCTCCGCCCTCGGCTGGCGAGTCCCCGACCGCGGTCGTGCTCACCCCCGGGGTCCACAACAGCGCCTACTTCGAGCACGTCTTCCTGGCCCGGCAGCTGGGGGTGGAGCTGGTCGAGGGGCGGGACCTGGTGGTGGAGGACCACGTGGTCCACACCCGGACCACCCGCGGGCTCGAGCGGGTCGACGTGATCTACCGGCGCATCGACGACGACTTCCTCGACCCGGTCGTCTTCCGCCCGGACTCCGTGCTCGGGGTCCCCGGGCTGCTGTCGGCGGCTCGGGCCGGCAACGTCACCGTCGTCAACGCGATCGGCAACGGGGTCGCCGACGACAAGGCCGTGTACGCCTACGTGCCCGACCTGATCCGCTTCTACCTCGGCGAGGAGCCGATCCTGCCGAACGTCACGACCTACCTGCTGTGGGACGACGAGCAGCGGGCGGAGGTGCTCGGTCGCCTCGGTGAGCTGGTCGTCAAGCCGGTGGCCGAGTCCGGTGGGAACGGCCTGCTGATCGGTCCCCACGCCAGCGACGCCGAGGTGGCGGAGGTGGCGGGACGGGTGCAGGCCGACCCGCGCGGCTACATCGCCCAGGAGCTGGTCGGGCTGTCGCGCCACCCGACCCTGGTGGGGGACCGGCTGGTCGGCCGGCACGTGGACCTGCGGCCCTTCGCGATCGCGGGGGAGTCGGTGGAGGTCCTGCCCGGCGGACTGACCCGGGTGGCGCTCAAGGAGGGCTCGCTGGTGGTGAACTCCTCCCAGGGCGGCGGTTCGAAGGACACCTGGGTGCTGGACGACGGCCCCGGCGTGACGCAGCGGGGCCGCTGATGCTCGCACGCCTCGCGGAGAACCTGTTCTGGGCCGGTCGCTACACCGAGCGGGCCGAGGACACCGCGCGCATGCTGGACGTCACCTACCACACGCAGCTGGAGTCGACCTCGGGGGAGGTCGCGGAGGCGTGGCGGCAGCTGCTCGAGGTCCTGCACCTCGCTGGCGCCTACCACGGCCCCCTGCAGGCCCAGGCGGTGATGCGCTTCCTCATGCTCGACCCGGACAACCCGGGCTCGGTCACCGCCTCGGTCGCCCGGGCTCGGGAGAACACCCGGTCCGTGCGCGAGCAGATCTCCCAGGAGCTGTGGGAGGCGGTCAACGACCTCCACCTCATGCTCGCCGGCCGGGACCTGATCGCGGAGCTCGAGGACCAGCCCTACGAGCTGTTCCGGGCGGTGCGCCGGGCCAGCATGACGATCTACGGCGCCGCCAGCGAGACCATGCCCCGTGACGAGGGCTGGCGCTTCATGGCCCTCGGTCGGCACCTCGAACGAGCGGAGATGACCTGCCGGCTGATCGACGTGCGCTACGTGCAGCTCGAGGCCCTCTCCGGTCCGAGCCGGCGGCTGGCCAGGGCCGGCGAGGAGGTGGCACACGGCTCGGACCGCAGCGACTTCCACGACTGGATCGCGGTGCTGAAGTCCGCCTCGGCCTTCGAGGCCTACCGGCGTCGCTACCGGGCGTCGATGGACCCGGCCGACGTGGTCGAGTTCCTCCTGCTCGAGCCGGACCTGCCGCGCAGCGTCCGCTACAGCCTGCGCTCGGCACGCTTCCAGCTCGACGCGCTCGGGGGCGGGCGACCGAGCCGAGCGGCCCGGCAGCTGGGTCGCATCAGCGCTGCGCTGGAGTTCCGGGACGTCAGCGAGCTGTTCGACGTCGGGCTGTCAGCCTTCCTCGAGGACGTCCAGCTCCAGATCGCCGAGGTCGCCGAGGCCGTGGCCGCCGAGTTCTTCCACCACCAACCTGCCGGATCGCTGCACGCGATCGCCACCGGCTGAGCCAGGAGGACCGGTGCGGCTCGACATCCGCTACGTGACCCGCTTCCGCTACGCCGGTGCGGTCAGCGAGTCCCAGAACGAGCTGCGCGCCTGCCCCACCACCGACCACCGCCAGGCGCTCGTGCACTACCACGTGCGCACCGACCCGGCCTCGCGGGTCGCGGCCTACCGGGACCACTGGGGCACGCGCGTCGACACCTTCGGGATCCGGCTGCCGCACCGCCACCTCGAGGTGGTCGCCGAGGCGACGGTGGAGACCCAGGAACCGGTCCGTCCGCTCACCCCGGTCCCGCTGGCCGCGCTGCAGGACCCGACGTTCCACGACGAGCACCTCGAGTTCCTCCGGCCCTCGGCGCACGTCAGCTGGTCCGCGGGCGTGGCGGCGGAGGCAGCCCGGGTCGCCGCAGGCGTCGGCGACGACGTGGTCGCGCTCGCCCAGGCCGTCCACGACCACGTCGGTGGGTTCACCTACCTGCCCGGTGCCACCCGCATCGGGACCCCGGTGGAGGAGATCCTCACGGCGCGCCGCGGGGTGTGCCAGGACTTCGCCCACCTCGCGCTGGCGCTGCTGCGGAGCCTGGGCGTGCCGGGCAGGTACGTGTCCGGGTACCTGTTCGCCGCGGCGGATGCGACCGGCGCCGATCCGGGGACGGACGAGGTCACGGTCCAGACCCACGCCTGGGTCGAGGCCGCGATCCCCGGCTGGGGGTGGTTCGCCCTCGACCCCACCAACAACCAGCACGTGAGCGAGCGGCACGTCACCATCGGCCGGGGTCGCGACTACGACGACGTCGCGCCCTTCCGCGGGGTGTTCGTCGGGGAGCAACGCCACGAGCTCGAGGTGGAGGTCGCGATGCGCCGGTTCACGCTCAGCCCGCTCGGGGATGCGAGCGCATCCGGGCAGCAGCAACAGTGACGGGTCAGACACCGCGACCGCGGTCCCGGCGCGAGAGCCGGCAGTTGCGACGCTGCCTGCCGGCCGAGGGCACGGTCGTCGACCTCACCCTGGGCCGCTCGCAGCGCGGCTGGCGCACCCGCGTGGAGCAGCTGGACGGCACCCGGGTCCTCGTGGTGGCGCCGACGAAGGAGGACGGGCGTGCGCTCGAGGTCCCGCCGGCCACCCCCGCCGCCCTGACCTGGCCCGCTCAGGGGGCGCTGCTGCGGGCCGATGGCCACCTCGATGGGGGCGACGTCGACGTGGTGCCGCGCTGGTGGGTGCACCTCGACCGCGTGACCCGGGTGCAGCGGCGCGATGCGTACCGGCTCCGTGTCGCCCGCCCCGTGGTCCTGCTGGTCGAGGGCACGCACCTGTCCGGGGTGACCGAGGACCTGTCGGAGGGCGGCGCCCTGGTGGTCATCCCGGCGCCGCTGGAGGCCGAGGCGGGCCAGCCGGTGCGGGTCCGCCTGGGTCTCGCCGAGGGCGAGATCCTGCTGCTGGACGCCGAGGTGGTGCGCGTCGCACCCACCCCGGAGGGCGCCGCGGGGCTGGGGCTGCGCTTCCGCGATCTCGACGCCGAGCTCGCGGACCGGGTCCGTCGCTTCGTCCTGGCCGAGCAGTTGCGCCGGCGCGGCGGGGACGGCGAGTGAGCCGAGAGGTCCGGTGCCAACCCCGGGCGGCAGAGGGAGGACCCCGGGGAGTCGGACATCGTCCGGTCGATCGGCGGCCCAGGGTCTGGATGTGGGCCCGCGCTCGTCTCCCTCGGGGTCCTCGGCGCGGTGGGGGCGCGGCCCGATCTTTCGGGGCGCCGCATCGAACGCTCCACCGCACGTCCACCCATCCGCGGTGCCGCGGGCGCTGTCCCACGCCCGGTGTCCGCACCGTCGCCGCCGGCGATCGCGAGCGCAGCCCCGGACGTCGCCCGCCCATCGGCGGGCTGGACACCGGTCGCGTCATCACGATCGGGTAGCAGGATCGGTGGAGCCTCCACCGTAGACGCGCCGGGCGTCGCGGTCACGGCACGGTGCGCAGGGCGGGGCGCCAGCGTTCCGTACGGGCGTGGCGCGCGCGGGTTTGCCTGGAGCACCGCCCACCCGTACCCTTTTCTCAACCACGATGTTGAGGAAAGACGCCCGCATGCCCACCCCGCCCACCGCGCCGGCCGAGCGCTCGCTCGTGCCGCTGCTCGGTGAGCAGCGAGCGGCCATCGTCGAGCACCTGCGCCGCGCCGGTGACGCCAGCGTCGCCGAGCTCGCGGCGCGGCTGGAGATCTCCCAGGTCGCGGTCCGCCGCCACCTCGGCGTCCTCGACGAGGAGGGGCTGGTGACCTCCGAGACCGTCGCCGGGTCGCGGGGTCGCCCTGCGGCCCGCTACCGTCTGACCCCGGCGGCGGGGCGCCTGTTCCCGCACCGCTACGACCGTTTCGCGACCGAGCTCCTCGACTTCCTCGACGCCCACCACGGGCAGGACGGCCTCCACGCCTTCCTGCGCTGGCGCGTCGAGCGCGAGGCCGAGGGTCTGCGCGACGCGGTCACGGCGGACGACCTCCACGCCCGCCTCACCCAGCTCGCGGACGCCCTGTCCGCGGCCGGGTTCGAGGCGTCGGTATCGGAGGACGGCGAGAGCTTCACCCTGGTGCAGGACCACTGCGCCATCTACGACGTCGCCCGCGAGCACCCGGAGGTCTGCACCTACGAGGCCGCGACCTTCTCCAAGGTGCTCGGTGGGGACGTGCAGCTGTCCCGCCAGCAGACGCTGGCCGACGGGGCCCCCGCGTGCGTGTGCACGATCCGCACGTGTGGTCCCACCACGACCGACCCCGCCCCGGTTCCCGGGGACGGGGAGGACACGACCGCCTCGGTCCCGAACCGGACCGCGGAGCCGCACTGAGCACCGTTCGACGCCCACCAGGTCGAGGAGACCCGCCGTGAGCCAGACCGAGATCGAGCTGCCCGTCAGCGACGCCCGTCGCACCCAGCAGGAGGTCGCCCAGGACCTCGCCGACTACAAGTTCGGCTGGGCGGACCGCGACGACGACTACGCCTTCACCTCCGAACGGGGGTTGACGGCCGAGGTGGTCGCCGCGATCAGCGAGCGCAAGAACGAGCCCACCTGGATGCGTGACCTCAGGCTGAGGGCCTTCAAGGCCTACGAGCGCCGCCCGATGCCGAACTGGGGTGGGGACCTGTCCGACATCGCCTTCGACGACATCTTCTACTACGTCGAAGCCTCGGAGAAGCAGGCCAACTCCTGGGAGGAGCTCCCCCCGGAGATCCTCGAGACCTACGAGAAGCTCGGCATCCCCCAGGCCGAGCGTGAGCGGCTCATCGCCGGGGTCGCGGCCCAGTACGAGTCCACCGTGCTCTACCACAAGGTCCGGGAGGACCTCGAGGAGCAGGGCGTCATCTTCCTCGACACCGACGCGGGCCTGCAGGAGCACGAGGACATCTTCCGCGAGCACTTCGCGACCGTCATCCCGCCCAACGACAACAAGTTCGCGGCGCTGAACACCGCGGTGTGGTCGGGTGGGTCCTTCATCGTGATCCCCGAGGGCGTGAAGGTCGACATCCCGCTCCAGGCCTACTTCCGCATCAACAAGCAGAACATGGGCCAGTTCGAGCGCACCCTCATCATCGCCGAGCCCGGCTCCTACGTGCACTACGTCGAGGGCTGCACCGCCCCGATCTACTCCTCCGACTCGCTGCACTCCGCGGTGGTGGAGATCATCGTCAAGGAGGGCGCACGGGTCCGGTACACGACCATCCAGAACTGGTCGAACAACGTCTACAACCTCGTGACCAAGCGTGCGGTGGCCGAGAAGAACGCCACCATGGAGTGGATCGACGGCAACATCGGCTCGAAGGTCACCATGAAGTACCCGGCGGTGTGGCTGACCGGTGAGGGCGCCAAGGGGGAGGTCCTCTCGGTCGCCTACGCCAACGACGGCCAGCACCAGGACGCGGGTGCGAAGATGGTCCACGCCGCGCCGTACACCACGTCCAACATCCTGTCCAAGTCGATCTCGAAGGGGCTCGGGCGCACCAGCTACCGCGGCCTGGTCCAGATCAACGAGGGCGCGCACCACGCCCGCTCCGCGGTCAAGTGCGACGCGCTGATGCTGGACGACACCTCCCGGACCGACACCTACCCCTACATGGAGATCGAGCAGGAGGACGCCACGATCGAGCACGAGGCCACGGTCTCGAAGGTCTCCGACGACCAGCTGTTCTACATGCAGTCGCGCGGGATCGACGAGGACGAGGCCACGGCCATGATCGTGCGCGGGTTCATCGAGCCCATCGCTCGTGAGCTGCCGATGGAGTACTCCGTCGAGCTGAACCGCCTCATCGCGCTCGAGATGGAAGGCGCCATCGGATGACCACCCTGACCCGTCTCACCGAGGCGGCGGTCACCGGACTCAGCCAGGCGGGCTCAGAGCCCGCCTGGCTGCTGGACCGGCGGCTCGCGGCCTACAAGCGCACCCTGGACCTCGCCTGGCCGGACAGCAACGCCGACGAGTTCTGGCGCTCCACCCCCTTCGCCCAGCGCCTGGACGTGGACCGCGTGCTGGTCACCGGCAGCGGGGCCGACGCGCCGGCGTCGTTCACCGCCGACCTCGACACCGAGGTCGCGCTCGTCCGGATCATCGACGGGTCGGTCGTCGACGTGACCGTGCCGTCCTCGCTGCACGAGCAGGGTGTGGTCGTCGCCGACCTCGCCACCGCCGCCAGTGACCAGGCCGAGGCCGTCGAGGCTGCGCTCGGCACCCTGACCTCCTCCAACCCCGAGGGCACCGCCGCCGACGCCGACCGGACCATCACGGTCAACGACGCGGCCTGGACCGCCGGGGTGTTCGTCGCGGTCCCCGCCGAGGTGGAGGTCGACGCCCCGGTCGTGATCCAGATCCACGTCACCGAGCCCGGCGCGCACCAGCCCCGGGTGCTGGCCGTGCTCGGCCACCACGCGCGCGCCAGCATCTACCTCGAGCACACCTCCGCCGGCGCCCCTGACGCCCTGGTCAACGAGGTCGTCGAGGTCATCGCCCACGACTCCTCCCGCCTCGACCTCGTCTCGCTGCAACGCTGGGAGACGACGGTGGACCACCTCGCGCTCCAGAAGGTGCAGGCGCACCGCGACAGTGACATCCGGCCGCTCTCGGTCACCGTCGGCGGCCGCACGGTCCGGTTCCTGCCGGAGACCGACCTCGTCGGTCCGGGTGCCCAGGTCCGGCCGCGGGGCATCTACTTCGCCGACGAGGGGCAGTGGTTCGACCTGCAGCCCTACGTGCGCCACCTCAGCCCGCACGCCTTCTCCGACGTGCTCTTCAAGGGCGCGCTGCAGGGCCACAGCCGTACGGTCTTCCGGGGCAACGTGTTCGTCCACAAGGACGCCGTCGGGACCGACACCGACGAGAACAACAAGACCCTGATCCTGACCGAGGGTGCCCGTGCGGACGCGACCCCCTTCCTGGAGATCGAGTGCTCCGACATCGTCGCCGGGCACGGCTCCGCGACCGGGCAGATCGACGCGCTCCAGGTGTTCTACCTCACCTCCCGCGGCATCGCCCGTGAGGACGCGCTGCGCCTGATCGTGGCGGGCTTCTTCCGCGAGGTCATCGGGGGCGTGGACCTGCCGGGCATCGAGGACACGGTCGTGGGCGAGATCGAGCGGCTCATCGAGGCCGCGGACCTCTCCACCTTCCAGATCAACGACGCGAGCCTGCAGGACCACCTCGATGAGTGACCCGCACGCCCAGCTCTCCGCCCTCGAGGAGGGGCAGCCGGTCCGCGTCGAGGTCGACGGTGTGCCGGTGTGCCTCGTCCGGCTCGGGCAGACGGTCAAGGCGATCCACGACACCTGCTCCCACCGCCAGTGGTCACTGGCCGACGGGGGGGAGCTGTGGGACAACGGGGTGGAGTGCTCCCTGCACGGCTCCGTGTTCGACCTGGACACCGGGCAGCCCTCCTCGCTGCCGGCGACCACGCCGGTGCCCACCTTCGCGGTCGCGGTGGACGGTGACGACGTCACCGTCGACGTCTCGACCGCTCTCAACGGCGCCCCCTTCCCGGCGCACTGACGAACCGCGGCCGCGCCGCACCACGACCATCACACTGGAGTCCACCTCATGGCAGACCTCGAGATCCGCGACCTGAAGGTCGAGGCGGACGGCACGGAGATCCTCCGTGGCGTCGACCTCGACCTCGACAAGGGCCAGACCATCGCCCTGATGGGCCCGAACGGGTCCGGCAAGTCCACGCTGGCCTACGCCATCGCCGGCCACCCGGCCTACGAGGTCACCGGGGGGACGATCACCTGGCTGGGCACCGAGCTGAACGACCTCACCCCCGACGAGCGCGCCCGCCTCGGGGTGTTCCTGGCGATGCAGTACCCCGTCGAGGTGCCGGGCGTGTCGCTCACGAACTTCCTGCGCACCGCGGTCAACGCCGTGCGCGAGGAGGACGTGCCGGTCCGCGAGTTCATGCAGTCGCTGCGCCAGGAGATGGCCGAGCTCGGCGTGGACGAGTCGTTCCTGCAGCGCTCGGTGAACGAGGGCTTCTCCGGGGGGGAGAAGAAGCGCTTCGAGATCCTGCAGGCCGCGCTGCTCAAACCACAGCTCGCGGTGCTGGACGAGACCGACTCCGGCCTGGACGTGGACGCTCTCAAGACCGTGGCCGAGGGTGTCAACCGCCTCTCCGGCCCCGACCTCGGCACCCTGATCATCACCCACTACACCCGTATCCTGCGCTACATCCGGCCGGACCAGGTGCACGTGATGTTCGAAGGCCGGGTCGTGGCCTCAGGTGGCCCAGAGCTCGCTGACGAGCTCGAGACCGGCGGCTACGAGGGCATCCGCGCCGCCCACGGCGCCGGCGTCTGAGCCGCTCGCCCGACGAGAAGGACCCCATGACCATCGATGTCGCATCCGTCCGCCGCCGGTTCCCGATCCTCGATCGGGAGCTCGGCGGTCGGCGGCTGGTCTACCTCGACTCGGCGGCGTCCTCGCTGACCCCCGAGCCGGTGCTCGAGGCGATGGACCACTTCTACCGCTGGTCGCGCTCCAACGTCAACCGTGGCGTGTACCTGTTGGCGGAGGAGGCCACCGACCTCTACGAGGGCGCGCGCGTCGCGCTGGCCCGGTTGCTCGACACCGACCCGACGGGTGTGGTGTTCACCAAGAACGCCACCGAGGCGTGCAACCTCGTGGCCTACGGCTACGTCCGCGCCCACCTCGGGCCGGACGACGTGCTGCTGTCGACGGTGATGGAGCACCACGCGAACCTCGTGCCCTTCACCCAGGCCGCGACCGCCGTCGGCGCCGAGATCCGGCACGTCCCGTTGACCGCGGACGGCCAGCTCGACCTCGACGCTGCGGCCGGGCTGCTGCGGGACGGGCGGGTGACCTTCGCGGCCTTCGTCCACGTCTCCAACGTCCTCGGCACCATCAACGACGTCGCCCGCCTCACGCGCATGGTCAAGGAGGCGAACCCGCGCGCGGTCGTCCACGTCGACGGCACCCAGGCTGTCCCGCACCTGCCGGTCAGCGTGGCCGACCTCGGGGTCGACAGCTACGCGGTCACCGGCCACAAGATGCTCGGCCCCACCGGGATCGGCGCGCTGGCGGCCCGCCCGGAGGTGCTGGAGCGGTTCGAGCCGTTCCTGACCGGCGGCGACATGATCCGTGATGTCACCCTCACCGGCGCCACCTGGAACGACATCCCGCACCGGTTCGAGGCGGGTACGCCCATGATCGCCGAGGCCGCTGGCCTGGCCGCGGCCGTGGCGATGCTCGAGGCCCTCGATCTCGCTGCGGTGCGTGCCCACGAGCGGGAGGTGACCGCGGCCCTGCTCGACGCCCTGGACGGCGTCGCGGGGGTGCGGATCCACGGCCCGCGCGACGTGAAGCTGCGCGGCGGGGCCGTCTCCTTCACGCTCGAGGGGGTGCACCCGCACGACGTCGGGGCGATGCTCGGCTCGAAGGGGGTGTGCGTCCGGGTCGGCCACCACTGCGCGAAGCCGCTCATGCGCGTGCTCGGGGTGAACGCGACCGTGCGGGCGAGCACCTACGTGTACAACGACATGGACGACCTGCCGCCGCTCGTGGAGGGTCTGGAGGCCGCCGCGACGTTCTTCGCCCGCTGAGGAGCCGCCGATGTCGATGGAGGACCTGTACCAGGAGATCATCCTGGACCACTACCGCAAGCCGAAGAACCGGGCGGGCGAGCTCGGGGACGAGGCGGTCCACGTCCACCACTCCAACCCGCTGTGCGGGGACGAGATGGACCTGAGGATCCGGGTCGCCGACGACCACCTCGACGCGGTGGTCTTCGACGGTGAGGGCTGCTCCATCAGCCAGGCCTCCGCCTCGGCGATGACCGAGGCGGTCCGTGGCCGGGCCCTGTCGGACGCGCTCGACCTCGTCGAGGACTTCCGGCGCATGATGCACGGCGAGGACCCGGCGCGCCCCGACGACCTCGGTGATGGCGTCGCCTTCACCGGCGTCGCCCGCTTCCCCGTCCGCGTGAAGTGCGCCCTGCTGGGCTGGATGGCCCTGCGGGACGCGATCGAGACCTACGAGCGTGGCTCATCCGCCCACACCGTCACCCACGAGGAGTGACCGTGCACCCGACCGAGACCCCCGCCCACCTCGAGGACGACCAGGTCCCCGAGTACGACACCCCGGACGGGCAGCCCCCCGCCGAGGACCGACCCCGCCAGCGGCACCCCTTCGAGGACCTGCCGCTGGAGGAGGACGGGATGCCCGCGCCGCAGGACCTGATGAACGGGCTGCGCGCCGTGGTCGACCCGGAGATCGGGTACAACATCGTCGATCTCGGGCTGGTCTACGAGGTCACCAAGCCGGAGCGCGGCTCGGTCCACGTGCTCATGACGCTGACCTCGATGGGCTGCCCCCTGACCGAGGTCATCCACCAGCAGTGCTCGGTGATCCTCGGGGCGATGCCGGGCGTCGATCACGTCGAGGTGGAGTTCACCTTCACGCCACCGTGGTCGACGGACATGATCGCGGACTACGTGCGCGAGGAGCTGCGCGCCATGGGCATGAACGTCTGACGCTCCCACACCTGCGGCGCCGCCGGTCGCGCCAGGCCGTAGCCCTGCGCGAGACGGCAGCCGAGCCGCTCGAGCTCGAGCTGCTGCGCCGGGGTCTCGACGCCCTCGGCGACGACCCTGAGCCCGAACTCCGCCGCGAGGTTCAGGACGACGGCCACGACCCGGCTGGCGCGCGGATCGTGGGCGAGGTCGGCGATGAACGAGCGGTCGATCTTGAGCGCGGAGACCGGCAGCGCGCGCAGGTAGGCGAGCGAGGAGTAGCCCGTCCCGAAGTCGTCGATCGCGACCTCCACGCCCAGGTCACGCACGCGCCTCAGGGCCCGGCGGCTGGCGTCCGGCTCGCGCATCAGGGCGCTCTCGGTCAGCTCGAGCTCGAGCCGGGACGGCTCCAGGCCGGTGCGCTCGAGCACCTCGTTCAGGTCGTCCACGAGCAGCGGGTCCAGGAGCTGCTGCACGGACAGGTTCACGGCCATCCGCCGCGTGCGGTTCGTGGGGTCGTCGGCGTCCCAGGCGCGCAGTTGCGTCACCGCCTGGTGCAGCACGGCCCGACCGATGGGGACGATGGTGGCGTGCTCCTCGGCGAGCGGGATGAACCGGCCCGGTTCGATCCGACCCCGCACCGGGTGCTCCCACCGGGCGAGCGCCTCGAAGGCCACGTACCGGCCGGTGGCGAGCTCGAGGACCGGCTGGTAGTGGATCGTCAGCTCGTCGCGTTCCTCCATCCCCTGCAACTCCCGGGTCAGCTCGGCCTCCTCGACGAGGCTGCGGCGGACCTCGTCGTCGAGGGTGACGACGCGCTGCCGGCCACGGGCCTTGGCCTGGTACATCGCCGCGTCCGCGTCGCGCAGCAGCACCTCAGCGCGGTCCCCCGGTCCGGCGATGACCAGTCCGGCGCTAGCGGTGACGCGGTGGGCACGTCCGCGCAGATCGACCGGCTCCTCGAGGTCGGCGAGCAGCCGCTCGGCGACCTCGACCGCCTGCTGCTCGTCGGTGACGTCCTCGAGCACGACGACGAACTCGTCCCCCCCGAACCGACCGACGGTGTCCCCGGCGCGCACCAGGCTGTGCAGGCGAGCCGCGTACGCCCGGAGCAGTTCGTCGCCGGCCGCGTGCCCGAGGGAGTCGTTCACCACCTTGAAGCGGTCGAGGTCGAGGAACAGCAGGGCCACGGTGTGGTCGTTGCGATCGCACCGGTCGAGGGCGTGCTGGAGGCGGTCGAGCAGCAGCGGCCGGTTCGCGAGCCCGGTGAGGGGATCGTGGACGGCCTGGTAGCTCAGCGCTGCCTCCGCGGCCTTGCGGTCGGTGATGTCGTGTCCGATCACGACCACGCCACCGAAGGCCGGCTCGTCGCTGAGGTCGATCGCGGTGGCCTGGATCCAGCGCCAGGTGCCGTCCTGGTGGCGCAGGCGCAGGTCCGGCAGCTCGACGGCGGTCCCGGCGGACGCCCGCGCCTGCTCGAGCTCCAGCAGGGCCAGGTGCCAGTCGTGGGGGTGGACGTGGTCGATGGGTGCGGATCTGCGGGCCTCCTCCAGCGGCCACCCGAGCAGGGAGGCGGCCGAGGGGGAGATGTCCAGGAAGGCGCCGTCCGCGCCGATCGTGACGACCAGGTCCGAGGAGTGGCTGGCCAGCAGCCGGTAGCGGCGCTCGCTGGCGGTGAGCCGCTCGTGGGCCCGCCGTCGCTGCAGCGCGCCACAGACGGCGTCGGCCACGACCTCTAGCAGGACCAGCTCACCTCGGCTCCAGCGCCGCTCGGCCCGGACCGCGTCGAACCCCATGAAGCCGATCAGCTCGTCCTGGGCGACGAGGGGCGTCACGACCAGCGAGCGGATGTCCTGGGCCTGGAGCACCTCCCGGTCGGGCCGGGAGCTGGGTAGGTCCTCCACCCGGCGGATGTAGACGGTGTCACGCGCCTCCAGGGAGGCGAGCCAGGGGTCGAGGGTCTCGTAGGGGACCGCCTGGAGCTGCTCACGCTGGGGGGTGATGCCCTCAGCGCACCACTCGTGGGTGTTGACGAGCACGGCCCCCGTCGGGCGGCGCGCGACCTCGAAGGTGTAGGCGCGGTCCACGCCGGCGATCTGGCCGAGCCGTGCCACGACCTGTTCGAGGCCCTCGTCGAGGGCGACGTTGTCGAAGGCCGCGAAGCTCTGCAGCAGCGTCGGGAGCTCCTCGAGCAGCGCGAAGAGTTGACCGTCTGCAGCAACGGCGTCGTTCCCGGCCATGAGCAGGGGCCCCGTTCGTCGGCTCGATGGTGCGAACGCTAGCGTGGACACCCGTGTGGAGCGGTGCACCGGCGGTTCGCACGGTTCGCACCGTGTGCCGCGCGCCGGCTGCCGATCCGCACCACACTCGCGCGCTCGTGGGCGCGCAACCGCACCAGCGC
Source organism: Nitriliruptoraceae bacterium (assembly GCA_046540855.1). Taxonomy (GTDB): domain Bacteria; phylum Actinomycetota; class Nitriliruptoria; order Nitriliruptorales; family Nitriliruptoraceae; genus T1Sed10-7. The sequence continues at coordinate 16,633 of JBKHEJ010000004.1, forward strand.
CCGCGCTCGCGTCCGAGCCCGCGCGGCTCGGACCTGCCAGCGCCCGCACCACCGTGCCGTCCGCTCGCACCCGAGGAGCCCGCCGTGCCCATCCCCGTCGTCGACCGCCGCGTGCCGCTCAGCCACGAGGAGATCGCCCGCTACTCCCGCCACCTCATCATCCCCGACGTCGGCATCGAGGGGCAGGAGCGGCTGAAGGCGGCCAAGGTGCTGCTGGTGGGCACCGGTGGGCTCGGGTCCCCCCTCGCCCTCTACCTCGCCGCTGCTGGCGTCGGCACGCTCGGGCTGGTCGACGACGACGTCGTCGATGCCTCCAACCTGCAGCGCCAGATCATCCATGGCACCTCCGATCTGGGCACCCACAAGGTGGCGTCGGCGCGTGCGTCGATCCGGGAGGTCAACCCCCACGTCGAGGTGGTGGAGCACCGGACGTTCCTGACCTCCGAGAACGCGCTGGAGATCATCGGCGCGTACGACCTGGTCATCGACGGCACGGACAACTTCCCGACCCGCTACCTCGTCAACGACGCCTGCGTGCTGCTGGGCAAGCCGAACGTGTACGGCTCGATCTTCCGGTTCGAGGGCCAGCTGAGCGTCTTCTACGCCGAGGAGGGGCCGTGCTACCGGTGCATGTTCCCCGAGCCCCCGCCACCGGGGATGGTCCCCAACTGCGCCGAGGGCGGCGTGCTCGGCATCATGGCCGGCCACATCGGCACCGCCCAGGGGATCGAGGGCATCAAGCTGCTCACCGGGATCGGGGAGCCGATGATCGGCCGCCTCGGCCTGTACGACGCGCTGGCCCAGGAGTGGGCCTACGTGCGGGTCCGCAAGGACCCGTCCTGCCCGGTCTGCTCCGAGGAACCGACGGTCACCGAGCTGATCGACTACGAGGCGTTCTGCGGGGTTCCCTCCCACGACCGCGCGCTCGAGGACGAGCGTTCCCTGGTGGACCTGGAGATCCTGCCGAGCGAGTACGTGGAGCTGGCGGCGAAGCCGGACGTGGTCCTGCTGGACGTGCGGGAGCCCCACGAGTACGAGATCAACCGCATCCCGGGCGCGGTCCTGATCCCTAAGGACCTCCTGCCGGGCCGGCTGGCCGAGCTCGATCCGACCAAGGAGTACGTCGTGCACTGCCGGTCGGGGGTCCGCTCGTTGGAGTCCACCGAGCTGCTGCGTGGCGCCGGGTTCAAGGCCCGCTCGATGCGCGGCGGCATCAACGCCTACAGCCGGCAGGTCGACCCGAGCATCCCGGTGTACTGACCCGTCCACCTCGCCGCACGGCTCGCGGTCGCCCGCTTCGGCCGCGAGCGGGCACCCTCACGGCCGCAGCTGCGCGAGCAGCTCGCTGAGCCTGCCCCGCACGCGGCCGTTGAGCACGTCGACCAGCAGGTCGATCCAGCGCAGCGGTGGCCGGCCCTCACCGAGCAGGCTGATGGCCCTGAGCGGCGCCTCCTCGAGGACCGCGGCGAACATGCGGCGCATCGCTTCGTCGTCGGCGGGGACCTCCTTGTCGACCTGACGGCGGGCCATCGCGAGCACCGCCCTGCGGACCTGGGCGCCCACCGGTGTGGTCGCGAGGTCCGCCACCGGGCTGTTGCGGGTGAAGGGCTGCACCGGATCGGGGTCCGGGACCGCGTGCCCGAGCAGCGCCTCGAGCTCCGGGGTGGTCGGGACCAGCCCCGCCGGGACGGTGCCGGGGGTGAGGTGATCGCCGGCGTCCACCTCGATCGTGATGCGCACGGGCAGGTCCACCGAGGAGCGGCCCACCCGCACCTCGTAGGTGCCGGCCTCCACCTTCCAGGCGCCGTCCGCCACGTCGTAGACCCGGAAGGCGACGTGGTCGAGGGGGAGGGTGACCCGCTGCTCCTCGCCCGGGTCGAGGTGGACCTTCGCGAAGGCGGCGAGCTCCTGGGCGGGCCGCCACACCACCGACCCCGCCTTGCTGAGGTAGACCTGCACGACCTCGCTGCCGGAGCGCGCACCGGTGTTGCGGGCGGTGACGTGGACCTCGCGGACGGTCCCGGTGCCGGTCACCTCCACGTCGGACAGCTCGATGGTGGTGTAGCCGAGCCCGTGGCCGAAGGGGAAGGCCGCGGGCACCCCGGCGGTGGTGTGGAAGCGGTAGCCCACCAGCAGCCCCTCGCGGTGCACCACCTGCTTCGGATCGGCCGCGAACGCCGCGTGCGCCGGCAGGTCCGCGACGGCGACGGGGAAGGACTCCGCCAGCCGGCCGCCCGGCTCGACCGCGCCGGTGAGCACGTCCGCCAGGGCCGAGCCGCCGGCCTGTCCGCCGAGGTAGGCCTCGACGATCGCGGCGGCGCGGTCCGCCCAGGGCAGGACCACCGGCGCACCGTTGAGCAGGACCACGACGGTGGGGGTGCCGGTGGCGAGCACCGCCTCGATGAGCCGGGTGTGCCCGGGGGGCAGCGCCAGGTGCTCGCGGTCGAAGCCCTCGGACTCGTAGCTGCCGGGGAGCCCGGCGACCACCACGGCCACCTCGGCGGTGGTGGCGGCCGCCACCGCCTCGGCGACCAGGTGGTCGCTGGTCGCTCCGGTGGCCGGGTCGTAGCCGGCGGCGTAGGCCACCTCGGTGCCGGGCAGGGCGGCCGGCAGCGCGGTGCGCAGATCGTCCAGCCGGGTCGGGGTCACCTGCGAGCTCCCGGCGCCCTGGAACCGCGGTCGCGCCGCGAAGGCCCCGAGCAGCGCCAGGCGCGCCGGTGCGGCACCCCCCGCGTCCACCAGCGGGAGGGTCCGGTCGTTGGTCAGCAGGACGGTGCCCGCCGCCGCCACCCGACGGGCCAGGGCGTGGTGGGCGTCGGCGTCGTAGGTCGCGTCCGGGTCGCGGTTCGCTCCGGCCCGGATCAGCAGCTCGACCACGCGCACCGCGCAGGCGTCGACGGCCTCCTCGTCGAGCCGACCGTCCGCCACGGCCTGCAGCACCTCGTCGTCGAAGGCCTTGCCGCTGCCAGGCATCTCCAGGTCGCAGCCGGCCTCGGTCGCGGCGACCCGGTCGTTCATCCCGCCCCAGTCGGTCATGACCAGCCCGTCGAAGCCCCACTCATCCCGCAGGACCTCGGTGAGCAGCCAGCGGTGATCGGAGCAGTAGGTGCCGTTGAGGCGGTTGTAGGCGCTCATGACCGTCCAGGGCCGGCCCTCGCGGACCGCCAGCTCGAAGCCGGTCAGCTCCAGCTCGCGCAGGGTGCGCTCGTCCACGATCGTGTCCACCACCATCCGGAAGGTCTCCTGGTGGTTGGCCGCGAGGTGCTTGAGGCAGGCGCCGACGCCCTGGGACTGGATGCCCCGGACCAGGGACCCGGCGAGCCGGCCGGCCAGGAGCGGGTCCTCGCTGAGGTACTCGAAGTTGCGCCCACCGGCGGGGTGGCGCTTGAGGTTCAGGCCCGGGCCGAGCAGCACCGAGACCTGCTCGGCTCGGGCCTCGCGACCGAGCGCGGCCCCGACCTCGTGCACCAGCGCCACGTCCCAGGTGGAGCCGAGGGTCACCGCCGTCGGGAAGCAGGTCGCCTCCACCGCCCCCGCCAGCCCGAGCTGGTCGCCGCCGGTCGCCTGCTTGCGCAGCCCGTGGGGCCCATCGGCCACCATGATCGGGGCGAGCCCCGCGCTCGGGACACCCTCGAGGTGCCACTTGTCCGACCCGGAGAGCAGCCGCACCTTGGTGGGCAGGTCGAGGACGGCGACGATGCGCTCGGCGTCGGTCATGCGGCTTCCTGTCGGGGGAGGATGGACACCTCGTCGCCGAGGTGGAGGACACCGGAGGTCAGCACCCGGGCCGTGATCCCCCCGTGGCCACGCATGGCCTGGAACCCGCCGGGACCGAGCACCTCCTCCATCCGCGAGCACGGATGGCACCAGCCGGAGCCCTCCAGCTCGACCGCGCCGATCCGGAAGCGACGGTCCCGGAGGCTCGCGAGGTTGATGCCGGCCACCACGAGGTTGCGGCGCAGCAGCCCGGCGTCGACCTCCGGCCGGTCGAGCAGGGCGGCGACGACCGGCAGGTGCTCGGCCTGCAGCAGGGTCACCTGCCGTTTCGCGCTCGGGTCGGGCTCGCGCCCGAGGGTCCGGTGGTCCCCCTGCAGGCCGAGCCCGGCGACGACCTCGGCCTCCGGCACCGGGTGCGGCGCCGCGCGGCGCGCCGCACGCAGCCAGATGGCCTCGAGCCGACCGATCTGCGGCACCTCGTCGACGAGCGCGCGGGTGGAGCGGTCCACGGTGGCCTCCGGAGGGGCGGAGATGCCGAGCCTAGCGACGGCGGTGCGGGCCCCCGGCCGGCTCGCCCGGCTGCTCCGCGGTCTCCGGGGCGAGCAGCCGGAGGCCGTCGACCGCCAGGTGCACCACCACCTCGCTGCCGACCGGTACGGAGCGGCCGCGCCGCACCGGCACCGGCAGGTGCGGACCCTGTGGGGGGACGACGGTCACGCGCAGGTGGTCGCCCCGGAACCGCTGCGCCTCGACCACACCGTGGATCGGCAGCACCGACGGGTCCTCGTGGGCGGTGCGGTCGCTGGCCGGGCCGTCGGCGAGCCGGAGCGCGTCGGCGAGCACGACCGCCTCCATGCTGCCCGTGCCGGCGCCGGCGTCACCCACCAGCGCGCGGTCCACGCTCCCCCAGGGCGTTAGGACCTCCGTGGCGGTCGCCGTGACCTCCAGCACCGGCTCCAGACCGAGGAAGCGGGCGACGAAGGCGGTCCGAGGGCCACGCCACAGCTCGATCGGGCTGCCGAGCTGCTGCAGCCGGCCGGCGCGCAGCACCGCGACGCGGTCGGCCAGCGACAGGGCCTCGTCCTGGTCGTGGGTGACGTACACCACGGTCGTCCCGAGCTCAGCCAGCACCCGCGGCAGCTCGTCGAGCAGGCGGGCCTGCAGCGCCCGGTCGAGCGAGCCCAGCGGCTCGTCGAGCATGAGCAGGCGGGGGCGGGGTGCGATGGCCCGGGCGAGCGCGACCCGCTGCCGCTCACCCCCCGAGAGCTGGTCCACGGGCCGGTCCCCGGTGCCCTCGAGCCCCACCAGCTTGAGCGCGTCGGCGACCCGTTCCTCGATGACGCCGGCCGCCAGGCCCCGCACCCGCGGGCCGAAGGCGACGTTCTCCGCCACGGTGCGGTGCGGGAACAGCGCCTGCTCCTGGAACATCAGCCCCACCTCGCGCTGGTCGGGCCTGAGCCCCGCGAGGTCGTGACCGTCGAGCAGGATGCGGCCGGCCCGCAGCGGCTCCAGGCCCGCGATGGCCCGAAGCAGGGTCGACTTGCCGCACCCGCTCGGGCCGAGCAGGACCAGCACCTCGCCGTCCTGGGCGCTCAGGTGCAGCTCGTGCACGACCGTCGTGCGGCCGTACCCCAGCGTGACCCCTTCGAGCGCGAGCATCAGAACCGTCCGATCGACCCGACCCGCAGCCGGTCGATGGCGAGCAGTGCGGCCGCGGTGATCGCCGCGAGCAGCGTCGACATGGCCATGGCCTGCCCGAAGTTGGCGAGCCCGGGGCGGCCGAGCAGCCGGAAGATCGCCACCGGCATGGTCGGGCTGGTCGCGCGGGCGACGAAGACCGTGGCACCGAACTCGCCCACGGCGATCGCGAAGGAGAACCCGGCGGCGACCAGCATGGCCCGGCCCACGATCGGGAGGTCCACCTCCCTCCAGATGCGCCCCGGACCGGCTCCGAGCACGGCGGCCGCCTCCCGGAGACGCTCGTCGATCGAGCGCAGCACCGGCAGCAGGGTGCGGACCACGAAGGGCGTGGCGATCAGCGCCTGGGCGAGCGGCACCAGCAGGACCGAGCCGCGCAGATCGACCGGCCGGTCCAGGGCGATCAGGAACCCGAAGCCGACGGTCACGGCCGAGGTCCCGAGCGGCAGCATGAGCGCGCGGTCCACGGCGCGGGGCAGCGGACCGGTGCCGCGCGTGGCGGCGGTGGCGGCGAGCGCGCCGACCACGAGGGCGACGGCCGTGGCGCTCGCGCCGAACGCGAGCGAGTTGCGCACCGCCTCGAAGGCCGGCACCGCGAGGACCGTGGTCGGCTCGGTGGTCAGCAGCCGGCGCCAGTTGCCCAGCCCGTACCCGTCGGCGGTGACCAGGGAGCGTTCCACCAGCACCGCGAGGGGGCTGAGCACGAGGACGGCGATGACGACGAGGTTGGCGCCGAGGAACGCGCGCTCGCCGCGGGTGCGAAGAGCGCGTCGTGCGCTGGTCGCGGCCACCAGCCGTTGCTGGGTCCCGCGCCTGGTCAGGCGCCCGTAGACGCTCAGAGCGCTCACGACCGCGACGAGCTGCACGAGCGCCAGCGCCGAGGCGAGGGGGAGGTCGAGCAGCTGGGTGGTGGCGCGGTGGATCTCGACCTCGATCGTGGCGCGACCCGGCCCACCGAGGATCAGGACCACCCCGAAGGAGGTGAAGGTGAACAGGAACACGATGGCGGCGGCCGAGGCGATCGCGGGACGCAGCAGCGGCCAGCTGACCTCCCGGAAGGTCCGCCAGCGGGATGCGCCGAGCACCCGTGCGGCGTCCTCGAGCTGCGGATCCAGCAACGACCACAACCCGCCGACGGTGCGGACCACCACGGCGTAGTTGAAGAAGACGTGGGCGAGCAGGATGGCGGTGACGCTGCGCCGCAGGTCCAGGGTCGGTGCGGCGTCCCCGAGCAGCGCGACCAGGGCGGCGTTGACCGGCGAGCGCGGGCCGAGCAGCGCGAGGAACGCCGAGCCGACCACGACGGTCGGCAGCACGAAGGGCACGGTCACCGCGGCCTGCAGCCAGCGCCGGCCGGGGAAGTCCAGGCGCGAGAGGGCGTAGGCCCCGGGCAGCCCGACGGCGAGCGTCAGCACGGTCGAGGCGACCGCCTGCCACAGCGTGAACCAGGCGACCGAGCGCACCGAGGGGTCGGTCAGCACCCGCGCGAGCGCCGCGAGGTCGAGGCTGCCCTCCGGGGCGAGCCCCCGGCCGACGATCGCCGTCACCGGCCAGACGAAGAACCAGCCGAGGAAGGCCACCGGCAGCGCGAGCAGGGCGAGGGTGATACCCCGCCGCTCGCGCCACCCGCCTGCGATCACCGCAGCACCGTGGCCGTCCAGGCCTCGATCCAGGCCTCGCGGTTGGCGCCGATGGTGGCCGGGTCGAGCTCGAGCGGGTCGTCCGGCAGGACGGCGTGCTCGACGAACACCTCGGGCAGCTCGGCCTCGGCGTGGACGGGGAAGACGAACATCCTGAGCGGCACGTCCTCCTGGAAGGGGCGGCTGAGCAGCAGGTCGACCACCTGCTGGGCCTCGGCCTCGTGCTCGGTGCCGGCCAGGATGCCGACGAACTCCTGCTGGCGGAAGCAGGACGCCTCGATGACCCCGGTCGGCGCCTCCTCGGGCTGCGGGTCGGCGAAGTACACCTCGGCCGGCGGGCTGGAGGCGTAGGAGACGACCAGCGGACGCTCGCCGCCGCCGGTAGCCGTGAACTCGTCGTAGTACGCCTCCGACCACCCGTCGGTGACGACCACGTCGTTGGCGACCAGCCCCTCCCAGAAGCCGAGGTAGTCCTCCTCACCGAACCGCTCGATCGTGGCCATCAGGAAGGACAGGCCGGGGGAGGAGGTCGCGGGGTTCTGCACCGCCAGCAGCCCCGCGTACGCCGGGTCGGTCAGGTCGGCGAGGTCGTCGGGGACCGCGAGGTCGCGCTCCTCGAACCAGCCGACGTCGTAGTTCAGGCAGACGTCCCCCACGGTCACGGGCAGGGCGCGCCGCTCCTCGTCGAGCAGGTAGCGCTCCGGGACGTTGGCGAGCTGCGGGCTGTCGTAGGGCAGGAACAGGTCCGCCTCGAGCGCGCGGGTCAGGAAGGTGGTGTCGACCCCGAACAGCACGTCGCCCTGGGGGGCGTCGCGGGTCAGGATCGCCTGGTTGAGCGCCGTCCCCGCGTCCCCGCTCGGGACCACCGACACCTCGATGCCCGTCTCGGCGGTGAACCCCTCCAGGACCTCGCTGGAGACGTCGAAGGAGTCGTGGGTCAGCAGGGTCACCGTGACCGGCTCGTCGGCGTCGGCCTCGGGCTCCGGCTCCTCGCCCGCCTCGGCCGCCTCGCCCTCGTCGGTCGTCTCCTCGCCGGTGTCGGCCGGGGCGTCGGTCTCGTCAGGGTCGGTCCCGTCGCCGGCGCAGGCCGCCAGGGTGGCGGCTGCGGCCAGGACGACGGCGAGCGTTCGGGTGCGGTGCATGGTGTCTCCTCGTTGCGCGGGTGCGTGTCGGACGGTCGGGGCGGGGGTGGAGGACACCGATCACCCGGTGGGCTGCACCGCGACGAGCGCGCCGTGGCGGACCGACACGCTCGCCTGCGTCCCCTCGGCACGGTTGCTGACGCCCAGCGAGCTGCCGGGCTCCAACCGCGCCTCGCTGAGCGCGAAGACGAGCCCCTCGGTGCACACGCCCTCGGCGGGACCGTGCATCGCGAGCAGGGTCACCAGGCTGCCGGGGGTGGTGGTCAGGACCGCTCGGTCGCGGATGACGGTCACGACCGCCTCGCCGAGCAGTCCCTGGAGCTCCAGCGGTGCGTACCGCTCGGACGCGAGCAGCGCGACGTTGGCGAGCAGGTGGTCGAGCCGGCCACCGTGCCCGCCGACCACGGTCACGCGGGCCGGACCGTCCCTCAGCGCCGCATCGAGCGCCAGCGCCAGATCGGTGCGGTCCTTGTCCGTCGGGTGCTGCTCGATACCGGTCCCGGCACGCTGCGCGGTCGCGAGGTCGCCCGGGGTGATCGAGTCGAGGTCGCCGACGAGGAGGTCCACGTGCAGCCCGAGGTCCGCGGCGGCGGCGTAGCCACCGTCGGCGGCGATCACCCGGTCGGCACGCGGCAGCGGCCGCGGGAGCGGTGTGACCACGGGCTCGCCGCCCGCGAGCACGACGACATGCCGTCGCTGTGCCACCGCGTCACCTCCCTCTCGCCGGCATTACCCGGTTCAGGTTCCACGGGTCGGTGACGCGGCGGCCGGTGGCTGCGGGTCACCCTCTCAGCTCGGCAACGCCCGAGCTCCCCGGGTGGGTCGACGGGCCCTGCGAGCCCGCCGGTGGGCAGGGTAGCCGACGTGTCGTCGGCACGCGCACGCGCTCAGGCGCCGCGGCGTAGCCGCCGGCCGGAGACCTCGTCCGGCACGATCCTGAGCCAGGAGACGTCGGGCTCCTCGTCGGCGATGGCCCAGCTGTCGAGCTTGTTCTCGTAGCGGGCACGCAGCTCGGGGTCGTCCACCACCTCGGCGCGCCCGCGCACGAGCACGCTCCAGCCGGTCCCGCGCGCCGGGTCGTGGTCGTCGAGCTGGAAGGCGACCGGCTCGCCGGCCAGCGCGGCATCGAGCTTGCCGCCGGTGACGGTCCGCAGCACCACCGTGGCCCCGTCGACGAGGTGGTTCACCGGCACCACCACGGGGCTGCCGGCCGCGAGGTAGGCCAGGCGGCCCAGCGGGCGACTGCGCAGCAGGGACAGGCACTGGTTGAGGGGCAGGACCTCGAGCCCCTGCCGGTCGGTCGCCTTGGTCACGGCCGTCTCCTCGTCGGCTCCGGGCAGCGTGGCCCGTGCGCGGCGAGCGTGGCAGGGACCTGTGTCACGCATGGACGGGTCCTGCTGCCGGAAGGCGGCCGTCAGTCCTCGCCGTGCTCGACCTGGGTGTAGAACACCGCCGCCTCGGTCCGCCGCGACATGCCGAGCTTGGACAGCAGGTTCGAGACGTAGTTCTTCACGGTCTTCTCCGCCAGGTGCATCCGCTCGGCGATCTGGCGGTTCGTCAGCCCCTCGGCGATCAACGCGAGGATGCGCCGCTCCTGGTCCGACAGCGCCTTGAGCCGCGGGTCCTCCTCGTCGCCCTTGCGCAGCCGCTCGAGCACCTTGCCGGTCAGGGCCGGGTCGAGCAGCGAGTCGCCCGCCGCGACGCGCCGCACGGCGTCGATCAGGTCGTTGCCCCGGATGTCCTTCAGCAGGTACCCCGCGGCACCCGCCATGATCGCGTCGAACAGCGCCTCGTCATCACCGAAGGAGGTGAGCATGAGCGCCGCGATGTGCGGATCGCGGGCGCGGACCTCGCGGCACACCTCGATGCCGTTGCCGTCCGGGAGCCGCACGTCCAGCACCGCGACGTCCGGGCTCGTGCGGGCGATCTGTGCGAGCGCCATCCCGGCCGTGGCCGCGTCACCGACCACCTCGATGTCGTCCTCCGCCTCGAGGAGGTCCTTCAACCCCCGGCGTACGACCTCGTGGTCGTCGACGAGGAACACGCGGATCGTCACGAGCGGCCTCCAGCTGGGTGCGGTGGGAGCGGGGGACAGCAACGTGCTCAGGCTACTGACCCGGCGGGCGGAAGGGGCGCAGGTTCGCTCCGGCACCCTCCTGCCGGCCCCGCACGGGAGGCGCTAGCGTGCGACCCGCCGTCCGACGCCGTCCGCACCCGCGTCCGCGAGGAGCTGCATGTCCACGCCGAGGCTCGCGCCGCACCGGGTCGATCGGCTGCTCGGTGCCGTGCTGACCGTCGCCAGCGACCTCGAACTCGAGGCGGTCCTCAGCCACATCGTGCACGCCGCCTGCGACCTCGTCGAGGCGAGGTACGGCGCGCTCGGGGTGATCGATGGCGACGGGACCGCGCTCGCCGCCTTCGTCCACCACGGTATGCCCGCGGAGGTCGTCGAGGACATCGGCGAGCTGCCTGAGGGGCACGGGCTCCTCGGACTCCTGATCGAGCACCCGGAGCCGATCCGTGTCGACGACCTGTCGGCCCACCCGAGCTCGTACGGGTTCCCGCCGGGCCACCCTCCCATGCGCAGCTTCCTCGGGGCTCCGATCCGGGTCGGCGGGGAGGCCTACGGGAACCTGTACCTGACCGAGAAGCGCGGCGGCGGCGGCTTCAGCCAGGAGGACCAGGACCTGCTCGTGGCGCTGGCCGCCGTGGCTGGCTCGGCGATCGCGAACGCCCGCCTGTACGCGGAGGTGCGCCGTCGCGAGCGGTGGCTGGAGGCCGTCGGTGCCGTGGCGACCGCGCTGCTGGACGGTGCCACCGGCGCGGAGGTCAGCCACCGGGTCGTCGCCGGCGCGTCCGGGCTGCTCGGGGCGGGTGGCGCCTGCCTGCTCGAGCCCGACGAGGCCGGCGTGCGGGTGCTGGCGAGCGAGGGGACGGCTCCCACGGGACACCTCGAGGTCGAGGACCCCGCGGTCGCGGGTGCCCTCGGGGACGGGCGGGTCCGTCGCACCGAGCAGGGTGGGGTGTTCGCCGGCCCCGCGGTGTGGGCCCCGGTGCGCTCCGGTGGCGAGGTCGTGGCGTTGCTCGGGGTCGGGCGCACCCGTTCGTTCACCGCCGGTGAGGAGGAGCTGCTCGCGTCCTTCGCGGAGCAGGTCAGCGTCGCGTGGAGCTTCGAGCGCGTCCAGGCGCAGCTCCAGCACCTGTCGCTCATCGCTGACCGGGAGCGCATCGGCCGTGATCTCCACGACACCGTCATCCAGCGGCTGTTCGCGACGGGGCTGTCCCTGCAGGCCAGCCAGCGCAAGGTCCAGGACCGCCCGGAGGTGAGCGAACGCCTCGAGCAGGCGGTCGACGACATCGACGGGATCGTGCGCGAGATCCGCGCCACGATCTTCGCCCTGCAGTCGGCAGGGGAGGACGATCGGGGTGTGCGGGCGCAGGTGCTGGACGTCGTCGAGGAGCTGACGGGCGTGCTGCCTCGCGCTCCACGGGTCCGGTTCGACGGCCCCATCGACACCGTGGTCGGACCGGAGGTCCGCGACCACCTGCTGCCCGTGGTGCGCGAAGCGCTCACCAACGTGGCCAAGCACGCCGCCGCGAGCGACATCGAGCTCGAGCTGACGGCCGAAGGGGCGGGCGTGCGGCTACGGATCGTCGACGACGGCGTCGGGATCTCCCCCGACGCGGTCCACGGCGAGGGGTTCGGGCTCACGAACCTGCGGGAACGCGCCGAAGCCCTGGGCGGGACCTTCTCGATCTCCTCACCGGGTCCCGACGGGGGCACGGTCGTGCTCTGGGCCGTCCCCGGTTCGTGACGGCACCGCGGCCGCGTCGCTCGGCCCGTCGTCGAGCAGCAGGGCCTCAGCGGCGAGCCGGGCGGTGACCTCCTCGAGGAAGCGTTCCACCGTCGTGCGGGCCAGCCGGTGCATGGCGACCGCGTCCATCGCGCCGCCGAGCGCGCCACCGGGAGGCCGGTAGCGGGCGTCGAGCAGCAGCGTCGTGCGGCCCCCCGACTGCGCGTGCAGCCCGAGCTCGCCGTCGAGGCTCGGCAGGAGGCGGTCGACGGCGGTGACCTCCCCGTCGTCGGCGATCGGGTCCCAGCTCAGCGCCCGCCAGCGGGTCGCGCCGGCACGCCAGGGCGCACCGACCGAGGCGCGGACCGTCCGGGTCAGGGAGCCGGCGCGCAGCGCCAGCACGAACCGGTCATGGCCATCCCGGCGGGCGCCGGGCAGCCAGCGGGCCGGGTCACCGTCGAACGCGGTCGCCAACGCGACCGGGTCGCCGACCACCGGCAGGAACGTCCGCACGGATCTGGGCACGGTGTCGACCTCCTCGATACCCGAACGCTACGACCTGGCGTGTGGGGGCACCCAGAGCAAGAGGTCCCGCTCGAACAGGTACCGTGACCACCTGGCTCGTGGCCGATGCGCCCCTCACGGGCCCCTCGTCCGGTGCCCGTCAGCCGGTGTTCCTGAGCCCCGCGGCGATGCCGTTCGTGGCCGTGAGCACCGCCGCCTGCAACCCTTCGCCCTCGGCCGTCGGCCCCGCCGAGCGCAGGCGTTCGAGCAGGGCGGCCTGCACGGCGTGCAACGGGTCGAGGTAGGGGTCCCGCAGGCGCAGCAGGTCCGCGAGGTCGGGGTCGGCGGCCAGCGGGTGGGGCTGCCCGGTCAGGCGCGCGAGGGCGTCCAGGGTCCGCGCGTGCTCCTCCTCGAGCCGGGGCAGCACCGCCTCGCGCACCTCGGGCCGCGCCAGGCGCGCGTAGCTGCGGGCGATGCGCAGGTCCGACTTCGCGAGCGCCATCGCGACGTTGTCCAGCGTGACCTGCAGCAGGGGGCTGACCTCCACCAGGCCCGCCAGCTCCCGCCACCGGGCCTCGTCCTCGCCGGCCCACCGCGCGAAGGCCGAACCGACCCCGTACCAGGCCGGCAGCAGCAGCCGGCACTGCGTCCACGCGAACCCCCACGGGATCGCCCGCAGCTCCGCGATGCCCCGGCCGGCCTGACGGCGGGCCGGGCGGGAGGCGATGTTGAGCTCCCCGATCGCGTCCAGCGGGGTCGCCTCGTGGAGGTAGTCGACCAGCGCCGGGGTCTCGTGGACGAGCGCCCGGTAGGCCTGCCGGGCGTGGGCGGCGAGCTCGTCCATCACCTCCTCGGCACGCGCGGTCGTGGTCGGCTCGCGTCCCGGCTCGATCGTGCGCAGGACCGCGTGGACGATCTGCTCGAGGTGGCGGTGGGCCAGGGCCGGGTCGCGGTAGCGGGCGGCGATCACCTCGCCCTGCTCGGTCAGCTTCAGGCGCCCGCGCACCGACTCCGGTGGCTGCGCCCGGATGGCGGCGTTCGCCGGCCCACCGCCCCGTCCGATCGAGCCGCCGCGACCGTGGAACAGGGTCAGGCGGACGCCGTGCCGGTCCGTCACCTCGGCGATCGCTCGCTGGGCACGCTGGAGCTGCCAGGTCGCGGTGAGGTAGCCCCCGTCCTTGTTGGAGTCGCTGTAGCCGATCATCACCTGCTGGTGGTGGTCCCGGCGGGCGACGTGGGCCCGGTACACGGGCAGCGACAGCAGCGTGTCGAGCAGCTGAGGGGCCTGTTCGAGATCGTCCACCGTCTCCAGCAGGGGCACGATGTCCAGCCGGTCGGCGCACCCGGCGTCCGCGGCCAGCAGCAGCACCCCGAGGACGTCGGACGGGCGCTGGGTCATGGAGATGATGTAGGTGTCGATCGCGTCGGGTCCGAGGCGGTCGTGGGCGCGCCGGATCGTGCGGAACACCTCGAGGGTGCGGTCGGTGCGCGGGTCGAGGTCGAGCACGTGGGGGGTGAGGGGCCGACCGACCTGAAGCTCGTGGGCGAGCAGCGACAGCCGATCGGCCTCCGTCAGGGCCTCGAGGTCGGCGCACACCCCGTAGCGCGCGAGCACGGTGCGCAGCGCCGCGCGGTGCGTGCCGGCGTGCTCGCGGATGTCGAGCGTGGCGAGGTGGAACCCGAAGACCTCGGCCTGCACCTGCAGATCACGCACCCGGCCGTCGGCGATCCGGCCCGCACCGACGGTGTGCAGGCTGTCGCGCATCAGCTGCAGGTCCGCGACGAACGCAGCCGCGTCCGGGTAGGCCCGGGGGTCGAGGCGGTGGTCGGCGCGCCAGGGTCGTGCGGCGCGGTCCTCGGTCACCTGCAGGACCCGGTAGGTCAGCGCGAGGAACTGCCGGTGCGGCTGCGCGTCGTAGCGTTCGGCCAGGTCGTCAGCGGCCTCGGGCAGCAGCTGTGCGAGCTCCTCGAAGCGGGCGGCGAGCGCCGGGGACGTGCCCCGGCTCGCGGGGACCGACAGGTGTGCGTGCATGCGGTCGATCGACCGGCGCAGGAGCCGGATCGCCGTGACCTGATGCTCGCGCAGGGTGCGCTCGGTCACCTCGGGCGTGACGTTGGGGTTGCCATCGCGGTCGCCGCCGATCCAGGACCCGAAGCGCAGGAAGCGGGGGACGGTGAGGTCGAGCTTCGGGAAGCTGGCCTTCAGGGCGCCGTCGAGCTCGCGGTAGAGCCGGGGGGTGAGGTCGAACAGCACCGCGTCCAGCCAGTACAGCCCGTTGCGGACCTCGTCCAGCACCGAGGGTGCCCGGGTCCGGGTCTCGTCGGTGAGCCACAGCGAGGTGATCTCCTCCTGGAGCGCACGCGCGAGCTCGGCCGTGGCCTGCGGCGAGAGCCGTTCCTGGTCCAGGCGGCGCAGCGTGACCGAGATCCGGCCGAGCTTGGTCAGCACGGTGCGTCGCTTGGCCTCGGTCGGGTGCGCGGTCAGCACCGGCCGGACCTCGACGTGGCGGAGCTCCGCCGCGAGCTGCTCGGCCGACATGCCCTGCTCGGCGAGCCAGGCCAGCGCCGAGGCGATCGTCTCCGGCAGGTCGCTGCCCTGCTCTGAGGCCGTCTGCCGGTCCGTGATCAGCTGGCGCACCAGCGCCTGGTCCTCGGCGAGGTTGACGAGGTGGAACCACGCCGCGAAGGCCGAGACGATGATGCTCGCGTCCGCGACCGGGATCCGCTGGAGCAGGGAGGCGAGCTGCGCGGTGGCCTCCTCGTCCCCCCCGCGGCTGGCGATCGCCAGGCCGCGGACCCGCTCGACGAGCTCGAGGCCCTGGCGCCCCTCCACCTCGGCGATGGCGTTGCCGAGGAGGTCGCCGAGCAGGCGCACCTGGCGGCTGGTCGCGTCGCGGTCCACCGGTCACTCCCTCCCTCGCTGGGCACGGGCACAGGGCCGGAGCCTACGGACCCGTGCGGCCGTCAGCGGGCGGGCCGGCTGCCCGCGCCACCCTCGCACCGGTAGCGTTGCCACCGTGCTGCTCCTCCACTACGACCTCACCTCGCCTGCCTCGGCGGTGGCCCTGCTGCGTGTCCAGCGGCTGCGGGACGCGGGGGCGAGCATCGGGCTGCGGCCCTTCGACGCGCTCGGGCTGGAGATCTCCGTGCCACCGACCGCCACCCTGCTCTCGGAGCTCGAGACCTACCGCGACCGCGCCGCGGAGCTGGGCCTGGCGATGCGGCGGCCGAGCCGCCAACCCCCGACCCTGAAGGCCCACCTGGTGGGCCTCGAGGTCGCTGAGCCGGCCGGGCTCGGGGCCTCCTGGCGGTGGAGCTGCCTGCGTGCGTTCTTCAGCGACGACGAGGACCTCAACGACCCGGCCGTCCTCGTCGCGCGCGGCGAGGACGCTGGGCTCGAGGCGGCGGCGGTCCAGCGGGCGCTGGCCGACCGGCTGGCCCGGCAGCGGCTGCGCGACGAGATGCTGGCCCAGCGCCGGCGGGGGATCGGTGGGGTCCCCGTGCTCGAGCTCGACGGGACCTTCATCCCGGCCGAGATCCCCGACGCCGATCTGCGCCACCTCGCCGGCCTGTGACCGGCGAGGCGGAGCTCACCTTGGCCCAGCGCCGGGTGCGGGACGAGGTCCTCGGCTGGGGCGGGACCCGACCGGTCGTGCCATCCGGGCTCGTCGTCGACCTCGCGCGCACCCTGGCCCGTGCCGTGGCCGGTGGGCTCCCCGCCACCGCGCCGGGAGGGCAGGCCCGGCAACGCGTCACGGCGAGCGCGCTCGCGCGGCTACCTGGGAGCGGACCGCCAGGTGCGCAGGACGCCGCCACCGTCCGTGGGCGGCTCCTGGCGGCGGTGGTCGCCGACGACCTGGCAGCGGGCCACGCCGAGCCGGTGGCCTCGCTCGTGGCGCGGGCCGTAACCGAGCTCGCCTCGGGACGTCACGGGGACCCGGGCTCGGCGTCGCACTGGTGGAACGGGGCGGAGGCCGCGACCCGCGCCGCGATCCGTGCCGAGGTCGCAGCCGTCGCGGCGCAGCTGCGGACGGTGTGGCCACCCCTGGACCCGGCCGAGGTCCAGGTCACGGTCCGCCCCCGGCTGGCCGCCACCGTGACGGGTCGGCCGGTGGTGCTGCAGGCTCGTCCGCTGGTCGTGCTGGACAGCCCGCGGCGGGACGAGCGCGCGCGCAGCATCGTGCTCGTCGCCCGGACCGGGATGCCGCGACCCCGCGAGGATCGGTTGCTCGCGCGGGTCACGGCGCTGATCGCGACGCTCGCCGCGCAGCGGCCACCGTTCCGGTGGGGCGTGCTGCACGTGACCGAGGGCCGCTTCGAGGTCGAGGACCTCGACCCCGAGGTGCTGCTCGCCACCGCCGCGACCGCCGGTGCCCGGGTCGGTACGGTGCTCGCCGGCGCCGCCGGCAGTCAGGGCGACGCCGGGACGCCCAGGAGGCGCTGATGCCGGCGACACCCCGCCGCTTCCGGACCCCGGTGCGAGGCCACGCCTTCGCCGGGCCGGCACCGGCGGAGACCCTGGAGCCCGGCCGGTCCGTGGAGCTGCTGCGCGAGCCCGGCAACCCCGCCGACCCCCTCGCGATCGCCGTGTGGAGCCAGGATGGCGACGGGCGGCGCTGGCGGCTCGGCTACCTCGACCGCACCGTCGCGGCGCAGCTCGCGCCGCAGGTGGACGCTGGGGCGACCCTGACCGGGGTCATCGAGGGGTGGATCGAGGAGCCGGACGGGCGCTGGGAGCGGCCGCTCGTCCGTCTCGAGCTCGCCCCCGGGGACGGGGTCGCGGCCGAGGTGGTCACCGCGACCGTGTGGGGGAGGCCTCCGGGGGTCCGCCGCCGCCGGCTGCCCCGTCCGGACCCGAAGGAGTAGGCGGCCGGCTCACGTGTCGCCGTCCTCCTCGCCGCCGTCCTCCTCGGCGGCGTCCTCCTC
>JBKHEJ010000005.1:0-32510 GCA_046540855.1 Nitriliruptoraceae bacterium
CCGGTGGAGAGCGGCACGGCGACCCGCAGCTGCCCGCCGGCGCGGTCCCGCCCGACGACGCCCGTCAGGGCCCTGGCGACCTCGGGCCCCGCGCGCGCGGGCGGTGTCCGCCCCGCGGCGAAGCGCACGTCGCCATCCGGCCCGAAGGCGGCGAGGTCCGGACCGTCCTCGGCGGCGAGCCGTACCAACAGCTGGACCTCACCGCAGGTGCGCGCACGCACCTCGAGGAAGGTGGCGAGCTGCTGGACCTGGCCGGCGAGGCCGTCGAGCGCACGGTCGACGAGGCCGGCCCGGACCGCCACCCCGAGCGGGATCGCGAACAGCAGCAGCGCCGCAGCGACCAGCCCGACCATCGCACCGAGCAGCCGGCGTCTCATGCTCCAGGCTCCGTCTCGAACCGCAACCCGACACCCCGCACCGTCGCGATGTAGCGCGGGTGGGTCGGATCGTCGCCCAGCTTGCGTCGCAACGTCGAGACGTGCATGTCGAGGGTCTTCGTGGAGCCGAACCACTCGGTCTCCCAGACGCTCCGCAGCAGCTCCTCACGGGAGACGACCGAGCCGGCGTGGGCGACGAGCACGGCGAGCAGGTCGAACTCCTTGGGCGTGAGGTCGAGCTCCTCACCGCCTCGGAACGCCCGACGAGCCGCACGGTCGACGCGGACGTCCTGCGCCGCCACCTCGCTCGTGCCGCCCCCACCCTCCGCACGGCGTAGCAGGGCACGGAGACGGGCCTGCAGCTCCGCGAGCCGGAAGGGCTTGCTGACGTAGTCGTCCGCGCCCGCGTCGAGCCCCACGACCACGTCGGTCTCATCGCCGCGCGCGGTCAGGATGAGGATCGCGAGGGCAGCTCCATGGTCCTTGCGCAGCTGCCGGCACACCTCGATCCCGTCCACGTCTGGGAGCCCGAGATCGAGGACCACCGCTGCGGTCCGCGCGTCGACGGCGCGCACCGCCTCGGTCCCGGTGCGGACGTGGTCGACCTGGTAGCCGGAGCTGCTCAGGGCCGCGGCCAGCGGCTGCGCGATGCCCGCATCGTCCTCGACGAGGACGATCCGCGGTGGCGGGGACGGCGGCGGGCGGTGGGCCATGGAGCGGCAGCGTAACGACACCACCCCCGCACGGTCCGGCGCGGCACCTCCGATCCGATCGGGCAACCGGATGCTGCTTGCCTCACCCGGTGCGCGGCCGACAGGGGGGTCGTGATCGGGCCCACAGGCGCCGCGTCCACGGGGGAACCATGACGCCGCAGCGGGAGACTCTCGGCGGCCACGACTTCCGGCGTCCGACCGGGGTGTGGATCACGGTGCTGGCGGTCCTGCTCGCGTCCTCCTGGGCCCTGGTGTGGGCCGCCGGAGGTACCCGCACGGCTGCTCCGCACGTGTTCTACGTGCCGATCGTCCTCGCTGGCCTGCCCTTCGGTCCCCTGGGAGGGATCGTCACCGCCGTCGCGGCCACGGTGCTGTGCGGGCCGCTGATGCCGCTGGATGTCGCCACCGGTGAGAGCCAGTTGCTCCTGAACTGGCTCATCCGTGGCGGCCTGTTCCTGGCCATCGGGACGCTCGCCGGCAGCTCGACGCGCAGCCTGCGACACAGCTTCGAGGCGGGGTTGTCGACGCTGCTGCTGCGTGAGCTCGAGGTGGCGGCCCCAGCAGGCGACGAGGAGCGTGCCGCCTGGGAACCGCCCCTGCGGCGGACCCTGGCCGAGGGCTCGTACGAGGTCGTGTTCCAGCCCATCCTCTCGTTGCACGACGGGCGCCTGCTCGCGGTCGAGGCGCTGACCCGGTTCGCGAGCCCGCCGAGCGCACCACCCGACGTGTGGTTCGCACGGGCTACCGACCTCGGACTCGGCGTCGAGCTCGAGCTCGCGGTGATCCGTCGGGCCCTCGAGACCAGCAGCAACCTGTCTCGGGACGTCGCCTTGTCGTTCAACGCCTCGCCGACGACCCTCGCGGACGAACGCCTGCTGGCACTCCTCGATCGGTACCCCGACCGCGCGCTGATCGCCGAGGTGACCGAGCACGCGGCCGTCGATGACTACCAGCACCTCGCTCACGGCATCGAGGCGCTGCGCCGGCGGGGGGTCGAGCTGGCGGTGGACGATGCCGGCGCGGGCTTCGCCAGCCTGCGGCACATCGTGCGGCTCAACCCCGATCACATCAAGCTCGACCCGAGCCTCACCCAGGACCTCGGCGACGACCCGATCAGACGCTCGCTGGCGGACTCCCTCGTCCTGTTCGCGCGACGGACCGGCACGAACGTGATCGTCGAGGGCATCGAGACCGCCGCGGACCTCGCGACCTGGCGGGAGCTCGGGGCCGATGCCGCCCAGGGCTACCTGCTCGCCCGCCCCGGACCGCTGCCCGTGAGCGGGACGGATCCTGGCGCCGCCCAAGGGCCGCGCACCCACCCGCAGCGCCACGAGGTCCGCGACCTCGGATGAGCACTACCCGTCGAGCGCCAGGATCAGCAACCCCGCCACCGGGGCCCAGCTGAGCTTCGCGGGTCGGGTACCGGCTCACACCGCCGCGCCGCCGCCGATGTCCGACAGCAGCCGCCCCACGACGAAGGCGATACCGGCCGCGCCGGCACCGACCAGGAACATCTCCGCGCCGTTGCGCCACCAGGGCCGCGCGGTGACCGTGGAGCGCGCCGCCCCGATGGTGAACAGCGTCACCCCCGTCAGCACCGCGGCGACCGGGAAGCGCCAGGACTGTGGGATCGGGACGATGTAGCTGATCAGGGGCACGGAGCCGGCGATGAGGAAGGCCGCGAAGGTCGCCAGCGCGGTGCGCGACGGCGGTGGCTCGTCCCCCCTCACCGCGTCCTCCCCGTCGCGTGCCTCGCGCGAGCGGTGCGAGAGGAAGTCGCTGGCCGCCATGCTCGACCCGTCCGCGAGCAGGCTCACGAACCCGAGGATGAGGATGACCTCGTTGTCCAGGGCCGCGCCGGTGACACCGGCGACCACCGCGAAGGTGGTGACCAGCCCGTCGTTGCTGCCGTAGACCACCTCCGACACGTAGCGGTGCAGGAGGGTGCGCATGCGGGGTCCTTCCCTTCGCCGGGGTGTCGAGCGGTCGGCAGCGGCGTTCGGCACCGTCGCCACCTCCCGACCGTAGGAACGGACCGCGCCCCCCGAGGGTGTCCACCCGTGCTCCCGGCCACCGCCGCTCCGCGCACGTGCGAGGCGGGGCGAGCTGACCGGGGACCCTCGGGTCGGCACGGCCCTCGAGAGGGTCAGCCGCCGTCGGCGCGCAGGCCGGCGAGCCGGTCCGAGAGGTCGGCTGCGGCGATCGTGGCCGCAGCCTGCGACCAGGGGTCCTCACGCTGGCCCAACCGGCGGAAGAGGTTGCGCAGGTGGTAGCTGCGCGGGCTGACCCGGCCGAGCTCGTCCCACTCGATCGGTGTGGCCACCGGGGCACCCGGCCGCGCACGCAGGGAGTAGGCGGCCACGCTGGTCTGCCCGTAGCTGTTGCGCAACCGGTCGACGAACACCCGGCCCTTGCGGTCGCGCTTGCGCTGGCTCGTGGTCAACGTGGTAGGCGAGCGCGCGCACACCGCCTCGGCCAGCTCACGCGCGAGCGCCGAGACCTGCTCCCACCCGGCCGATCCGTCGAGCGGGACGTGGACGTGGAACCCGGCGGACCCGCTGGTCTTGATGCGACTCGGCGCGTCGAGATCCTCCAGCAGGGTGTGGACCTGCCGGGCCGCGGCCCGCACCACCTCGACGTCCCCCTCATCGGGAGGATCGAGGTCGAGGATCAGCTCGACGGGGTGCTCGAGGTCGTCGGCGCGCACCAGCCACGGGTGCAGCTCGATCACCCCCTGGTCGGCGAGGTAGACCAGGGTGGCCGGCTCGTCCACGACCACGTGGTCGAGGCTCCCCCCGTCGCGCTTGGGGATGTCCTGGCGGCGCAGCCAGCCCGGGTAGTGAGCGCCCGCGTTCTTCTGGAAGAACCCCGCGCCGTCGAGGCCGTCGGGGTAGCGCTTGACCGCGACGGGGCGACCCTGCAGGTGGCGCAGCATCGTCTCGGCGATGCGCACGTGGTACTCGACCACCTCGCCCTTCGTGATCCCCGCCTCGGGGAAGAACACCTTGTCGACGCTCGTGACGTCGATGGTGCGGGCGAACAGCTCCTGCTCACCAGCCTGCATCGCGGCCTCCGATCCGGTGCGCTCGGTCCGGTCACCTCAGGTCGGTCTCTCGCGGACGACCTCGCGTGCGTCCTTGTCGTCGCGCAGACCGAGGTAGCGCGGGTGGCGCAGCCGACCGTCACGCGTCCACTCGGTGAAGCCGACCTCAGCCACCAGGTCGGGGGTGACGAAGCGGACCCCGGGCTCCTCCGGGCCGTCCGCGAAGGGCGAGGTCGACCGCTCGCGCCGCGCCAGCAGGTCCCCGAGGCGCTGCAGCGTCCCCTCGTCGAAGCCGGTGCCGACCTTGCCCGCGTAGCGCAGGTCGCCGTCCTCGTGGTAGCCGACGAGCAGGGCACCGAAGCGCTGCCGCTGGCCCTCAGGCTCGGTGTAGCCACCGACCACGAGCTCCTGCTGGTGGACGCAGGTGAACTTCAGCCAGTCGCGGGAGCGGCCGTGGTGGTACGGGGCGTCAGCCCGTTTGGCGATCAGGCCCTCCCACCCCTTCGCGCACGCCTCCTCGAGCCAGGCCTCGCCCTCCTCGTTGCGGTGCGGGACCAGGCGCAGCGGGTCGTCCCAGCTGAGCGCCGCGCCGAGCACCCTCTTGCGCGTCCGTAGCGGCAGCTCCCGGGTGGAGCGACCGTCGAGGTGGAGCAGATCGAACACGTAGTAGAGGACCGTCACCCCGCTCGCCCGGGCCTGGTCGGGGTCGGAGATCTGCAGCCGGGGCTGGAGCTTCGCGAAGCTCGTCACCGAGCCCTCGAAGGCGACGACCTCACCGTCGAGGACGCACGGGAGGTCGGTGGCGGCCTGGACCGCCTCGACGAGCTCCGGGTAGGTGTCGCCGAGCGCCGTGCCGTTGCGCGAGAGCAGACGCACCCCGGCTGCAGACCGGTAGGCCAGCACCCGCTCGCCGTCGAGCTTGCGCTCGTACAGCCAGTCCGGGTCGGAGAAGCGCTCGTCGGTCAGCGTGGCGAGCATCGGATCGAGCCGGTCCGGCAAGGGCTCCTCGACCAGCCCTTCGAGCTCTGGCTGGTCGAGCCGGTCGAGCGGGCTGCTCACGACCGGTCCTCCTCGCGATCGTCCGCCGCCTCGGCCTCGGCCACCTCGTCGATGGTGCGGTCCGACAGCACCGACCGGGGCTCGGTGGAGGTCGGGTTGCGGCGGGCGTCAGCCGCGTCGTCGTCCATCTTCACGAGCAGCCAGTTGCCCTCCTGCCCCCCGAGCTTGGCGTGGGTGAGCGCGTAGCCGCCCTGCAGCTTCTCCCCCTCCAGCCAGACCTCGAGGTGGCCGTGCTCGGCCGCAGCGCCCACCGGCCGCTCCTCGCCGTCGTCGTCGGTCGTGAGGTTGCGGTAGGGCCCGATGTCCCAGACCAGCACCGTGCCGCCGCCGTACTCCTCCTCGGGGATGGTGCCCTCGAAGTCCGCGTAGTCGACCGGGTGGTCCTCGGTGCGGACCGCGAGCCGTTTCTCGCGTGGGTCGGTCGACGGCCCCTTGGGCACGGCCCAGGACAGCAGCACCCCCTCCGCCTCCAGCCGCAGGTCGTAGTGCCGCGTCGAGGCGTCGTGCTGCTGCACGACGAAGATCGGACGCTCGCTCGGCTCCCGGACCTCACCCGGCGGCTCCGGGGACGCCTCGAGGTCGCGACGGGTCCGGTAGCGCTCGAGCTCGTCGGTCATGGGGCATCACCTGTCCGCGGCGGGGTCGGCCTGCACCGCCCTCACCGCCAGCCAACGACGACGCACCCGGCCACACCACCGGCGAACGGCCGCGTCCCGGCCGGCCCCGTGGGTGCCGGGGGGACCCTCCGGGGACCGTCCGGACGGTGCCGGCGGCTGGACGTGACCGCGTGGGCTCGGTACCCCGGCCGGGGTGCGACGAGCGCCACCAGCGAGCCCGTGACCGCACACCGCAGCGCCCCCGAGGAGCGTCGATGCCGGACCGCACGGCGAGCACGACGGACCCGCGCTGCTCGGCCACCGCCGGGCCGATCGCGGTCCTGGCACCCTCGGTACGTGTCTCCGTCACCATCGAGCCGGGCGATGCCGCCGACGACATCCACATCCACGCCGGCGGGCAGGGTCTGTGGGTCGCGCGTGCGCTGCGGCAGCTCGGGCATGACGCCCTGGCCTGTGCCCCGGTCGGTGGCGAGTCCGGCCGGACGCTGCGCGGGCTGATCGAGGGCTGGGGCGTGCACCTGCACCGCGTCGACACGACCAGCGACACGCCCACCGTCGTCCAGGATCGCCGCGACGGTCACCGCCTGGAGCTGGCCCGCTCCCGCCACCCGAGCCTGCGGCGGCACGAGCTCGACGAGCTGTACAGCCGGTTCCTCGCGCTCGCGATCGAGGCCGGGTCCTGTGTGATCACCGGGCCCGAGGAGCTCGCCATCCCCGTGGGGGACCTGTACCGGCGGCTCGGCCACGACCTGCACGCCGCCGAGGTGCCGACCGTCGCCGACCTCCACGGCCACGCGCTCGACGCCTTCCTGGCGGGCGGGCCAATCGCGCTGCTGAAGCTCAGCACGCGGGATCTCGTCGCCGACGGTCAGCTCGACGCCTCGGTGACGGGCAGCGCGCAGGAGGCGGTCATCGACGAGGTCATGACCGACCTGCTCGACCGGGGGGTCGACCACGTCGTCGTCTCCCGCAGCGCCGAGCCACTGCTCACCGCGACCGCCGAGCAGCGCTTCCGCGTCACCGGCCCCGAGCTCGCGCCGGTCGACACCCACGGCTCCGGCGACACGATGACCGCGGCGCTGGCCTCCGGGCTCGTCCTGGGGCTGGACACCACGTCCCTGCTGGCCCGCGCCTGGGCCGCCGGTTCCGCGAGCGTCACCCGTCACGGCCTGGGCAGCGCCGACGCCGGTCTCATCGATGAGCTCGCCGACCACACCAGCGTCGAGGAGAGGTGCTGATGACCGACCCACGGATCCGTCCCGAGGTGGACGTGGACACGGCTGCGCCGGCCGAGGAGCAGGGACGCCGGCTGCTGCTCACCAACGACGACGGCATCGACGCGCCGGGGCTGGCCGTGCTCGCGCATGCCTTGGCAGAGCACCACGACGTCGTGGTGGTCGCTCCCGCGTCCGACGTCAGCGGCGCCGGGACCAGCATGGGTCCGCTGGACGCCGCCGAGCCGATCCGGCTTCAGCGCCGCGACCTCGACGGGCTCGAGGCCTACGCCCTGGACGGGCCACCCGGGCTCGCGGTGCTCGCCGCCGCCCTCGGTGCCTTCGGTGGGCCGCCTGAGGTCGTCGTCTCCGGGCCGAACGCCGGGCTGAACACGGGCCGGTCGATCATCCACTCCGGCACCGTCGGGGCGGCGCTCACGGGCCGGACCTTCGGCAGCAAGGCGGTCGCGTTCAGCGTCGCACCCGGGGAGCGCTGGCACTGGGAGACGGCCGCAGCGGTGGCGCCGGACATCCTCGCCTGGGTCCTCGCTCGCGAGGAGCCGATGACCCTGAACGTCAACGTCCCCGCCGTCGCCGTCGACCAGGTGCGCGGAGCCCGCTGGGCGACCATCGAGGAGTTCGGCCACTTCAGCCTCGCGACCCTGAGCGAGGGGGGATCCGCGCTCGACCTCGACGTGCGGGACCGCAGCGAGGAGACCGACCCCGACAGCGACACCGCGCTGTGCCTGGCGGGGTACGTCACCCTGACCCTGCTCACCCCGGTGGCCGCCGAGCCGGCTCCCGCCCACGTGGCCGCGTCCGACGTCCTGCCGTGGCTCGCGGCCGGGGAGCGTCCGCCGGCACGCCGCTAGATCCTGCGGCGCGCTACGGTGCCCCCATGCTGCGACGTCGACGCTCCCGGCGATCACGCGAGGCCACGCCGTCGGTCACCCCGGAGCCGGCGCGAGAGCCGGTAGGCCCCGCCGTTGCGCTTCAGGACACCATCCAGGCCCGCCTCGGTGTGCTCGAGCAGGAGCTGTCGGCGGCCACGGGTGACGTGAGCCTGTGCGCGATCAGCCGGTCGGCGGGTTCCGTGCCGGCGGCCAAGCACCTCGAGGGACGGCTTGCCGCGCTGATGGAGCTACGACGTGAGACCCGTGGCGGCGCGCCGGAGGGGATCCTCGAGACGCTCCTCGCGACCTGGCGTCGGGGCCTCGAGGAGGTCCGGGCGCAGGGCTCCGGCCCGGACTGGGTCGCCTACCGGGCCGGCGGCGTGGACGAGCTCGAGGAGCTCGCGCGCCGGCTCACCGACCCGCCGGACTGAGCGCGCACGGTCGCCTCACGGGTTCAGGACCGCGCGTCCGGCGACCTGGCCCGTCTCGAGCCGGTGGAAGACCTCGTTGATCTCCTCCAGCGGGTGCTGCTCGACCTGCCCGGTGATCGCGCCGGCGCGCGCGAGCGCGACCACCTCGGCGAGCTCGTTGCGGTTGCCCCAGGTGCTGGTCCGGAAGGTCGCCTCGGACTCCATCCCCAGGAACGAGACCGGGGTCGACCCGCCGGCCAGCCCCACGAGCACGAACAGCCCCTGCTTGCCCACGCTCGCCGCCGCGGTCGCCATGGTCGCGTCGGTGCCGACGAAGTCGATCACCACCGACGCCTTCTCACCCCCCGTCATGCCGAGGATCTCGGCGGCGACGTCCACCTCGGTCGGGTCGAGCGTGACGTCGGCACCGAGGTCAGCGGCGAGCGCACGCTTGTCCGCGGCGGTGTCCACCGCCACGACCCGGGCGCCGCTGAGCTGCTTCATGAACTGGACGCCGTACTGCCCGAGCCCTCCGACCCCGATCGCCAGGACGGTCGAGCCGGCCACCATCCAGGGCAGCGCGTGCTTGACCGCACGGTAGGGGGTGAGCGCGGCGTCGGTCAGCGGTGCGGCCGTGTCCGGCTCGAGGTCGTGGATCGGGATGAGGTTGCGCGGGGACGGTACGACGAGGTGCTCGGCGTACCCGCCCGGCAGGCCCAGCCCACCCCAACGCAGCACGTCGCAGACCTGCTCGTCGCCCGCGCGGCACACGCGGCAGGTGCCGCAGCCCCACCCGCCCCAGACCAGCACGGGCGTGCCGATGTCGATGCCGCTCGCCCCCGGTCCGAGCGCCTCGACGTAGCCGGCGTTCTCGTGCCCGAGGATCCAGGGCAGCTCCGGCAGGATCGGCATCTCCCCGCTCATCACGTGCAGGTCGGAGTGACAGGCACCGGTCGAGGCGATCCTGATCAGCACCTCACCGGGCCCTGGCTCGGGGGTGTCGACCTCGTCGATGCTGAGCGGCTGTCCGTAGGCGTGCAGGCGTGCGGCTCTCATGTCCCGGTCCTCCCTCGGTGGCGAGCGCTCCCACGCTCGTTCCAGCACCCTAGCTGGGGACGGGACCGGGCCGCTGCGATCCTGGGCGACCTCGGCGGGATGCGCACCCGGTGAGGCTCGGCCCGCCGGTTCAGTCCAGCCAGCGCTCGTCGCCGGTGATGCTGACCGAGAGCAGCAGGGCGTAGGGCAGCTCGTCGAGGGCGGCCTGCAGCTCGGCGCGGACGCGGTCGGCGTCGGCGAGGTCACGCAGGTCGGTGCTCTCGTCAGCGAGCAGCCCGACGGTCAGGTCGTAGCGCTCGCCGAACACCGCGATGCGGCAGGAGGTGCGTGCGAACCCGTGCGCGTCCGCGACGCGGGTCACCACGGCCCCCAACGCCTCCTGGACGTGGGCGTCCGGTGCCGCAGCCAGGGTCCCGCGCAACCCCTGCCGGATGAGACGCACGGGCAGCGCGAGGAAGGTGAGGGACAGCACCGCCACCATGGACGGATCGATGAGGGCGGCTACGTCGTCCCGCCCGCGGGCCTGCGCGGCCAGCGCCCCAAGGAAGCCGACGAGGACGGCGGCGCTCAGGGCGGTGTCCAGGGACCACTGGGCCGACTCGGCGCGCAGCAGCTCCGAGCCGTGCCGGGTGCCGGAGCGTCGCAGCAGCAGGGTCATCGCGCCACACCCCACCGTCGCGAGCGCCGCGTACAGCGCAGCCGATCCGACGGCCACCTCACGCCCGCCCGCCAGCAGGTCGAGCACGGCGCCGCCCAGGGCGAACAGGCTCAGCGCACCGATCGCCACCCCCTTGACCACCACGACCAACGAGCTCATCGCATCGCGCCCGTAGTGGTAGCGGGCGTCCGGCCCGCGCTGCACCGCCCGGAAGGTGACGAGCGCCAGCACCGACAGGGCGACGCTGATCGAGGAGTAGAGCCCGTCGAAGAGGATCATCGTCGACCCGGCCGCCACACCCCAGACCACGCCCCCCACGGCGAAGACCACGCCACCCCACACCGACGCGCGCAGCAGCTGGTCCTCGCGGCCCACGGGCGGGTGCGGGCTCACGGGCGCCTCCGCTCAGCCGGGAGGCGGGTGGCGGATCCGGCTGCGGCAGGGGGTGCGTCCACGGCGTCGGCCCGCGCCGGGGTGGACGCGAGCAGGTCGAGCCCGAGCGTTCGGGACAGCGACCGTGCCGCCAGGGTGCCGCGCACGCTGTTGCCGGCCCCGTCCAGCCGCGGCGAGAAGGTCGCGAGCGCCCCCTTGCCCGGCGACACCGTGACGATGCCACCGGCGATGCCGCTCTTGGCGGGCAGACCCACCTCGCACAGCCACGCACCGGACGCCTCGTACATCCCGGCCAGGGTCCCCGTCGAGACGAACCGAGGGGAGCCGTCCGGCGCATCGAGGCGCTCGGTCGTCGCGGGAGCCTGAGCCGGGCGAGCTGGACGGTCATCGACCATCGGGGGCGTCCTGTTCCCGGCGGTCGCGCGCGATACGAGGCGCGACATCACGGTGACCGAGCCTCTAGGCGGTCTGGTCGAGGCAGGGCGGCTGGGAGAGCCTCTGGCGGCCCCGGAGCTCGCGAGCGGGCTGCGCCGATGACCGCACCGGCGCGGACAGCCCGAGGATGGTCCCGAGCGTCGCGAACAGCAGCGGGAGGTAGATCCAGTGCGGGCCGCTGAGGGGCAGGAGGCCGAGCTCGGCGAGGCTGTAGGCACCCGCCAGACCGGTCAGCAGACCCGCACCCAACCCCCGCAGCGTGCGCCCCCGACCCGCGACCGGCGCCGTGGAGGTACGGACCGTGAGGCTCAGCAGTCCGAGGAACGGGATGGTGGTGAGGATCACGCTGCCACCGTCCGAGACCTGAGACAGCGCGAGCAGCGTGAGGATGCCCACGGACAGGGACATGAACAGGCAGGGGATGTTGATTCGTGGCGACGGCATCACGGTTCCTGGAAACAGCGAGGTGGCGGGGCGCACGGCGCAGCGCATCGAGGCTCGGACCCCGCCCGGGAGCTAGCGACCCTCGCCGGAGGACCCCATGGAGGCGGCCCCGGATGCGCGTGCGACGCCGGCGCAGGTGGCGGCACCATGCCAGACTCGAACATCGTTGTCAACGGTGTAGATTCCTTCCGGTCCGGCGGCCCTTCCCCACCGGTCCCGGCACGGCGGTGACGGTCTGGAACCCACCCCGACGCGCACCGCGCCAGCGCGCTCGTCAGAACCCCCACAGGACCGGGACGAGCCCCACCGCGACGACGAAGAACAGCCCCAGCAACGGCAGGCCGAGCCGCCAGTAGTCGCCGAAGCGCAGCCCGGACGGCCCCATGACCATGAGGTTCGCCGGGGTCGCGACCGGGGTCAGGAACGACGCCGCCGCCGCGACGCACACCGCGAGCAGCACCGGCTTGGCGGAGATCGCGAGCTGGTCAGCCGCGGAGACCGCGACCGGGATGACGATCAGCACGGTCGCCATGTTGCTGATGAGCTGGCCGAGCGCGGCGGTGAGCGCGAAGAGCGCGACGAGCAGCACGCGGGGCCCGAGGTCACCCACCACCTCGACGATGCTGCCGGCGAGCAGCTCCCCGGCACCGGAGTCAGCGATCGCCGTCGACAGCGGGATCATGCCCGCGACCAGCAGCACCGTCGGCCAGGAGATCCTCCGGTACGCCTGCTCGGTCCCGAGCACGCCCGTCACCACCATCGCGCCCGCGGCGAGCAGCGCCGCGACCACCGGTGGGACGACCCCGGTGGCGAGCGTGACGACGAGCAGGACCAGGATCGCGATCGCGCGGCGTGACCGTGCACCGAGGGGGACGGTGCGCCGCTGGATCATCTCCGGTGGGTCGACCAGCAGCACATCCGGGCTGGTCGCCAGCTGCGCCAGGGCGTCCCACGGCCCCTGGAGCAGCAGGGTGTCGCCGGGCTCGAGGGTCGTGCCCGGACCACCGACCTCGCGCCCCTGGCGCTGGACCGCGAGGACCACGAGCCGGCCCTCGTCGACGACGTCACCGGTCCGCACGCGCGTGCCGAGGTAGCTCGACCGCGGGGGGATCACCACCTCGGTCGCGCCCCCCTCGCGGTGCAGCAGCGCGGACGCGACCTCGTCGAGGTCCCGGGTGGTCGCGACCTCGAGGTCATGCTCGGCGCGGAAGGAGGCGACCTGGCTCCCATCCCCGACCAGGGTGAGCCGGTCCCCCGCCTCGATGACCCCCTCGGAGGTGGCCCGGGCGTCGGTCCCGCTGACCTGTCTGACCACGCGAAGGTCGTCCCGGCCGCCGAGGTCGAGCGCGTCCCGGGGCCGTCCGACGAGGGGGGATCGCTCATCGACGACCACGTGGACGACCTTCGACAGCTCGTACTGCTCGACGAGGGCCCGGGCGTGCTGGCGCAGGTCACGGGCAGCGGTCGGGGCCTGGCGCGCGGGGATGAGGCGGTCACCGAACAGCACCACGATGAGGACGGTGCCGGCGACGAGCGGGATCCCCAACAGGGCGAACTCGGCGAAGCCGATCCTGCCGACCCCGGCGTCCGCCGCGGCCTCGGCGATGACCACGTTGACCGGGCTGCCGGTGAGCAGCAGCAGCGAGCCCGCGTGGGCCGCGAAGGCGAGGGGCAGGAGCAGTCGGGCGGGTGCTTGGCCGCGCTGCGCCGCGACGACGAGCACGAGCGGCAGCAGCGCGGCGACCGAGCCGTTGGGGTTGATCAGCGCGGTCACCCCGGCGGAGAGCAGCATGACGAGCACGACCGTGCGGCGTGGACCCACCTGCTCGCCGCCGAAGACCCGGTCGCCGACCCAGGTCGTGACACCGGTCGCGTCCAGGCCCTCACCGACGACGAACAGCGCGGCGATGAGCAGCACGGTCGGGTCCGCGAACCCGGCCAGGGCCTCGCCGAGGTCCACCACCCCGAGCGCGTAGAGGGTGAGTGCTGAGCCGATCGCCACCACCTCGACCGGCAGCCGGTTCCACAGGAACAGCCCGACGACGGCCGCGAGCACCAGCAGGCTCAACGTCGCCTGGGTCATGCGCTCGCCCCGTGGGGGCCGCTCGTCGTCGCTCGTGGTTCGGTGGTCGTGGTGTGCATCCGGTGCTCGCGGGAGGCCGGCCTAGAGGAACAGCGATGTCAACGCCGTTGCGAACGGTAGCACGCGGACGCCGACCCCCGGACGCCGAGCCCTCAAACGCGCCGGTCTACCCCGCGGTGTCGTCCTGATCCCGACGCGCGACCGTCCCCGCTGCTGCGGCCGGACCCGCGCCGTGGTCGTCGACGGGCTGGATCCGGACCCGCTCCGGGGCACGGTTGTGCACCGCCAGGACCTCCAGGCACAGCCCGAACGCCGCGACCTGGTCGCCCGCATCCGGGATGCGCCCGAGCTGGTCCACCACCAGCCCACCGATCGTGGTGACCTCGGTCTGCTCGGGGATGATGAGGTCGAGGTCCACGAGATCGTGCAGGGGGAAGGTGCCCGGCAGCACCAGGCTCCCGTCGTCGGCGTGCTCCACGGCACGCACGTCCCGGTCGTGCTCGTCGTAGATCTCGCCGACGAGCTCCTCGACGAGGTCCTCGACGGTGATGATGCCCTCGACCCCGCCGTGCTCGGAGACCACGAGGGCGAGCTGCTGCCGGTTGGTCTGCAGCTCGCGCAGCGCGACCACGGCGTTGAGGGTCTCCGGCAGGGCCAGGGCGGGACGGGCGTGATCGGCGACGGAGCCCGCCCGGCCGAGCAGGCCGAGCACCGACACCGTCCGGTCGGCGTCGTCGAGCACCTCGGTGAACACCGGCGCGCGGCTGTGCCCGGCGGCCGCGAGCTCCGCGAGCGCCTCGTCGACCGTGAGGTCCTCCTGCAGCCCGATGACACGCGAACGCGGGACCACGATCTGCCGGAGCGACCGGTCGGTGACCTCGAGCGCACCCTCGATGATCTGGCGCTGCTCGTCGGTGTAGCTGGCCTGGGTCGCGATGAGGTCGCGGATCTCGTCCTCGGTGACCTCCTGCCGGTCCTGGTCCGGGTCGCCGCCGAGCAGCCGGACCGTCAGGTCGGTCGCACGGGAGAGCAGCCAGATCGCCGGTGCGGTCAGCCGCGCGAGCAGCGTGAGCGGCCGGGCGGCGACCAGGGCCCACGGCTCGGCTCGCTGCATCGCCAGCCGCTTCGGCGCGAGCTCACCGAACACCAGCGTCACGAAGGTCAGCAGGAGCGTGATCAGGAAGATCGCCACGGGCCGGGCGGCCTGCCCGAGGAAGGAGAGCGGCTCGACCAACGGCTCGGCGAGGGAGACCGCGGCGGTTGCCGAGGCCAGGAAGCCCGCCAGGGTGATCCCGATCTGGATCGTGGACAGGTACCGGTTCGGGTCCCGTGCCAGCCGGGCGAGCGCCCGTCCGCGTGCGGAGCTCTGCTCCAGCCGGGCGAGCTGGCCCTCCCGCAGCGAGAGCAACGCGATCTCCGACCCGGCGAAGGCTGCGTTGAGGATGACGAGGAACCCGACCAGCGCGAGCTGGCCACCGATGCCGTCCACGTGGTGCCGTGTCCTCCGAGCGGGTGGGCCAGAGTACAGTTCCGCGCCGGCAGAAGGTGGAGGATGTGAACCGCACGGCGCGACCGGACCCACAGGTCGCGGCACGAGCGACCGACGCTCGCCGCGTGGCCGTGCTCACGACCAAGCATGGCAAGGGTCCGGTCATCGCGGCCGGCCTGGCGCCAGCCGGGATCGAGGTGCGCACGCTGGAGCGTGACACGGACCTCCTCGGCACCTTCTCCGGTGAGGTGGAGCGGCCCGGACCGCCGCTGGAGACCGCGGTGCGCAAGGCCCGTCTCGGCATGCAGGCCACGGGCACGCGGCTGGGAGTGGCGTCGGAAGGCACCTTCGGACCGGATCCGGCGCTGCCGTGGGTCACCCGCAACGTGGAGATGGTGGTGCTGGTCGACGACCTCACCGACACCACGGTCGTGGGTCGGGCGACGAGCCTGACGACGCGGAGCTTCGCCGTGCGCATCGGCGCGCAGGAGGACCTCGCAGCGGTCCTCTCCGGCGCGGACCTGCCGCGGCACGCGGTGATCGTGGCGCCGGCGTCGGGGCCCCCGCGCCCGGTGTTCAAGGGGCTGCGCACCACGGCCGAGGTCACCGCCGCCGTCGCGGCCTGTGCCGCGCACTCCCCCGACGGGCTCGCCCGCATCGAGACGGACCTGCGGGCCGACCGCTGCCCCTCCCGGCTCGAGGTCATCGCCGCGGCGGTCCAGGATCTCGCCGTCCGCCTGGGTCAGCACTGTCCTGCCTGCGGGGCGCCTGGCTGGGGGGCCGAGGAGACCCTGACCGGGTTGCCCTGCGGCTGGTGTGCCGCGCCGACCACGGCGCCGCGCGCCGTCCGTGAGGCCTGCCCGACGTGCGGCCATGCGCAGGAGCGAGGGCTCGGGCCACCCGGGGCGACGGCCGACCCCGCCTCCTGCCCGAACTGCAACCCCTGAGCCGGCGACCCGTCGGGGCGCCCGGCCGAGGGCACGCACGCCAGGACCCCCGGGGGGCAGGCCGGGCGTTCGGACCCCACGGTCGAGCCTTCCGCCCCTCCTCATGCCCTCGGACCTGCACCTGCAGGCCGTTGGACCCTACGAGGAGCCGGAGGGGGAGATGTTGGATGCGCGAATGCACGGTCCGGTAAGGGCAGCCGAAGGTGAAGCTCCCTGGGGGACGGAGCGTGCTCCACCACCCGACCGGGTTCCGTCCTGTGCCGAGGAGCAGCCATGGAGTTCCTGATCTACACCCTCGCCGCCATCGCCGCGGCCATCGTCCTGTTCAAGCCGCAGCGCGAACGCCTCGCGTTCGGGGTCTTCAGCGCCTCGGTGCTGATCGCCGTCGGGATGTTCGTCATCGCGACGTCGACCTCGTACCTGCCCATCGTGAACGTGTGAGGAGGACCACGATGTCGACGAGCCTTCCGACCGACACCACCGAACCGACCTCCGGGACGGACGAGGCGAGCACGACCGCACCCGAGCAGGGCCCGGGATCGTGGCTCGCCCTCGTCTGGAGCGAGAAGGGCTTCAACGCCGTCGTCGCCACCGCCGCGCTGCTGCTGATGGCGCTGCCGGTCGGCCTCGCGACCATCTGGCTGGGCTTCATCAAGGGCGAGTCGCCCTGCACGCTGTGCGCGTACGAGCGCTTCGGCATGGTCGTGATCTCCGTGCTCGCCCTGTTCATGCTCCGCTACGGGCCACGGCGCAAGTACGTCGCGTCGCTGATCGTCGCGAGCTTCTTCTTCCTGTGGACGACCGTGCGCCACTGGTCGATCCACATGCAGGACGACGCCGGGCAGGGACTCGCCGAGGCGGTCTTCGGCGTGCACACCTACACCTGGGGTGTGTTCGTCTTCTGGGTCATCATCGCCGCGGCCGGCCTCGGGCTGCTGTGGATCGGGCGCGACGAGAACCTGATGCTGCAGTTCGGTGGGCGGCAGGAGGTCGTCAAGCCCCTATCGCGCTACTCCTTCGTCGCCGGGCTCGTCGTGCTCGCCCTGACCCTGGCCAACTCGGTCCAGTTCCTGCTGCTGACCGGCCCGCCGCCCTTCGCCGGCACCGGCCAGCCTGCACGCATGACCTTCGACATCGCGCAGTCGTCGCAGTACTGGAGCTCCGGCGTCTACAGCCGGCTGGAGGACCCGACGCTGCACAACTTCATGCCGTCGATGATCCACCTGCCCGGCGTGCACGAGGACGCTGATGCCGCCCTGACCAGCGGCCCGGAGCAGGGGCCGATCGCCGATCTCGACGGCGAGCTCGAGCTGCTCGGGACCACCGAGCTCGGCTTCGAGGCCACCGGGCTGTTCGACTACGGCAACGCCGCAGGCATCGCCTACGACGCGGACAGCGGGCTGTTCGGGATCGCCTCCTCCGCCGGCGCCGTCTACTACGTCGAGGACGACTTCTCCACGGTCGTCTCCAGCGCGATCTTCGACCGGGTCAACGGCTACAACGTGACCTACACGACCGACGCGACCTTCTTCGGTCCTGGCTCGTTGGTGATGACGGCGTGGAACAAGACCGTCTACGGCACCGACCGGGTCCCGGCCAGCGAGGTCGATGGGACCGTGGAGTGGAAGGAGTTCCGCGAGACCTCCGGTGACCTCACGCCGGTCTTCGGCAGCAAGAACCGCCACCGGCTGTACACGGCACGAGCGAAGTCGGCCTTCACCTCGAGCCTGGCCATGGACCAGCAGACCGGGCTGTACTCCGTCGTCAACGTGCCCTCGGAGCAGGTGCCGGACATCGTGGTGTCGCAGTTCGCCGAGGACCACCGGCTCAGCCGCGAAGACGTCCTGAGCGTCGCCGACGGCGTCACCCTGCGTGAGGACGCCAGCCTCGGCGCCTACTACCCGATCGGCTCCGACATCGTCGATGGGACCATGTACCTGCTCAGCCGCACCTACCGGACGCTGCTGACGGTCGACATGGACACGGTCGAGGTGACCGGCGCCTGGGCGATCCCCGAGCTCGGGGACTACCACGGCATCGCGGTCACCGACGAGGCGGTCCACGTCCTCAGCCACGATGACGGCCAGGACCTCGTGCACCGGCTGAGCCTGCCGGCCTGAGCCGGTGCACGCACCGTGGTGGGCCCGGGTCAGCTCCTGACCCGGGCCCACCCGGTCACCTCGATCCTCAGCCCGCCGCGCGTGCCTCCGGGCCGAACGCCCGGCGGTGAGCGCGCGCGGGCATCACCAGTGGCCCGCCGTGGACGGGGTCCTCGACCACGACCATGTGGTGGCGGTACGCCTCGCTGAGCAGGTCGGCGTCGAGCGCCTCGTCGGGCGGCGCGTCGGCCCGGAGCCGCCCCTCGGCCAGCAGCGCGATGCGGTCGGCGTAGGCGGCGGCGAGGTTGAGGTCGTGCAGGACGGCCAGGACCGCACACCCTGCGTCGGCCAGCCCCCGGGCGACCGCGAGGACGAGTTCCTGGTGGTGCACGTCCAGCGCTGCCGTCGGCTCGTCGAGCAGGACCACCGGCGTGTGCTGGGCGAGCACCCGCGCCAGGTCCGCCCGGCGGCGCTCACCTCCGGACAGGGTCGGGTAGCTGCGGTCGGCGAGGTGGGTGATGTCGGTGGCCTCGAGCGCCTCGGCGATCGCGCGGGCGGCGTCAGCCGGGGTGTCGCGGTCGCGGTAGGGGGCGCGCCCCATGGCCACGACCTGGGTGACCGTGAAGGCGAACTGCAGGACGACCTGCTGGGACAGCACCGCGCGCTCGCGCGCCACCTCCCGGGGCCGCCACTCGGACAGGGGACGGCCACCGAGCCGGACCTCGCCGGCGTCGGGCTCGAGATCGCCGGTCAGCAGGCGCAGGAGGGTGGTCTTGCCGGCGCCGTTCGGCCCGACCACGGCGTGCAGCCGACCCGGCCGGATCGTCAGGGACACGTCGTCGACCAGGGCACGCGCGCCGATGCGGTAGGAGACGCGGTCCGCGATCAGCGTGGTCATCCCCACGCCCCCTGGTCCCGCCGGGTGCGGCGCAGCAGCCAGAAGAAGAACGGTCCGCCGATCAGCGCGGTGACCACCCCGAGTGGCAGCTCGGCGGGGGCGGCGACGGTCCGGGCCGCGAGGTCGGCGAGCAGGAGCAAGCTGGCGCCGGCCAACGTGCTCGCCGGCAGCAGCAGCTCGTGGTCCGGGCCGAGGGCCAGCCGCACCAGGTGCGGCACGACCAGCCCGACGAACCCGACGATGCCGGCGACCGCGACGGCCTCGCCGGTGACCAGCGCGCATACGACGATCAGGGTGAGCCGAACCTGCTCGGTGGAGACGCCGAGGTAGCGGGCTTCGCGCTCACCGAGCACAAGCAGGTTCAACGCGGCGGCGAGCCGGATCGCGACGGCGCTGCCGATCACGACCAGCGGCAGGATGACGAGCAGGTCACGCCACCGCGCACCGCTGGCGGAGCCGAGCGTCCAGAACACGATCGAGCGGAGCTCATCGTCGTCCGCGACGAACTGGGCCAAGCCGACGCCGGCGCCGGCGATGGCGCTGACGGCGATGCCGCACAGGACCAGGGTCACCACCTCGGTGCGACCCTCGTGGCGTGCGGTCAGGTACACCGCCGCGGTCGCCACGAGCGCCCCGAGGAAGGCCGCCAAGGGGATGGAGAAGGCCGCGAGGTAGCCGCCGGTGAAGCTGCCTCCGGCCAGGATCGCGACGACCGCTCCGAGCGCGGCGCCGCTGGACACCCCGATGATGCCGGGCTCGGCGAGTGGGTTGCGGAAGATGCCCTGCATCACCGCCCCGCACAGCGCCAGTGCCGCACCCACCACCCCGGCCAGCGCGATGCGCGGAAGGCGGATCGCCCACAGCACGGCCGCCTGCTGGTCGGTGACCGGCACCGCGAGGTCGATCCCGACCCGCTCGGCGAGGCTCGCCGCGACCACCGCAGGCGGCAGCCGGACCGCACCGATGACCGCGTTGAGCAGGGCCACTACGGCCAGCAGCGCGCCGAGGCCGAGCAGGACCAGGCTGCGGCGCCGGGCCGGCCGGGGGGCGACGGCCTCGTCCGGGCCGCGCTCCAGCCGAGCGCGGCGCCGGTCGACGCCCAGGGTGGTCATCAGCCCGGGGCGTGGAGCTGGTCGATGAGGGCCTCGAGGGCCTCAGCGGTGCGTGGGCCGAGCCCGAGCAGGGCGCCGTCGTCGACGGCCACGACACGGCCCGCCTCACCGGCCGGTGTCTGCGCGACCCCGGGGAGCGCGAGGATCCCCTCGACGCCACCGGCGGAGCCGAGCGATGCCGCGGGCACGACGATCACGTCGGGTGCGGCCTCCGCCAGGGCCTCGGGCGTGAGCGGCACGATGCCCTCGATCCCCGCCTCTGCGCCGGCGTCGATCGCGCCGGCGGCCTCGAGCATCACCTCGGAGACGCTGCCGGCGCCACCGAGCAGGATGGTCTCGGGGCCACGCAGGTAGATGAACGCCGCGCGGGGCTCGCTGGGCTGCTCGTCCGCCCGCTCCAGCGCGGCGGCGATGTCCGCTTCGACCTCGGCCGCGAGCTCCTCGCCGCGCTCCGGCACGCCGAGGGCGGTGGCGATGTCGCGGATGCGTGCCGGCGGGGTGTCCAGGGAGTCCTCGTGCGCCAGACGCAGGGTCGGGACGCCGGTGTCGCGCAGCTGCGCGATGACCTCGGGCGGCCCGGCGGCCTCGGTGCCGATCACCAGGGTCGGCTCCATGGCGATGATGCCCTCGGCGTTCAGCGCGCGCTGGTACCCGACGTCGGGCAGCTCGGTCGCCTCCTCGGGGAAGATGGAGCTCGTGTCCACCGCCACGACCTGGTCGAGCAGATCGAGGGCGTGGATGATCTCGGTGGTCGTCCCGGTCAGCGAGACGATCCGGCTCGTGTCCTCGACCGTGACCTCGTTGCCGTCGGCATCCACCATGGTGACCGGCAGGGTGGGCTCGTCGCCGCCGGCATCGTCGCTCCCGTCGGCGGCTTCCTCGGCCGTGTCGTCCTCCTCCGCCGCCTCCTCAGCATCCGCGGTGTCCTCGGTGGCCGCCTCCTCAGCGTCCGCTTCCTCGGCGTTCGAGGCGTCCTCCTCCCCCTCATCCTCCGAGGCGTCCGTGGTGCTCTCGGCATCCTCGAGCACCTCGGGGTCGGACCCGCCGCCACAGGCGGCGAGCAGGAACAGTGGCACGAGCAACAGTGCGGTTCGGACGCGCATACCTCGGACCTCCGGGACAGGAGCGGCGCAGCCTGCTCGGGAAGGGAGCGGACGACACCCGGGCGAACGGTGGGTCTATCAGGTAAGGCTAACCTACCTTACGGTAAGGGGAACCTTACCCTACCGGGTGTCATGCCACAACCCTCGGGCTCCGTGGCCCCGCGTGCGTGCGTCGGTGCTCAGGCTGGGGCGTCCGCGGCGACGGCCCGCACGTCGGTGTGCGCCGCGAGTGCGGCGAAGACCTCCCGGTTCCAGGCGTAGGCACGGGAGACCTCGTCGATGATGCGCCGCTGCTCGTGCTCGTCCCAGGGCGCGGCGTCCAGGGTCGCTCGGTAGGCGTCCTTGAACCGCTTGGGGCTGCGGATCCGCTCGAAGCGGTAGAAGGTGGTCCCCCCACCGAGCCACCGGTCGAGGAGCCGCCCCAGGTGCAGCCCGCCGGAGAGGTCACCGAGGTAGCGGGTGTAGTGGTGCGCGACGAACCCCGCCGGCCAGACCCGCGCGACCTCGGTGATCCGATCGGTGTACCGACCCGTCGCCGGGAGCACCTCGTCCTCGAGGCGCTCCCCCCGGTCGGCCCCGCCCCCCACCGGCCGTCCCACACCCTGCTGGCCGAGCCACGCGAGGTCGGCCTCCAGCGAGGGCACGCGCACGAGCGCGGGGTCGTGCAGGGCGCCGACGACCGGGTCGTCGCGCAGCGCAGCCGCGCCCGACTCCAGCGCCCGGTAGATCGCGAGGTGCTGCACGGTCAGCAGGCGGTAGGCCGCGACGTCGAGCTCACCGGCGACGAGCCGCTCGAGGAACGAGGAGGACTCGGCGTGCTGGTGGTCGGGTGTGGTCGCGCGCCGCAGCCGGTCGGCGAACCCCCGCGGCACCTCGCTCATGCCGGCTGCTGCTCGTCGGCCCCGAGCTCGTCGCGGGCAGCGTGGTAGAGACGGGTGATCTCCTCCCGCAGGCCGGACCGGTCGGTGACGGGCGCGGCGAAGGCGATCCGGGCGGGCTGGGTCCGACCGGCGGCCTGGACCGCCACCTGCATGCCGGAGGTGTCGACGTCGGTCACCTCGGCGGCGTCCACCTGCGGCAGCCCCGAGAAGGCACGGGCGATGAGCGCGGTGTCCTCGGCGTGGTCGTCGTTCATGTGCTGGACGACCGCCTCCACGACCTCCTCAGGGAAGCGGCCGTCGGGGCCTACGAGCTGCGGTGTCGGTGGCATATCGGCTCCCGGTGTGCGAGGCCCGCCGCACCGCGGACCACGGTGGTGAAGGAAGGAATGCCTAACCTAAAGCCTCGGTTCGCAGGGTGCAAGGATCACGTATCCGGCCTCGCTGGTCGCGTGGCTGCGGCCACGCACAACCGGTCCGCTCCTCAGGCTGGATGACGCCGCAGCCAGGTCAGCACCGCGCCCCGCCCATCGGTCTGCGCCCAGGTGTCCGGGTCGGAGGCCACCGCATCGGGCTGCACCCCGAGCGTGACCGTGTACGGCACCGGACCCTCGCCGCTGAGCTGCTGGCAGGAGGTGACCAGACCGCCCTCAGGACCACCGAGCCACTCGATCGTGACCTCGCCCCGGTCATCCACCTGCCGCAGGGCCAACGCCTCGCGGGTGAAGGGGTTGGGCGCCACCAGCACGCCGGTGCAGTACGCGTCCTCCTCCCACCGCTCCCACACCCCCGACAGGGAACGAGACGGGTCGCTGGCCAGCCGCTGCAGGACGCTGCGCGCCACGAGCGACGCCGCTTGGCCCCGGGTCACCGGCCGCTCCGGGGAGAAGGTGCGACTCGGGCGAGCCGGCTCGTCAGCACCGGGCCCACCCGGGGCGTGCGGGACACCCGCGATCAGCCCGAGCCGCGTCAGCGCCATGATGGCCTGGCGGTGGACGTTGTCCGCTCGCACGTCGTCGAACCGGTCCCAGGTCGGGTCGTAGGGCGGGCGGAGCCCGAGGCCCCCGGCCAGCATGCTCGCCAGCTGCGCACGTGTCACCGGGCGGTCGGGCCGGAAGGTCCCGTCGGGGTACCCGTCGACCAACCCGGCGCGGGCAGCGGCGGCGATCGCCCCCGCGTGGACGCTGCCATCGGTGTCGGTGAAGGGCCGGTCCAGCCCGCTGGTGGACAGCTCGAAGGCGCCCGCCAGCACCGTGGCCGCCTGCCCGCGCGTGAGCCGGTCCCCGGGGCCGAAGGTGCCGTCGGCGTACCCCGACATCACGCCGGCGGCGAGGACGCGAGCGATCGCCCCACGGTGCGTCGAGCCCACGGCGTCGGCCGGGACCGGGAACGCGACCTCGCGCGCGAGCCGTTCCGCGGTCATCCGGTCCGAGACCACCGCCGGACCGATCGGACGGTCCGAGGCGTCCGCCTCCTCGCTGCCCGGCTCGGGCGGGCCGGGCACGGCCGCCGGCGGCGGTGCCACGACCCCGTCCAGGCGCGCGACGACGTGGCTCGCGATGACCCGTCTGGTCGCCGGATCGTCGTAGGCAGCGTGGGCCGACCCGGAGATCGCCGCGCCCAGGGCGAGCCGGTCACCGGGCTCACCGAGCTGGCAGACGAGGTCGGCACGTTCGCACCAGGTCACGGTGTCGCGGACGATCCACCCCGGCACCTCGCCGACGCCGAGCAACCCGGCACGCGCTGGGTCGAAGCTGCCGAAGGCGGTCAGCGCCGGTTGGTAGGCGAACACCGGGGAGGCCAGCAGCACGACCGCGTCGATCGGTGCGGCCAGGTCCGCCCCGGACGCCTCGTCGGGGTCCTCCAGCCACGACTGGACCACCTGCGCACCCTGGGAGTAGCCGGCCAGCACGATCCCCGTCCCGGGGCAGGCGTCCACGACGTCGGCGACCGCATCGGCCAGCGCCTCGATCCCGCGTGTCACGCTGTCGAGGTACACGGCGGGAGGGAACACCGGCGCCGCGGGGTACTCCAGCGGTACCGCCTGGAGGTCCAGCCCCGCCCCCACCTCAGCGACGGCTCGGAACAGCCCGTCGACCTGCGGGCCCATGCCGAGCTCGCTCGACGGCTCGCGCTGCCCCGACCCAGCCGCGCCGATCACGACCGCGTCCGGGCACGCCTGACCGATCGCCGGCGCGGAGGCTGCCTGCACCGAGGCCAGCGGGGCTCCACCGACCGCCAGGACCACCGCGAGGCTCACCGCTGCGAGCCGCAGGATGCTCGCCCCGGATGATCGCGACCGATGCACCACCACCTGCTCCCACCCGCTGCACCTGCGACGGGGTCGCCACCGTACTCCGCACGCGACCCCGTGGGCCGCCCGGCATCTAGGATGCCGCGCACCCGAGCCTGAGATGCCGGTCGCCTCCCCCTCGCCCGTACGGCACCCTGCACCCGGGAGGACCCGCCGCGCATGGACCGCACCGACCTCGACATCGACCACCTCGCCGCCCGCTACCGGGCGGGAACCTCGCTGCGCACCCTGGCTGCGGACGCCGGGGTGCCGCCCTTGAGGCTCGCCGAGCTGCTCGGCCACGCGGGCGTGACCCGCCGGCAGCCGACCCACACCCGCCAGCGGCTCGACGTCGACGTCGACCTCGCCGTGTCCCGCTACGAGGCGGGCGTTGCGGTCCGGGCCATCGCGGAGGAGCTCGGGGTCTCCGCCTCGACCATCCGGCGGCGCCTGATCGCCGCCGGCGTGTGGCGCGGTCGCCGCTGAGCGGCACGGGTGGGCCCGGCCCTCGCCTCGCCCTTCCCTTGGGACGTAGCGCCACGCGGCCGGGCCGTGCTTGGGTCGAGGTGGGGCACCGGTGCCGTGCCCGCGACGATCGCGCCAGACGAGGATGACCATGGACCTGCCCACGATCGAGGATCTCGCCGCCGTCCCGACCGGGGACATGCCCGGGGACAAGGTCAGGATCACCGACGAGCACGTGACGAAGGCACGCGCGATCTTCCCGCGGATGTGGGAGCTGCTCGAGCCGAGGTTGCGCGATCACCCGGCCGGGCGTGCGGTCGTGGCCGTCCACGGCGGCTCGGGGGTGGGCAAGTCCGAGATCGGCTCCCTGCTCGCCTACTACCTCGA
The DNA here is from genome assembly GCA_046540855.1 of Nitriliruptoraceae bacterium. Taxonomy (GTDB): domain Bacteria; phylum Actinomycetota; class Nitriliruptoria; order Nitriliruptorales; family Nitriliruptoraceae; genus T1Sed10-7. Next base: position 25,067 of record JBKHEJ010000005.1, read on the forward strand.
CCACCACGGGGTGGGCGCCTACGTGCTGTCCGGGGACAACTACCCGCGGCGCATCCCCCGGATGAACGACGCCGAGCGCCTGCGCATCTTCCGCACCGGCGGCCTGCGCGGCCTGCTCGACCGAGGGGAGTACGACGAGCAGGTCCGTGCGACCCTCGGCGAGCTGCAGGCGGCGGACCTCGACGCCGACCGCGAGCAGGCGGTCTCCCACCCCTGGCTCGCGACCTACCAGCAGGCGGGACGCCGGGCGCTCGCCGGCTACCTCGGCACCCCGGCCGAGACGGACTTCGAGGAGCTGAGCGGGATCCTCGAGGCCTTCCACGAGGGCGCGCAGGCGCTCCAGCTCAAGCGCATGGGCCGGGAGGAGGGCGAGCGGTGGTACGAGCGCGTGGACGTCTCACACACCAAGGTGATCGTGCTCGAGTGGACCCACGGCAACAACGCCCATCTCACCGGGGTTGACCTGCCCATCCTGCTGAACTCGACGCCGGAGGAGACCCTGGCGCACCGCCGGGCCCGCGCCCGCGACGGGGCGTTGGACAGCCCCTTCACGACGATGGTGCTCGAGCTCGAGCAGGAGCTGCTGCACCGCCGGGCGGGCCGCGCGGACATCATCGTGTCCAAGGCGGGTGAGCTCATCGACTACGACACCTACCTCGAGCAGATGGGCCGCGACCTGCCGGGGGCCGGGCCGATGCTGAACGTCTACCCCGACAGCATCGGCGGCACGCTGGCCGACGTCGTGACGGTCCTGCGACGGCCGGAGCTGCGCGGCACCTTCACCTCCGCGTACCTGCTGCCGAGCATCTTCAACACCGACCTCGACCGGGGGTTCTCCGTCATCGACTACGGCCTCAGCGACCGGCTCGCGACCGAGGCCGACCTCGCCGCGCTCGCGGACGAGGGCATCGACCTCAAGCTCGACCTCGTGCTCAACCACGCCTCGGTGCTCTCCCCGCAGTTCCAGGACCTGCTCGCCAAGGGGCCGCGCTCGGACCACGCGGACTTCTTCCTCGACTGGAACGCCTTCTGGGCCGGCCGTGGCGAGATGACCGACGAGGGCTACCTCGAGCCCGACGCGGAGCTGCTGGCCGACATGTTCTTCCGCAAGCCCGGTCTGCCGATCCTGATGGTCCGGATGCCGGACGGCACGGAGAAGCCCTACTGGAACACCTTCTACCAGCAGGTCCGCTACCCGCCGGTGGATCCGCAGGACCTCATGGCGGCCACCGGGCTGCAGTACGGCTCGGCGGAGGTCCTGGCCGACCGGCTCACCGCGGCGATCGCGGCCGGATCGCGACCCGGCGAGGCGGACCTCAGCGGCTTCGAGGAGCACCGTGACACGGTCGTCGAGCTGCTCGAGTCGCGCCGCCGCTACCTCGGCCAGATGGACCTCGACATCCGCTCCCCGAAGGTGTGGGACTTCTACGAGCGCACCCTCGACCAGCTCGCCGGCTACGGGGCCGACATCGTGCGCCTGGACGCCTTCGCCTACGCCCACAAGGAGCCGGGTGCCCGCAACTTCTTCAACGAGCCCGGCACCTGGGAGGTCCTCGAGCGTGTGAAGGAGCTCGCCGATCGGCGCGGGCTGAAGCTCCTGCCGGAGATCCACACCAGCTACGCCGAGCGGACCCATGAGGCCATCGCCCGCCGCGGGTTCCTGACCTACGACTTCTTCCTGCCGGGGCTGCTGATCCACGCCTTCGAGCGCGCGGACACCACGACGCTGCGACGCTGGATCGACGACCTGCTCGGGAAGCGGATCCGCACCGTCAACATGCTCGGCTGCCACGACGGCATCCCCCTGCTCGACCTGCGTGGCCTGCTGCCGGACGAGGAGATCGACCACCTCATCGAGGTCGTGAAGGGACGGGGCGGGTACGTCAAGGACCTGCACGGCCAGAAGCAGATGTACTACCAGGTCAACGCGACCTACCACTCCGCGCTCGGCGAGGACGAGCACCGCCTCCTGCTCGCCCGCGCGATCCAGCTGTTCATGCCCGGCAAGCCACAGATCTGGTACCTCGACCTGTTCGCCGGGACGAACGATCACGACGCGGTGGAGCGAGCCGGATCGGGCGGCCACAAGGAGATCAACCGCACCAACCTCTCCCTGGCAGAGGTGGAGGACCGCCTGACCTGGCCGGTCGTGCAGCAGCAGCTCGAGCTGCTCCGCTTCCGCGCGAGCTGTCCCGCCTTCGGGTTCGACGCGACCTGCGAGGTCGGCGACACGCCGCCGCAGGGGCTGGCACTGACCTGGCGCAACCACGGCCACGAGGCCCACCTGGAGGCGGACCTGGCGACCACCACCTTCACCATCACCGCCACCGACGCCTCCGGTGCCCAGACCGCGAGCTTCGACGCCTCGGCCCTGGCAGGCGGGACGGACTGAGGCTCGCACCGACCCGGCGCGTGGGTGACGACCGCGCCAGCGGCTGCATCGCCGGCCGTGCGACCGGCGGCGCCCGGTGCGCACTGCGGTGGGCAGCGTTGCCGTCTGGGGTGCGCAACCGAGCGGATCACGCCGGCCGCCGGACGTCCCGGGCACCGACGGTCGTAGGCTGCGCCGGTGGCTGGGGAGGCCATCGACCTCCTCCCCTCGTCACGGGACGGGATCGACGGCAGCGGACCCGGAGGCAGTGGGTGGATCCTCAGCACGGGCTCGACCTGCTGCCGGCGCCCCGCGAGGTCCCGCCGCCGGAGTCCTTCGGGCGCGGCAGCTGGCCACGGATCTCGGCCGACGACCCCGGCTCTCCCGGCACGCGCGCGGTGGGGTTCCCGATCTGGGCCGCACGGCAGTACTCACAGCTCATCGGCCCGATCCACCACGGCCTCTCCAGCGTCTCGCGGGCCGCGGTCGCGGAGCGCACCAACCTGAGCCGCAACGCCGTGCAGTCCGCTCTGGATGGTGCCGGGTGGCCGCAGCTCCACACGGTCCTCCGGCTCGGATTCGTGGCGGAGGTCGAGGTCGTCTCCTACAGCGGGCGGGACCTCGTCGACCGCGGGATGCCGCTGCCCGCGGACGAGCAGGCGCTCCTGCGGGCCTTCCGGCAGCTGGGCGCCGAGGCGCAGTGGCAGATGCACCGACTCCTACGCGAGCACACCGCACCTCGGCACGGGGCGACCACGGTCATCGCCGGGAACGCGGTCGGTGGCGTCGGCGAGCGCGACTGACGCTGCGCCTGCTCACCGGGGAGCTCACCGCACCGCTATGACGTGAGACCGGCGTCCGCTTTGGGTCCGACGGCCGTGTTCTGGGACCGGGCACCGACCGCCTCGAGGGTGAACCGGGCGACCAGACCCTCCTCGTTGGTGAGCTCCAGATCGCTTCCCTGCAGGCGCAGGAGCCGCTCCACCAGGGGAAGGCCCAGACCGATCCCGGACGTGTCGCGACGGAGGTGATCACCGACCCGGTAGAAGGGCTCCGTGACGAAGGCGAGTTCGGGCTGCGGGATCCCGGGCCCGCTGTCCGCGATCCGTACCTGGACGCGCCCGTCGGGCTGGAGGGTGGCGCCGACGACCACCCGGGTCCCGTCGGGCGTGTGCTTCGCCGCGTTGAGGAGGAGGTTCTCCAGCACGTGGACGAGGAGATCCGGGTCGGCGTGGACCCGGAGGTCGTCCGGGACGTCAACGCGCACGTCGAGCCCGTCCAGGAGCTCTCCCAGACGCCGGACGGTGGTCTCACCGTGCTCACGCAGCGACAGCGGTTGCAGCCGTACCTCGAGGTCCGCACCGCCTGCGGCCGAGTTGCACAGCAGCGAGCCCAGGATCCGCTCGAGCCGCTCCGCGTTGCTCGCCAGCCTGACGAGCAGATCGTGCCGGGTCGCCGTCGCCAGTCCGTCCCACCGTGAGGCGAGCAGCTCGATGGCACCCTCGAGCACCGTCAGCGGGGTCCGCAGCTCGTGCGAGACGGTCGCGACGGCGTCCTGGGACTGGCGGTTGGCCTCCTCGAGCTTCCTCACCGTGGCCTCCTGCCACTCCAGATCCTCGAGCTGGCACACCAGTGCGCCGAAGGTTCCCAGTGTGCGAGCAGCCACGACACCGGGGACGGCGGGAAGCCACGGCCCCCAGGTGCCCGCGGCGACGATCCCGGTCCCGTGGCCGTCGTCGGATCCGAAAGGGACGAGCAGCACGGCCGACAGGCGTCGCTGCGAGGACGGAGCATCCTGCGGGGACGTCGTGGCTCCGAGCGCCTGGAGCACCTGGTCGGGACGCACGTCCACGAGCAACCGCGACGGCATGGCCTCCCACGCGTCCGGTGATCCGGTGGGGAACCGGATCGGGTGCTCGGGCAGCTCCCGGGCGAGCTCGTGGCTCGCGTACACCAGCTCGAGGTCCCCCCCGTGGCGCCGGCGGAGCACGGCTGCGACGTCGAACCCGAACCCGAGGAGCGCCTGCTCCAGGAGGGACTCCGCATCGGCGCGTCGTGTCGTGGCTCCCACCTTCAACGCCGCGAGGAGCTCGGCCTGGACCCGCGTCGCGGCTGCGGCGGCAACCGTGTGCTCCGTTCGCTGATCGAGTTCGGTGCGAAGCAGCAGGAGCAGCAGCAGGAGCCCGACCAGCAGCGCCAGGTAGGACACCAGGACCCCCGGCCCCGGAGCTTCGGCAGCCCGGGCCACCACGATGGCCCCGGCCACGACGAACATCCCAAGCGGTAGCCGCCACCTCGGCGGGGTCAGGTAGACGTTCGAGACGAGCGCCGCGAGGAAGATCAGTTGCGCGTACGCGAACGGCACCTCGACGGCGACGAGGAGGTAGACCATGAGCAGGGCGACCCCGAGGAACCCGCTGCCGACCCGCCAGACCTGCTCGACCGCCGAGGTCGGCACCGACCACCGGGTCAACAGGATCGCCGGTGCGGCCAGCACGACCCCGCCGAGGAGCAGCAGCACGAGCACGTGCCACGAACGCGGCGCGCCCGTGGTCATCGGCAGGAGCACGGCGAGGACGAGCGGCAGCGTGCTGGGGACCACCGCCGCGCTGCGCGGTCCCGTGGACGGCGCCGCGGTCATCGGTGCTCCCCCTGCTCGGATGTGGCGAGGTCCAGGTGCACGCCGCCATCGCGGGCCTCCGCGGCGCCGGTAGCGACCAGCAGTCGGTCCGTCACGACCCGGTGAGGGTTCGCTCGAGCGGTGCCGTCGGTCCCCGGACCGCCGTCCAGCACACGGATCACCGCTCGGTCGGCGACCCGGGTCGCCGCGAGACGACCGGGGCAGCGCGAACCGTCCGGGGACAGCCACAGGGCTAGCGCGCGGGCCAGAGGACGAGGCCTGGCGAGGAGCCTGCTGCCCCGCAGCGCCGGGTCGACCTGCAGCTCGACACCTCGCAGCGCGAGCTCGTCGGCGAGAGCCTCGATGGTGACGTGTCCCCCCGATCGGGGGTCCTGGTCGGGCTCACGTGCGACATCGGCCATGAGCAGCAGCGCCTCGACGGCGGCACGGAGCTGGTCGGTCTCGCCCCGAAGCTGCGTCAAGGTGGTGCTCGCCACCGGTTGCTCACGCGCCTCGAGGAGCTCGCCGGCGCGTGCTCGCACGGCTGCAGCGCGTGGCGTGAGCTCGGCTGAGACCGAGTCCAGGAACGCCGACCGTGTCCGTTCCAGACGTTCCGTGGCGAGCAGGTGCGCATGTTCGAGCTCGAGCGCCTCCTCACGCTGCCAGCGCGTGCCGAGGTACCCGGCGAGGGTGCCTGCCCACCGTACGGCCTCATGCCGGAGAGCTCGGTCAGCCGGCGCGAACCCGCACAGCACCCCCTGCGGCCGGACCGATCCCGGGATGGGCACCAGGACCACCTGTCGGGTGCCAGTGTCCTGCAACGAACCATCTGTCGCGTCCCACGGGATGGTGGCCGTGGTCCGCTGCCCGGCGGCCAGGGTCTCCTCCACGAGGTGACGCAACCGCTCCTGTTCCCAGCTCGCGGTGCGTGCGTCGCCTCCCCCGAGGGGCTCCAGGTGACCGCCGGTCTGGCGGACGATGAGCACCCCGTCGAACCCCACCTGCGCCAGAGCTCTCGTGATCCCATCCCTCACCGTGTGGGCGTCCCCAGACAGATCGGAGATGGCTGAGAGGAGGGCGACCGACTGGCGGTGGCGTTCCTGCTCGTCTCGATGCCTCTCGATGCCATGCTCGTACCGCCGTTCCAGCAGCAGCACGAGCACGATCAGCGAGACCAGCGCGAGGACCAGCATGATGAGGTCGACGCCGGCGGTTCCACTCGCCCACCATCCCGCGGTCGTGGTGAGCAGGACGGCGCCGATCGCGGCGGCCCGGCGTGGGCCGGTCCGCAGGAGGGTGGCGGTGGCCAGCAGCACGACCGTGAGCATCACGAGGAACCACGGCTCCGCACGCTCGTCCGCGAGCAGGTACAGGCTCGCACCCTGCACCAGCAGCAGAACGGACGCCAGGTCGGCGCGGTAGGGGCCGCCACGGCGGCGAGTGCGGCTCACCAGCGCGATCCCCGCCACACAGGCGACGAGGACCCACGCGGACGCGTCGGCCACGTCGAGGTGCGGCAGGAACGGCACCGCTGCCGTCAGCACGGTCACCGACAGCAGGAGCACCGCACGCTCGTGGACGGTCTCCCGGCGGAACGACCTCGGCGGGTCACGAAGGTCCGGTCCCATCACTCGGGTGTCTGGTCGCCGGTGTGGGCGGGCAGGAGCCAGCGCGAGCCCGACGGATCGACCCGCACCGAGCGCTCCCAGGCACGCAGGTGCATCTCGGAGACGTGAGCGCTGCTCTCCTCAACGATCCGGACGACGTCCGGGTCGTCGGATGCTCCGGGGGCCAGGTCAGCCACGGCCCCCTGGAGTTGGAGCAACTGATGTCCGAGGGCGGCCAGCGCCTCGATCGCCTCCTCAGCGTGCCCAGGCCCGCGGTGCTCGTGCGATGTTCGGTCCACGACGTTGCCTCCTCGCTCGCGGTCGGGGCTGCGCGGACGGGCGTGCGAGGACCGTCCAGGCAGCCAGGCTCCCTACGCGCTCGTCGCTGCCGGTGCCTCCGGGGCGCGCTCCCCGGCTTCGCGCACGGGTGTGGACCCGCGGGGGAACGACCCGCCGGACCTCGATGCGACCGCGCCTGTGCCTCCCCGGACCACGGCCTGGAGCTGCGCCGCGACCGCCTGGAGCTCCTCAGCGGCGGTCCGCGTGCCGGCGGCACCCTGCGAGGTCTCCGAAGCCGCCACCGCGACCGAGGAGATGTTCTCCGCGATCTGGGTCGCCCCCTGTGCCGCCTCCTGCATGTTGCGACTGATCTCGTTGGTGGTGGCTGTCTGCTCCTCCACCGCGGAGGCGATGGTGTTCTGCATGTTGGCGATCCGGTCCACGATCCCCACGATCCCCTGGACGGAGCTGACCGCGCCGTCGGTGCCGTTCTGGATCATGGTGATCTTGCGGGAGATCTCCTCCGTCGCCGTCGCCGTCTGGTTCGCGAGCTCCTTGACCTCGTTG
>JBKHEJ010000006.1:0-31439 GCA_046540855.1 Nitriliruptoraceae bacterium
CGAGACCAGTGTCCCAACCTCACGACTGTCCGCCACCCCGGGGGAAGCTCAGCCCCCGCCCGGCGGCCGAGCGCCCGGCGGCCGAGCGCCCGGCGGCTCAACCCGGCGGCCGAAGGGTGACCGGCACCGAACGAGAGCGAGCGAGGAGGGCAGAGGTGGGACCGAACCGCGTCCGGCGTCGCCGCGGCGTCCGGGTCGCCGCCGGCGTGGCCGCGCTGGCCGCGGTCCTCGCGGTCCGGGCCACGCGCCACCTCGGCGCCCACCCTGCCGAGGTCGTGCAACGCCACCCCGGCGAGGAACGCTCCGGCCCGACCGAGCGCGTCAGCACCCGCGCGGTCACGATCGAAGCGCCAGCGAGCGAGGTGTGGCCGTGGCTCGTGCAACTGGGCTACGGCCGCGGTGGGTGGTACGCGATCGACGCGCTGGAGGCGGCGATCGGGGCGGGGACCCGCTCGGCGCGGACGATCCGGCCGGACCTGCAGCACTTGGCGGTCGGGGACCGGGTGCCGCTCAGCGACCGCGCCCACCTGCTCGTCCACCACCTCGAGGTGGCCCGCTCGCTCGTGCTCGTGCTTCCCGACGCGCCGCTCGCCTGGGTGTGGTCCTTCCGGCTCCTGCCCGTCCCCGGCGGGTGCCGGCTGGTGGTGCGCACCTCGATCGGGGCGCGCCGGTGGTGGGTCCGTCCGCTGTTGCCGCTGCTGGAGGCGGGGCACGCGGTCATGGAGCTCGTGCAGCTCCACACCCTCCGCCGGCGGGTCCACGCCCGCGCGGCCGGGTCGCCAAGCGGGCGGGCATCCGCCCCGACCCGTGCCGGCCGCTGACCCGGGTAGCGGAACGGTTCGCTACGGTTCGTACCGGGAGCGTCCGGACGACGGGAGCCAGGTATGGACGAGACCGCCATCGTCGAGCAGCGGCTGGCGACGCTGCTGGCCGACCACCCCCCCGCGACCACCGACGAGCGCACCTTCTGGGGTGCGCAGTTCGACGCCGGGCTCGCGTGGGTGCAGTTCCCGGAGGGGTACGGCGGGTGCGGGGTGAGCCCGCGCCACCAGGCCACGGTGGACCACGCCATCGTCGCGGCGGGTGGGACCACCCGCAACCGCATCGACAACGTGCTCGGCGTCGGGATGGGTGCCGGCACGATCATGGCCCACGGCACCGACGAGCACCGGCGGCGGTTCCTGAGGCCGATGTTCACCATGGAGGAGATCTGGTGCCAGCTGTTCTCCGAGCCCGGCGCGGGCTCGGACCTGGCGGCGCTGTCCACCTCGGCGGTGCGTGAGGACGACCACTGGATCGTCAACGGCCAGAAGGTGTGGACCACCCTCGGGCACCTCGCCCGTTGGGGACTGCTGGTGGCACGTACCGACCCGGACGTCCCCAAGCACGCCGGCCTGACCTACTTCCTCCTCGACATGGAGGCCGACGGCGTCGAGGTCCGGCCGCTCTACCAGATCACCGGTGAGGCGGAGTTCAACGAGGTCTACCTCACCGACGTCGTCATCCCCGACGACCACCGCGTCGGCGAGGTCGGCCAGGGGTGGACGGTCGCGATGACCACGCTCATGAACGAGCGGGTCGCCATCGGCGGGACGGTCCAGCCGCGCGGCTCCGGTGCGATCGGCGAGGCGCTCGACATCTGGCGGGAGCGCCACGGCCCCGAGGGCGACCCCGTCCGCAAGGACCAGCTGATGCGGCTGTGGGTCGAGGCCGAGGCGATGCGGCTGACCACCGTCCGGGCCAAGGAGGCCGCCAGCACCGGCACGCCCGGCCCCGAGGGCTCCACGGCGAAGCTGCAGTGGGCGGAGCTGAACAAGCGCATCACGAGCTTCAGCCTCGACCTGCTCGGCCACGAGGCGCTCACCTACCCCGGCGGGTACCGGTTCGTGCGACCCGACGGCAGCGCGGACGTCGCCGGTGCCCCCCACAAGCGGTTCCTGCGCGCCCGCGCCAACTCGATCGAGGGCGGCACCTCCGAGATCATGAAGAACATCCTCGGCGAGCGGGTGCTGGGGCTGCCCGGCGAGCCACGCGTGGACAAGGACCGCCCCTGGCGCGAGGTCCCGCGCAGCTGACCGAGCCCGATCGACGCCGGAGGACCGTCCCATGAGCGCAACGAGCGCGACCGACGCGACCAGCACGAGCACGACCGACGCGGGCGCGGCCGACGCGACCGCCGTGACCTACACCCTCACCGACGAGCAGCGCGAGCTCGCGGCGATGGTGGGCGACCTGTTCGGCGAGCGCGCCACCTCCGAGCGCGTGCGGGCGGTCATGCTCGGCGAGGCCGGCACGGGCTTCGACGACGCGCTGTGGGCTGAGCTGGCGCAGTACGGGCTGCTCGGCCTGACCGTCCCGGAGGCCGACGGCGGTGCGGGGGCGTCCTTCGCGGAGCTCGCGATCGTCCTCGAGGCGGCCGGTCGGAACCTCGCACCGGTGCCGCTGCTGTCCTCCGCGGTGCTCGGGACCGAGGCCGTGCTCGGCGGCGGCACCGAGGAGCAGCAGGCTCGGCTCCTCCCGCAGGTGGCGGCGGGCACGGTGCGGCTCGCGCTCGCCCACCTCGACGTCGGCGGCGACCTGTGGGCCCCGCCGGGCGTCCACGCGAGCAGGGCCGGGGACGGCTGGACCCTCGACGGCACCGCGGCCTACGTCATCGACGGCGCGAGCGCGACCCACCTCGTCGTCGCGGCCCAGGACGGCGACCGGCTCGAGCTGTTCCTCGTGCCGGGGGACGCCCCCGGTCTCACCCGCACCCCGCTCGAGGTGCTCGACCTCACCCGGCCGCTCGCGACGGTGGAGCTCGCCGGCGTCGAGGTGGCCGACACCGACCGCCTCAGCGGGGGTGAGGCGCTGGTGGCGCTGCACCGGGCGCTGACCGCCGGGGTGGTGGCGCTGGCCGTGGAGCAGGTCGGCGTGATCGACCACACCCTGGCGGCGTGTACCGCCTACGCCCGCGACCGGATCCAGTTCGGTCGGGCCATCGGGTCCTTCCAGGCGGTCAAGCACCGGCTCGCCGAGATGCTCGTGGAGGCGGAGTCGGCCCGCTCCGCGGCGTTGCACGCGGCCCGCGTCCTCGCCGCGGGTGACCGCGAGGAGCTCGCCATCGCCGCGGCGCTGGCCAAGGCCTACTGCGGCGAGGTGGCCGATCGCTCGGCCGCGGACGGCATCCAACTCTTCGGCGGCATCGGGTTCACCTGGGAGCACGACCAGCACCTCTACCTCAAGCGGGCGCGGTCGGCGACGCTGCTCCTCGGCGATGCGAAGCACCACCGCGCCATCCTGGCGGACCTGCTCGGGCTCTAGCCGGGCTGGTCGGATCCGGGAGGCGACCCGGCCGACGGTACCGCACCGGGTGACCCGCCCGGCGACCCGGGCGGCGGCACCGCACCGGGCGACCCGGCCGGTGAGCCGGGCGGCGGTACCGCACGGGTGATCCGGGCGGCGGTACGGCACCGGGTGACCCGGCCGAAGGGGCACGGGCGTCGGCCTAGGCTCGGTCTGACCCTGCTGCAGGAGCCGCCACCGTGGACCTCGATGCCCTCGTCGCGACCGCCGAGGCCTGGATCGCCGGCGATCCCGACCCCGACACCCGCGAGGCGCTCGCGGCGCTGGTCGCCGCACGGGACGTGGACGCGCTCGCGGACCACGTCGGTACGGGCCTGACGTTCGGCACCGCCGGGCTGCGCGGCGAGGTCGGACCCGGCCCGAACCGCATGAACCGCGCGGTGGTCATCCGGACCAGCCGCGGGCTGGCCGACCACCTCCTCGCCACCGGGGTCGCCGATCGGGGCGTGGTGGTCGGCTTCGACGCCCGCCACGACTCCGAGCGCTTCGCCCGCGACGCCGTGGCGACCCTGGCCGGCGCAGGGATCCCGGTCTGGTGGTACCCGATGCCCCAGCCGACGCCGATGGTCGCCTACGCGCAGAAGGTGCTCGACGCGGCCGCCGCCGTGGTGGTGACCGCCTCCCACAACCCGCCCGCCGACAACGGCTACAAGGTGTACGCGGAGGGCGCCGCCCAGATCGTGCCACCCACGGATGCGGCCATCGCGGCCGCGATCGCGGCGGTCGGTCCGGCCGCCTCGGTCCCCCGGGCCGACCTGCTCGCCAGCGACCTGGTCCGCACCGTCGATGCCGAGGTGCTGGACCGCTACCTCGCCGAGGTGGTGGCGGCCCGACCCGCCGTGAGCGGTCCCCCGGTCCGCCTCGCCTACACCCCGCTGCACGGCGTCGCCCTGCCGATGCTGCGGCGGGCGATGGAGGCGGCCGGGCACCACGACCTGCACGTCGTCGCCAGCCAGGCAGAGCCCGACGGCTCCTTCCCGACGGTGTCCTTCCCCAACCCCGAGGAGCCCGGGGCGATGGACGCGCTGCTCGCCCTGGCAGCCGAGGTCGGTGCCGTGCTCGCGATCGCCAACGACCCGGACGGGGACCGGGTCGCTGCCGCCGTGCCCGACCGGTCCGGCGCGTGGCGAGCGCTGACCGGCAACCAGGTCGGGGTGCTGCTCGCCGACCACCTGCTCGCGGGCACCCCGGCCGACCGGCCGCTGGTGGTCTCCAGCATCGTGTCGACGCCGATGGTGGCCTCGGTCGCCGCGGCCTACGGCGCTCGGGCCGAGACGAGCCTCACCGGCTTCAAGTGGATCTGCTTGGCGGCCCGTGCGCTCGAACGGGACGAGGGCTACCGGTTCGTGTACGGGTTCGAGGAGGCGCTCGGCTCCTGCGTCGGCACCATCGTGCACGACAAGGACGGCATCTCCGCCGCGGTCGTGCTCGCCGACCTCGCCCTGAGCCTCGCCGCCGAGGGCCGGACCCTGCTGGACCGCTGGGACGAGCTGTGCCTGCGGCACGGGCGCTGGGTCAGCCACCAGCACTCGGTGGTCCGGCCAGGGCTCGACGGGGCCGCACGGATCGCCGCGGCCATGGCCCGCCTGGACGGCTGGGCGCCGACCGAGCTCGCCGGGCAGCAGGTCACCTCGGTCACGGACTTCCGCACCGGTGCGCACGAGCGGCCGCCGTGGTTGGCTGCGCAGGACCTGGTCCTGCTCGAGCTCACCGACGGACGGGTGATGATCCGTCCGTCCGGCACCGAGCCCAAGTGCAAGATCTACGTCGACCTCAGGACCGCTACGACCACCGAAGGTGATCCCGACGGAACCGATGCGATGCTGCGTGGACGCGCCGAGGCCGTCGCGCTCTCGCTCGCGCAGGCCGTCGGGCTGACCTGACCCACCGAAAGGACACGGCACATGCCCGTCGCAACCCCCGAGCAGTACGAGGAGATGCTGGACCGCGCGAAGGCCGGCGCGTTCGCCTATCCCGCCATCAACGTGACCTCCTCCCAGACCCTCCTCGGCGCGATCCGTGGACTGGCCGAAGCCGAGAGCGACGGCATCATCCAGGTCTCCACCGGCGGGGCTGCGGCCTGGTCCGGCTTCAGCGTCAAGGACATGGTGGTCGGGGCGACCGGCTTCGCGGAGTACGCGAAGGTCGTCGCCGAGCGCTACCCGGTCACCGTCGCGCTGCACACCGACCACTGCCCGAAGGACAAGCTCGACACCTTCATGCGCCCGCTGGCGCAGATCTCGAAGGAGCGGGTGGCCCGCGGGGAGGCCCCGCTGTTCAACTCGCACATGTGGGACGGCTCGGCGGTCGAGCTCGAGGAGAACCTCGACCTCGCCGAGGAGCTGCTCGAGCTGTGCGTCGCCGGCAGGACCATCATGGAGATGGAGATCGGTGTCGTCGGCGGCGAGGAGGACGGCGTCGTCGGGGAGATGAACGACAAGCTGTACTCCACGCCGGAGGACGCGCTCGCCACCGCCGCCAAGCTCGGGGTGGGGGAGCGCGGCCGGTACCTTCTGGCCGCCACCTTCGGCAACGTGCACGGGGTGTACAAGCCTGGCCACGTGCAGCTGCGCCCGAGCGTGCTCAAGGAGCTCCAGGACGCCGTCGGCGCCAGGGTCGGCAAGGACAAGCCCTTCGACCTGGTCTTCCACGGCGGGTCCGGCTCCTCGATGGAGGAGATCCACGAGTCGCTGGACTACGGCGTCGTGAAGATGAACATCGACACCGACACCCAGTACGCCTTCACCCGGCCGCTCGTCGACCACTTCTTCACCAACTACGACGGGGTGCTCAAGGTCGACGGCGAGGTCGGCAACAAGAAGGTCTACGACCCCCGCTCCTACTCCCAGAAGGGTGAGGAGGGCATGGCGGCCCGGGTCGTGCGTGCCGCCGAGGAGCTGCGCTCGGCCGGGACGAAGATGCGCTGAGCCCACCCGGTCCCGCTGGCGCCCCCACCCGGTGTGGGGGCGTCGTCGGTCCGGGCCACGCCAGGCGACGCCCCCGGTGGCCGGCGTCGTCGGTCCGGGCCACGCCAGGCGATGCCCCCGGTGGCCGGTGTCGTCGGTCCGGGCCACGCCAGGCGATGCCCCCGGTGGCCGGCGTCGTCGGTCCGGGCCACGCCAGGTGCTTCCCCGCTAGTCGTCGACCGGCGTGGTGCGCCGCCACAGCTCGCCCACCCGCACCGGCAGGCCGAAACCGTCCACCTCGACCTCGATGCGAGCCTTTCGCTCGTGGCAGGTGTAGCTGCGCGCGCTCTGGCGGGTCCAGGTCGCCACCGCGACACCCGGTGCGCTCTCGGTGCTGTCCAGGACGGCCAGCCGGGCCTCGGCCTGCTCGCCCGCGCCGAGCGCGAGCCGCCGCACGACGGGCTGGATCGTCGTGGCGGTGGCGGTCATCTCCACGTCGGTGCACCCGGACAGCGCGGCGGCCACGGCACCGTCCAGCCACCACCGACCGTGCCCGTCGGAGGTGAGCTGGGTGTGGCGCTCGCCGTGCGCGAGCAGCGCCCGGCGCGGGCGCCAGGCGTGGTCGACCTCGACGGCGTAGCGCAGCCCGGCGACCGCCCCGCGCAGCACCGAGCCGTCGGGTAGGGCCTGCGCCACGACCTCGTCCTCGGCGTCGGGGCCGACGAAGCGGACGGGTGGCGGGGACGGCGAGGGCGGCAGCGTGCGCGCGAAGCGGTACTCGGTCGTGCCCGAGGGGTCGTGCAGGTCGCGGGTCTCCCCGGTCGCCGCGTAGCCGAGCTGCTCGTAGCGGTGGTGCGCTGCCGTGAAGCGGGTGTCGCTCCACAGCTCGACCTGGGTCGCGCCGAGCGCTGAGGCGTGCTCCTCCACGCGCCGGATCAGCCGGGTCGCCAGACCCCGTCCGCGCCACCTTCCGTCGAGGTAGCACCGCTTGAGCTCGAGCACGCCCTGCGGGGAGGGCGCACCGGTGCCGATGGAGCCGATGACGCGGCCGTCGTGGGTGAGGACCCACCACCGGCCACCGCGTCGGGCTGCCGTGGTCGCCGGCCGCGGCAGGTCGTCATCGACGCCGGGCAGGTCCAGGACGCACCCGGGGTGCTCGTCGTAGGCCGCGCCGACGAGCGCGATGAGCCCGTCGGCGTCCTCGTCCCGGGCGGCACGCAACTGCAGGCCATCGAGCGATGCTCGTTCCACGTCCCTGTCCTACCTGTCCACCCGGCCCTAGCGTGGCCGTGTTCCGAACCTACGGTAGGCGCTACCCACCGAACCGGAACACACGTCCATACCCAGGAGGCATGGGATGTCCGCAACCGAGATGACGCCACCGACCGAGGTCGTTCGCTCCACCCTGAGCCCGGCCGCTCAGGACCTCGTCCGTTCGCGGTTGCAGCCGCTGCTGGTCGACCTCATCGACCTGTCGCTGACCGCGAAGCAGTTCCACTGGAACGTCGTCGGACGCAACTTCCGTTCCCTGCACCTGCAGCTCGACGAGGTGACCGACGAGTACCGCACCTGGATGGACCAGGTCGCCGAGCGCATGACGTCGGTGGGGATCGCCCCCGACGGTCGCGTCCAGCGGGTCGCCGGCGACTCCCCGGCGGACCCGGCGCCCGAGTCGTGGGTGCAGACCACCGAGGTCGTCCAGGCGATGACCGACCGTATCCACGCCGTCGCGTCGGCCACGCGCGAGCGGCTGAGCGGGCTCGGCGACGTGGACGCCCCGAGCGAGGACCTGCTGATCCAGATCCTCGACGGGCTCGAGATGCAGCTGTGGATGTTCTCCGCCCAGCTCAACTGAGCTGACACTGAACCGATCGGACGACCGGGAGGGCGGGGCCGCGCCGGCGGCTCCCGTCACCCGGTCGTTCGCTGTCGGGCGAGCTGGCCGCCCCGGCCGCGCCGACCCGTCCGGGCTGCTCCGAGGGCGGCGTGCGACGGGGAGGTCTGGTCCGTGACGGGCTGCTACGGGACGGTCTGATCCGTGACGGGCTGCTACGGGGCGGTCTACCCCACGGCGGTCTGATCCGTCACGGGTTGCTACGGGGCGGTCTGCCCAGGGGCGGTCTGATCCGTGACGGGTTGCTACGGGACGGTCTACCCCACGGCGGTCTGGTCCGGGGCGGTCCGCTCCGCCACGACCGTCGTGAGCGGATCCGGGCCATCCCCGAGCGGGGTGCCCCGTCCCGCCCGCCGCCCGGGTGCCAGGTCGACCAGGCGCAGCACGACGCCGTGCTCATCGCCGAGGTGGAGGTCGGTCGCCACCCCGCACCAGCGCAGCTCGTCCGTGCCCGTCTGCAAGCCCTTGCCGCCACGCTTCTTCACCGGGTACTCGGTGAGCGGGCTGCGCTTCGCGCTCGCGTCCGCGGCGACGGTGATCACCTCCTGCTCCGCAGCACCGGCACGGGCGACGCTCAGCGCGACGATCGAAGCGCCCTCGGGCACGCTCATCCCGACCACCCCGGTCGCGCCGCGCCCCATCGGGCGCACCTCGCGGGCAGGGAAGCGCGTGATCAGCCCCTGGTCGTGGGCGAGCAGGAGGTCGTCCTCGTCCCGGCACCAGTCGAGGGCGACGAGCCGGTCGCCGTCGCGGACCCCGGCGACCTGGATGCTGCGCTGACGTGTCTCGAGGTACTCGCCGAGATCGGTCCGCTTCACCAGACCGGCGGCGCTGACGGTCACGAGGCTGCCGCCCGCCACCTCCCGGAGCACGATCGCGCCGATGATCGGGGCGGAGGGACCGCCGCCCAGTAGCCCGCCGAGATGCGTGCCCCGCTGCGCCGGCTTGGCGATGGGCAGATCACCGATCCCGATGCGGTGGCCGGTGCCGGTCTCCTCGAGCACCAGCAGGGTGTCGTCGGTGGTGCACCGGATCACCGCGGCGAGGGGATCGTGGGCGTGCTTGTGCGTCGGGGTGGTGCGGCGTCGCGCGAGCGGCTTGGCGTAGCCCCCGCGGGTCAGCAGCACGGTCACGTCCTGCGCCTCGAAGCCGGCGGAGCTCCCGCCCGCGAGCACGTCGGCCGCCTCGATCCCGTCCGCGACGATCCGCGACCGGCGCGGCGTGGCGTGGACGCGCTTGATCTCCGCGAGCTCGTCGGCGAGGAGGCGGTCGAGCACCTCCCGGTCGCCGAGGATCCGTTCCAGCTGCTCGATCGTGCCGAGCAGCTGCTGGTACTCGTCCTCGAGCTCCGCGCGCTCGAGCGCGGCGAGGCGGCGCAGCTGCATGTCCAGGACCGCCTGGGCCTGCCGCTCGGTCAGCTCCAGACGCTGCATCAGCTCGAGCTTGGCGACGGCCGCGGACTCCGCACCCCGGATCAGCGCGATGACCTCGTCGAGATGGTCGAGGGCGGTGAGCAGCCCCTCGACGATGTGCGCGCGGGCCCGCGCCTTGGCGAGCCGGTGCTCGGTCCGCCGGGTGAGGACCTCGCGCTGGTGGGCGAGGTAGTGCGCGAGCGCGTCCCGCAGCCCGATCGTGCGCGGCGCCCCGTCGACGAGCGCGACCATGTTCACGTTGAGGTTGGTCCTGAGGTCGGAGAGCTCGTAGAGGCGCTCGAGCACCGCTGCGGGGTCCTCCCCGCGCTTGAGCTCGATCACGATCCGCATGCCGTCCCGGGAGGACTCGTCGCGCAGGTCCCGGATCGCCTCGAGCTTCCGGTTGGCGACGAGCGCGGCGATGCGCTCGAGCAGGGCGGCCTTGTTCACCTGGTAGGGGATCTCGGTGATCACGATGCGTGGCAGGTTGCCGGTGCGCGTCTCCGTGGAGGCGACCGCCTCGACGGTGATCGCCCCCCGGCCCGAGGCGTAGGCCTGCGTGATCCCCTCCCCGTCGATGATGCGGGCGCCGGTCGGCAGGTCGGGCGCGGGGATGTGTCGCTGGAGCGCGGCGAGATCCGCGTCGGGGTGGCGCAGCAGGTGCAGGCAGGCGGCGATGACCTCGCCGAGGTTGTGCGGCGGGATGCTCGTGGCCATCCCGACGGCGATGCCGGAGGCACCGTTGACGAGCAGGTTCGGGAAGCGGGCCGGCAGCACCACCGGCTCGGTGGCGTAGCCGTCGTAGTTGTCCTGCTCGTCGACCGTCTCCTCGTCGATCCCGGCGAGGAGCTCCATGGCGATGGGGGACAGGCGCGCCTCGGTGTAGCGCATCGCAGCCGGTGGGTCGCCGTCGACGGAGCCGAAGTTGCCGTGCCCGTCGATCAGAGGCTCGCGGGTCACGAACTCCTGCGCCATGCGCACCAGTGCGTCGTAGATCGAGCTGTCGCCGTGGGGGTGGTAGGTCTTCATGACCTCACCGACCGCGGAAGCGCACTTGCGGTAGGGGCGGTCGGGCCGCAGCCCCGACTCCCACATCGAGTACAGGATGCGGCGCTGGACCGGCTTGAGGCCATCGCGGACGTCCGGCAGCGCACGCCCGACGATCACCGACATCGAGTAGTCGAGGAACGCCTGCTCCATCCGGGACTCGAGCGAGACGTCCCGGACCTCGCCGGCGGTGAGGGCAGGTTGGCTAGCCACGGGGGAGGGACTCCGGGATCGGATCGAGGTGGTCGGGACGGCGCGGCGCGCGCCAGGACGGCAAGGTAGGGCACCACCCTGCCTGCGATGGGGACCTGATCCGGCCGACCCCGCTCAGTCCGGACCGTCCCGACACGACCCGTCGGGTTCCGCCGCGAAGAGCCGGGGCGGGTCCGGGTCGGTGCTCGACCTCCCGGTATCCGGGGGCGGATCCGGGTCGGTGGTACCGGCACCGAGGTCCGGGGGCGGGTCAGGGTCGGCGCGCGCCCCGTCGGCGGGACGCGCGGCCGCATCGAGACGCTCGTAGCGCACGCGGCCGCCCGAGATCACCATGCGGTAGGGGCCGTGGTCGAAGTGGCGGTGGTGCCGGCGGCACAGCAGGGCAGCGTCCCCGAGCCGCAGCGGCTCATCCTGCCGGAAGGGCACGTTGCCGTGGGCGACGTCGCACCACGAGGCCGGCGCGTCGCAGCCGGCCCAGGTGCAGCCGCCGTCACGGGCGACCAGCGCCCGGTGCAGACCGGCGGGCACGGTCCGTCGGCCAGCGGAAGCCTCGATAGGGGTGCCATCGGCCGCGAGCACGAGACGGCTGACGACGCAGTCGGAGAACAGTCGGCGAGCCAGCGCCAGGTTCACCGGCTGGCCGGAGAAGCCGAACCGTGCCGGACCGGCACCGCCGCCGAGGTCCTCGTCGCGGACGAGCACCACGACGTGGGGCCGTGCGCCGTGCTGGGTCGGCGCCTGCTCGGCTCTCAGCGCCACCTCGCACAGCTGCAGGAGCGCGTCGGCGTTGCGCTGCTCGACCGTGCGGGGCTCGTCGGGCGTGTCGGGGCGCCGGAAGGCGTCGAGCGCGACCCGGACCAGCTCCGCCGAGGTGCCGAACAGGCGACCCGACAGGACCACGCTCCCCTCGGGCGTGTCGGCGATGCGCAGCTCGCGACGTGACTCCTGCAGGCGTTCGGCCGCGGCGTTGCGGTCCGCCGCGAGCTCGTGGAGCAGCGCCCGCGCGTTCCGGCCGAAGGTGACCGGCTCGTGGTCGCACGCGAGCCCGAGCAGCCGAGCCTCCACCTCGTCCCGTTGCTCGGCGGGTACCTGGGTGAGCAGGTCGGCGATGAGGCGGACGTGATCGGTGCCGATGTCGCCCTGCGCGAAGGCCCGGCCGGTGGCGTGGTGCTCGCGGGCAGCGTGGCCCGCCTCCGCTTCACGCTTCATGCGGGAGCGGGACAGGTGCTGTTGCGTCGCGGCCCGGCGGCGTTCCTCGTCGCGGGCACCACGGGCGTTCCCCCCGGGGGGCACCCGTCGGGCCGCACGCTGTTCGAGGTCGGCGAGCAGCCGCGCACGGGTCGCCTCCAGCATCGCCAACGGCCGGCGGAGCTCCTCCAGGCAGGTCCGCAGTGCCGCATCGGTGCAGGCGTCGAGGTCGAGCCGGGCGACCTCGTGCGCGACCTGCCGCAGGCGGTCCAGCACCTCGGCGGGCTGAGCGGGCGACGGCGTGCCCGGCGAGCCCGTGTCGGCGAGGTCGTACGCCCCGTTCGGCTCCGCAGCCATCACGGTGCAGGACCTCGCCGGCGGGACCGGTCGCGGTCGGCCCGGCGGCACCCGTGACGCGACCACGAGCGGGCGCTCGCGGCGTCGGTACGGGTGGCGGCGTGTCATGCGTGTCCTGTTGACGCTTGGCGCGGATCGTCGGCGAACCGGGACCGCTGTCCGGACCAGGTGACCGGACGATGGGAACCGGGGGGAACCGGGGAGCAACCGCTCCCAACACGGGCGATCGTACTCGAACAGGTGTTCGATTCACAAGGGTGTGTGCGTTCAGCATCGACCTGCTTGCGACTGCTGCACACGATCCCCTGCCCGCCTCCCTGCCCGCCTCCCGCTCGCCTCCCTGCCCGCCTCCCGCTCGCCTCCCGTCCACCTCGCCGCCCGCCTCCCCGTCCACCTCGCCGCCCGCCTCCCGGCCCGCCTCCGACGACGTGCGCCCCACGGAGCGTGCGCTCCTGCTCGACGCCCTCGACTCGACCTGGGTCGCCCCGCTCGGTCCGAACGTGGACGCCTTCGAGCAGGAGGAGCTCGAACCGGCCGCCCGCGCCGGCGAGCGCTACGTCGAGGTGGCTCGCCGTCGGGCGATCCGGACGACCTTCCGGCAGCTGCTCGGCCACCTGTCGGGGGTGTTGTTCGCGCCGGAGCCGACCGTGCCCGGCAGCTGCTCGGCCACCTGCCGGGGGTGCGGTTCGCACCGGAGCCGACCGCGCCCGGCAGCGTGTAGGTCGAGCTGGACGAGATCTGCTTCGAGGTGGAGGGGCTGCTCGCCGGGTGAGGCGCGGCGGATCCGGTGATCGGAGCCGCAACCACAGGCGCCCTAGACGTCCACGTTCTCCGCGAAGTGGGCGTTGCTCACGATCCACTCGCGCCGAGGGTCGGTCTGGTTGCCCATGAGCAGGACGAACAGCTCGTCGGCGCGCGCGGCGTCCTCGATGTTGACCCGCAGCAGGGTGCGGCGCTGCGGATCCATGGTGGTGGCCCACAGCTGCTCGGCGTCCATCTCACCGAGCCCCTTGAAGCGTTGCACCTCCACCGACGACGACCTCCTGAAAGTCGTCCGCAGGTGCTGGTCCCGCTCACGGTCGCTCATGGCGTAGGCCACCGTCGACCCGCGGCGGAGCTGGTAGAGCGGTGGCTGGGCGAGGTAGAGGTGCCCCTTCTCGATGAGCTTCGGCGTGAGCCGGTAGAAGAAGGTGAGCAGCAGGGTGGTGATGTGCCCACCGTCGACGTCGGCGTCGGCCATGAGGATGATCTTGTCGTAGCGCAGGCGGTCGTGGTCGTAGGCGTCACCGACGCCGGTACCGATCGCCTTGACCAGCGCCTGGATCTCCGCGTTCTCGAGCACGCGGGTCAGCTGTGCCTTCTCGACGTTGAGGACCTTGCCGCGCAGCGGCAGGATCGCCTGGGTGTGCCGGTCGCGCGCGGCCTTGGACGAGCCGCCAGCCGAGTCCCCCTCGACCACGTACAGCTCGGTCTCCGACGGGTCGCGGGAGGTGCAGTCGGCCAGCTTGCCGGGCAGACCTGCGGACTGCTGGTCGAGCAGGCCCTTGCGCCGGGTCAGCTCCCGGGCGGCCTTGGCGGCCTGGCGGGCCTTGGCGGCCACCGCGGCACGCTTGATGATGCGCCGGCCGGCGGTCCTGTTCTTGGCGAGCCACGTCGTCAGCGCCTCGGTCACGACCTGCTCGACGTACTGGCGTGCCAGCGTGGAGCCGAGCCGGCCCTTGGTCTGCCCCTCGAACTGCGGGTCGGGGAGCTTGATCGAGATGACCGCGACCAGGCCTTCGCGCACGTCATCGCCGGTGAGGTTCGGGTCCTTCTTCAGCAGCGCGCCGGAGTCCCGGCCGAAGCGGTTCAGCGTGCTGGTCAGGGCGCGCCGGAACCCCTCCTCGTGGGTGCCGCCGTCCGCGGTGCGCACGATGTTGACGTAGGAGCGCACCCGCTCGTCGTGGAAGCCCTCCGACCAGGTGAAGGCGACGTCCAGGGCGAAGGCGTGGCCGTCCTCGACCCGCTCGTCGTGCACGCGGATCGTCGGGGTGAGGGCCTCACGGTCCGTGAGCAGTTCGGAGACGAAGTCGCCCAGCCCGTCGGTGAACCGGTAGGTCGCGGAGCGGCCGGTGCGCTCATCGACGACGACGAGCTCGAGCCCCGGGTTCAGCAGGGCCGTCTCCCGCAGCCGCTGGGCGATGAGGTCGTACTGCAGGTCGGTGGTCTCGAAGATGCGCGGGTCTGGCCAGAAGCGCACCAGCGTGCCCGAACCCCTGGCCTTACCGACGCGCTCGAGGTCCTGGACCCGGGGCCCGCGTTCGAAGGCGATCGTCCACGCCGCGCCGTCACGGGTGACCTCCACCTCGGTGCGCGCGGACAGGGCGTTGACCACCGAGACCCCGACCCCGTGCAACCCACCGGAGACGGCGTAGGACTGCTGATCGAACTTCCCGCCCGCGTGCAGGGTGGTCAGCGCGAGCTCCACGGCTGGGAGCTTCTCGGTCGGGTGGAGGTCGACCGGGATGCCGCGGCCGTCGTCGGTGACCTCGACGCCGCCGTCGGCGAGCAGTCGGACGGCGATCCGGGAGGCGTGGCCGGCGAGGTGCTCGTCGACGGCGTTGTCGACCACCTCCCAGACCAGGTGGTGGAGGCCACGGGTGTCGGTGGAGCCGATGTACATCGCCGGACGCTTGCGCACGCCCTCGAGCCCCTTGAGGACGCTGATGTGCTTCGCGGAGTACTCGGTCACGGGCGGGCCTCGTCGAGGTGCGGTGGTTCGGTCGGAGCGCGGTGGTGGGGTGCGAAGGGCGGTGCGCGAGGCTGCGGTGCCGCCCGGCGAGCCGACCCCGGGCCGCTGCAGCGACCGGCCGGCGCGTTCGCGTGGGGACCTGGTCGGTGCGCGTGGACGTCGGGCGGTGCCGATACCTGCGACACGGTCTACCGTACGGGATGGGAGCGACCGACCCCGAGATGTGCGACCGCGTGGGGGCGGCGCCCTCTCACCCTCCCGCGGTCCTGGCGTCGCGCGGGGAGATCGTCGAACGCGACGACCACGCTCCCCCGGGCGTCGGTCGTCAGCGAACGCGCTCGATGCGAGCCAAGCCGCGCAGGTGCACCGGTGTGGTCTGGATCAGCAGGCGCGCTGGAACGTCGCCCCGGCGATCACCCCGAGGCCTTCCCGGAACAGCAGCCACGGGGTCGTCGACGCTGCGCCCTCGCGCACCGTCCCGACGACGCTGACGCGGTCCGCGTCGAGGCACTGGCGGAACAGGAACCGGCTCCGCGTGGTGTGGAACGCGCTCGTCGCGACCGTCACGTGCTCCCAGCCGTACTCGTCAGCCATGTCGGCCACCATCTGGGCTTCGCCGCGAGTGGTGCCGGGCACCGGCTCGAAGCAGATCGCGTCGAGCGAGCAGGTCCGACCCTGCTGCTCGCCGAACACCTCCGCGGTCCCCGACAGCACCAGCAGCGCGTCGTAGCGCTGCGCGAGCTCGATGCCCAGTTCGGCCCGCTCCGGGCCGGCCCCGCCGAGCACCACGACGGCGTCCGGTGCCTCGGGCACGTCGTCCTTGGGGAGCAGGTACGAGACGAAGGCGATCCCGAGGACGAGCGTCAGCGCTGCGCTCGCGGTGAGGAGCCAGCCCCACATGCTCACGATCGCCCCTGTCGTTCGGTTGCCCTCGGTCCATCAGGGCCGGCGCCGGCGTCCACGCCCGGCTCTGGTCGATGACGCGAAGGCTACGGGGCTGGGTCGACGGCGCTCGCGCCGGATAGGAGCCTTCGGCCAGCAGCGCCGTGTGCGGTCGCGCGCGACGGTCGGCCAGGATCGGCCCCGCGCCCGTGCCCGGGCCTCGTTCACCGAGG
Source organism: Nitriliruptoraceae bacterium (assembly GCA_046540855.1). Taxonomy (GTDB): domain Bacteria; phylum Actinomycetota; class Nitriliruptoria; order Nitriliruptorales; family Nitriliruptoraceae; genus T1Sed10-7. Next base: position 16,209 of record JBKHEJ010000006.1, read on the forward strand.
CATCTGGCCGCTAGCGTCGCACCGGTTGGGAGGGTGGAGCGGAGGAGCGGCCTGTGAGCGTCGAGGCGACGGCGATCACCGGGCTGTACGTCGTGCGCTGGGACACCCACGGCGACGAGCGCGGCTTCTTCCGCCAGACCTACCAGCGCTCGGAGCTCGCGGAGGCGCTCGGCCGCGAGCCGGTCTTCGCCCAGGGCAACCACTCCCGGTCCGCACCCGGGGTGCTACGCGGCTTCCACGCCGAGCCGTGGGACAAGTTCGTCTACGTCGCGCGCGGCACCGCCTTCTGCGCCATCGCCGACATCCGCGCCGACAGCCCCACCTGCGGCGAGGTGGCGACGTTCCACCTCGGCGACCAGCCCGGAGCGCGGGTCCGCCTGTTCGTGAGCGAGGGGCTGGCGAACGCGTTCTGCGCGGTGACCGAGGTGGACTACCTCTACGACGTCGGCGCCGAGTGGCGGCCGGACGTGCCCAAGCGGGCGGTGGCGTGGGACGATCCGGACCTTGCCGTCGACTGGCCGGTCGCCGAGCCGATCGTGTCGGAGGCGGACCGCGCCAACCCGACGCTGGCTGCGCTGCTGCACGGACGCACCTGACGGCCGCTCGGGGTGTGGACGGCCCCGGGGGCCCATCGACCCCCGCCGTAGGCTCCGGCGACGGCCTTGCCGTTGCCGTTGCGCACCTCGACGGGAGGAGGCACGATGCCGACCGACGAACGGGATCGACGCGCCCTGGTGCGTGCTGCCGCGGACAGCTGGGCGAGGAGGTCGCAGCCACCTTGTCCGAGCTGTTGCCACCGCCGGGTACCCGTGCCGCGACGCAGGTCGACGTCGACGGGGTGCTGGCGGCCATGGACGCCATGGATGCGCGGCTCGAGGGTCGGATGGAGTGGCTCGAGGGTCGGATGGACGGTCTTGCGGATCGGATGGACGGTCTTGCGGGCCGGATGGAGCGGCTCGAGGGTCGGATGGAGCGGCTCGAGGGTCGGATGGACGGTCTTGCGGGCCGGATGGAGCGGCTCGAGGGTCGGATGGACGGCCTCGGCGGTCGGATGGACGGCCTCGAGCAGCGCTTGGGCGGTGTCGAGCGTGAGCTCCGCGGGCTCGGCGAGCGCATCGGCGGGATCGTGCACCAGGTCAACGCTGACGCCGAGCGACGGTTCACCGACCTGGTCACCGCCCAGACCCGTTCCTTGATGCTGTCGCTGTTCGGCACCGTCGTCGTCATCGCCGGGCTCGCCTTCGGGCTGAGCTGAGCCGGGTGCCGCGCGGCGCACACCCCGCCCGGTCCCCGCCCCGTGCCGCCACCGTGACCGAGCACGTGAGCGGAACGGATGTTGCGCTATCGTTCCGGTCCCTCGGTGGTGTGTGAGCCGTCGGGGCTGCGGGCAGGGGCGGGGCCGGTCGGGGCGGGACCCGGCGAGGAGGCCCCGGCCCGCCCAGCGATCGGGAGGGAGCTCGAGGTGGTGGCCGGACCGAGCACGCACGACGTGCTGCCCACGCGCGTCGACCCCTCGAGCGACACCTACCAGCGCAACCGTGAACGCAACCTCGAGCTCCTCGAGGAGATCGCGGCGCTGCTCGCCACCGCCCACGGCGGCGGCGGGCCGGACAAGCTGGCGCGCCACCGCAGCCGGGACAAGTTCACCCTGCGTGAGCGCATCGCCCTGCTGCTCGACCCCGGCAGCCCCTTCCTCGAGCTCCAGCCCCTGATCGGCCACGGCAGCGAGTTCCAGGTGGGGGGCTCCGCGATCCAGGGCATCGGGGTGGTCGAGGGCGTCGAGTGCCTCCTCGGCGGGATGGATCCCACCGTCAAGGGTGGCGCCTCCAACCCCTTCAGCGTCACGAAGTCGCTACGGGCCCTGCAGATCGCCCGTGAGAACCGGCTGCCGACCATCAACCTGACCGAGTCGGCCGGCGCGGACCTGCGCAGCCAGAAGGACATCTTCGTCCGCGGCGGGCGGACCTTCCGCGAGCTGACGACGCTGTCCAAGTCCGGCATCCCGACCATCAGCCTCGTGTTCGGCTCCTCGACCGCCGGTGGGGCCTACATCCCGGGGATGTCCGACTACACGGTGCTGATCAAGGAGCGCTCCAAGGTGTTCCTCGGTGGGCCGCCGCTGGTGAAGATGGCCACCGGCGAGGAGGCCACCGAGGAGGAGCTCGGCGGGGCACAGATGCACGCGCGCGTCTCCGGGCTCGGGGACCACCTCGCCGAGGACGAGCTCGACGGCATCCGCATCACCCGCCAGCTCGTGCGCAACCTCGGCTGGCGCAAGCGCGGGCCGGGACCCTCCGAGCCCGCCGACGAGCCCCTGCACGATCCCGAGGAGCTGCTCGGCATCGCGAGCGTGGACCTGCGCGAGCCCTTCGACGCCCGCGAGGTGCTCGCGCGCACCCTCGACGGCAGCCGGTTCGAGGAGTTCAAGGCGGCCTACGGCACCAACCTCGTGACCGGCTGGGGGTCGATCCACGGCTTCCCCGTCGGGATCCTCGCGAACAACGGCGTGCTGTTCAGCCAGGAGTCGGAGAAGGGGGCGCAGTTCATCCAGCTCGCCAACCGCCGCGATCGGCCGCTCGTGTTCCTGCAGAACATCACCGGCTTCATGGTCGGCACGAGCTACGAGCGGGGCGGGATCATCAAGGACGGCGCGAAGCTCATCAACGCCGTGTCCAACTCCGAGGTGCCGCACCTGACGGTCATGACCGGCGCCTCCTACGGGGCCGGCAACTACGGCATGTGCGGACGCGCCTACGACCCGCGGTTCCTGTTCACCTGGCCGAACCACCACATCGCGGTGATGGGCCCCCAGCAGCTCGCCGGGGTGCTCTCGATCGTGGCGAAGGCGGCCGCGATCAACCGCGGGGAGACCTGGGACGACGCGCAGGACCAGGCCGTGCGGACCATGGTGGAGACCCAGATCGAGGCCGAGTCCAACGCGCTGTTCGCCACCGGCCAGGGCTGGGACGACGGCGTCATCGACCCCCGCGACACCCGCCACGTGCTCGGCTTAGCGCTCTCCGCCGTCCACAGCGCCGAGGTGGCCGGCGGCGACGCCTTCGGCGTGTTCCGGATGTGAGGGGGCGAGGATGACCACCGAGACGCGGCTCCCCACCACACCGGCCGTGCAGCTGCCGCGGGCCGTGCTGATCGCCAACCGGGGCGAGATCGCGGTGCGCATCGCCCGCACCTGCCGGTCGATGGGCATCCGCTCGATCGCGGTCGCCTCCGAGGTGGACCGTGACGCGACCCACGTCCACGCCGCCGACGAGGTGGTGGTGATCGGCGGCGCGGCGCCCGCCGACAGCTACCTCGACGTCGGCAAGCTCCTCGCGGCCGCCGCCCGCAGCGGCGCCGACGCGGTCCACCCCGGGTTCGGGTTCCTCGCCGAGGACGCCCGCTTCGCCCGGGCGGTCCTCGACGCCGGGCTGACCTGGATCGGCCCGACGCCCGAGGTCATCGCCGCGATGGGCGACAAGCTCGAGGCCAAGCGCCTCATGGCCGGGGCGGACGTGCCGCTGGTGCCGGGGGCGGAGCTCGACGCGGACGCGGACGAGGCGGCGCTGCGCGCGGCGGCGGCAGGGATCGGGTTGCCGGTGCTCGTCAAGGCCGCGGCCGGGGGCGGCGGCAAGGGGATGCGGGCCGTCCACGACCTCGACGAGCTCGCGGCTGCGGTGGCCGCGGCCCGCCGCGAGGCCGCCGGTGCCTTCGGGGACGACCGGGTGTTCCTCGAGCGGCTCATCGGCCGCCCCCGCCACGTCGAGGTGCAGGTCGTCGGCGACGCCCACGGCCACGTGCTGCACCTGCTCGAGCGGGAGTGCTCGATCCAGCGCCGTCACCAGAAGGTCGTCGAGGAGTGCCCGTCGCCCGGCATCGACCCGGAGGTCCGCGACGTGCTGACCCGGGCTGCGGTGGCCGCGGCGGCCTCGCTCGGCTACGTCTCGGCGGGCACCGTGGAGTTCGTGGTCGACGAGGACGTCCTCGCCCGTCGGCGTGCCGGCGAGCCGGTCCCGGCCCGGGAGGCGGTCGCCTTCCTCGAGGTGAACACGCGGCTGCAGGTGGAGCACCCGGTCACCGAGGAGGTGGTCCGGGTCCGCGACCCGCGTACGGGCGTGCTGGAGCCGATCGACCTCGTGCGCTGGCAGCTGCTCATCGCCGCTGGGTGGCAGCTGCCCGCCACCCAGGCCGACGTGGTCGCGATCGGCCACGCCATCGAGGTCCGGCTCTACGCCGAGGACGTGGCGGCGGGCTACCTGCCGGCGACCGGCCGGCTCGCGGCCTTCGACGTCCCGGCGCTGCCGGGGATCCGCCGTGAGCTCGGGGTCCGTGCGGGTGAGGTGGTCAGCCCCCACTACGACCCGATGCTCGCCAAGGTCATCGCCTCGGCGCCGACGCGGGTGGAGGCCGCCGCCCGGCTCGCCACGGCGCTGGAGGCGAGCCCCGTGCTCGGGGTGACCACCAACCGCGACCTGCTCGTCGCGGTGCTGCGGGATGCGCGGTTCCTCGCGGGCGCGACCACCACCGCCTACCTCGCCGACCACCTCGACGACCTGCTGGCCACCAGCCGGGCCTCCGGCACCGACCAGGCGCTGGGGGCCCTGCTCGCGGCGGTGCAGGCGACGCTCGCCGGCCGGCGGGTGGGGTCCGGGGGCGGTCCCGGACCCGTGGCGAGCGTGCCGCCCGCCTTCGCGCCGAGCGGGGTGGTGTGGGACCAGCACCACTACCTCGGCGCGGATGACGCCCCGCTCGCCGTCCGGATCCGCGGGCAGCGTGACGGTCGGCTCGAGGTCGAGGTGCTCGCCGGCCTCCCACCCGGCCACCTCGACGCCGAGGGCGAGTCCAGGCTGGGAGCGACGGTGCGGATCCTCGCGGCCGACGGCGACCGGCTCGAGGTCGAGGTGGACCAGCGGCGGGTGCGCGCCTGCGTCGTCACGGGCCCCGACGGCGCCACCCAGGTGCTCTCGTCCGCGGCTGGCGTGGTCACGCTGCGTAGGGTGCCGCGCTTCCCGCCCCGCGCCGGTGAGGAGGTCGCGGGTGCGACCCGCGCGCCGATGCCGGGCGTCGTGGTGGCCGTCGAGGTCGCGGTCGGTGAGAAGGTGGAGGCGGGCGACCCCCTGGTCAGCGTCGAGGCGATGAAGATGGAGCACCGGGTCAGGGCACCGCTGACCGGCACGGTGACCGAGATCCGGGTCCGCTCGGGCGAGCAGGTCGAGGCCGACGCGGTCCTCGTCGTCGTCGATGAGGCGCCGCAGGGTGGCTGATGTCCGAGGTCCGTCGAGCGAGGGAGGTGCGCGGTGCTCGCGCGAACCACTCGCAAGGATGTGTCACGCGGCGAGGCGGGGGCCTAGGCTGTCCGCCCACGCAGGGTGAGGTAGGCGGTTGGAGTCTCTCATGAGAGCGACGGTGCCGGCGCCCGGGAGCGGGCGGTAGGGGCAGGGCGGCGGATGGACCGGCTCGGTCAGCACGAGACGCAGCAGCGTCAAGCGGGGGGAGCGCGGCGACGGCGTGGACGCCGTGCCGAGGACGCCCTGCTCGCCCGGGTGCGCCGGGAGCTGCACGACTCCACGGCGCGCTTCCGGCTGGCCTGGGAGCACTCGCCGATCGGGATGGCGATGGTGTCCCTCGACGGCGAGTGGCTCGACGTCAACGACGCCCTGTGCGGGCTGCTCGGGCGTCCGAGACAGGATCTGCTCGGTCGGGTCGTCGAGCGCATCACCCACCCGGAGGACCTCGACGGGAGCCTCGAGCAGATGGAGGCCCTGATCTCCCGCGGGCAGGGCAGCTACACCCTGGACAAGCGGTTCCTCCACGCCGACGGCACCCCCGTCGAGGTGCAGCTGACGGTCAGCGCCATCCCGGACGTCAACGGCGACCCCGACTACGTCCTCGGGCAGATCGTCGACATGACCGAGATCCGGCGGGCCGAGGAGCGACTGCAGCGCACCGTCGCCGACCTCGAGCGTTCGAACCGGACCCTGCAGGCCTTCGCCGAGGTGGTCTCGCACGACCTGACGAGCCCGCTCGGCACCTCCCAGGCCCTGGTGAACACGGTGCTGCGCCACCACGGCTCGCAGCTCTCCGACCAGGCAGCGCTGCTGCTGCGGCGCGCGGACCGGCAGGCACAGCGGGCGCTCACCTCCGCCCGGACCCTCCTGCAGCTCGCCGCGACCGGACCGGGGGAGCACGACCCGGTCCCGGTCCAGCTCGACGCCGTCCTCGACGAGGTCGTCGATGGCTTCGAGCTCGACCTGCACGAGGTCGGTGGACGCATCGAGATCGGCACCGTGTGCGAGGTCCTGGCCGACCCCGCCCACCTGCAGCTCGTGCTGCAGAACCTGCTGGCGAACGCGCTGAAGTACCGCTCGCCCGACCGGGAGCTCGTGGTGCGCCTGCACTGCGAGCAGACACCGGAGGAGACCCGCATCCACGTGGACGACAACGGCCGTGGGCTGCCCGAGGTCGACGACCCGGAGCGGTTGTTCGAGCTCGGGTCCCGGGGCGACGACGGGGACGGCGTGCTGGGGCTGGGGTTGGGGCTCGCGACCTGCGCGCGGATCGCCGCGCTGCACGGCGGTCGCATGTGGGTCCGCCCACGCACCCCCGCCGGGACCCGCGCGACGCTCGAGCTGCCGCGCCGCTGAGGGAGCACCGAGCGGGGCGAGGGCCCTCAGCCGAGCAGGCGTTCGGCGACCGGAGCGAGCACCTCACGCACCAGCACGGCGTTGAGCAGGCCGACGGCGACGATGGCCACCGCCAGCACCCCGACGGTGCCCACGATCCGGCTGCCGGGCTCCTGCGCCTGCTCGACGATCGCCTCGACGGGCTCGCGGACGAAGATCTGCTCGAACAGCCGGACGAAGTAGACGAGCGTCAAGAGGCTCGAGGTGCTCACCACCGCAGCGACGACCCACTCGTCGACCTCGATGGCGCCCCAGACGAGGTAGAACTTCGACCAGAACCCGGCCAGCGGGGGGATCCCCACCATCGACAGCGCCATGATGGCGAACCCGGCCATCGTCCAGGGCATGCGCTTGCCGAGCCCGGTGAAGCGGGGGATCCTCTTCAGCCCCGTCTGCTGGATGATCCCGCCGGCGACGAGGAACAGCCCGGACTTCATCAGCGCGTGGTTGAGGACGTGCAGGAGCGCACCGACCAGCGCGATGGGGTTGGCCAGGCCGATGCCGACCCCGATGTAGCCGAGCTGGGCGACGGTGGAGTAGGCGAGCATCCGCTTCAGGTCGGTCTGCCGGATCGCGAGCCAGGAGCCGACGACGATCCCGGCCATCCCGAACCAGACCAGTGCGGTGGCCACCGGCAGCCCGCCGGTGCCGAGGTAGGCCGGGCCGAGCACGTCGTAGAGGATGCGCACGAGCGCGTAGGCGGCGGCCTTGACCTGCACGGCGGCCAGCAGCGCAGCGACACCCGGCGGAGCCGCGCTGTGCGCGTCGGGGAGCCAGACGTGCAGCGGGAACAGCGCCATCTTCAGCGCCAGCCCGATCACCATCAGACCGACCGCGCCGAGCACCGCCGGGCTGTCGGCGATGGGTGGCAGCCGGGAGGCCACGTCGGCCATGTTCAGGGTGCCGGTCGAGAAGTAGACGAACCCGACCCCGAGCAGGTACAGCCCGGACCCCACGGTGCCGAGGAGCAGGTAGCGCAGCGCCGCGAGCACGCCCCGGTCGCCACCGAGCGAGACCAGCCCGTAGGTCGCCAGCGCGTAGATCTCGATCATGACGAACAGGTGGAACAGGTCGCCGGAGAGCATCACCCCGGTCAGCCCGGTCAGCACGAGCAGGACCAGGGGGTACAGCGGCGCGCCCTTGGGCGGGTGCAGACCGAAGGCCGCATCGACGGGGTAGATCGCGATCAGCAGCCCGATCAGCGCGACGATCGTCACCATGAAGGCCGACAGCGGGTCGAGCACGTACTCGATGCCGATCGGTGGCGGCCAGCCCCCGAAGGCGTAGCTGATCGGGTCGTCGCCCACGACCGTGACCAGGCCGATCACGCCGAACAGCAGCGAGGTCGCGGTGGCCAGCACGGCCACGACCTGACCGGCTGCGGCGCGCCACAGCCCCGCGAGCAGCGCGATGACCGAGCCGACGAGCAGGGGGAGCAGCGGGAGGACCGGGAGCTGGCTCACGCGGTGCCTCCGTCACGCGGGGCCTCATCGGGCGGTGGCGCCGGACGGTCCGCCGCGGCGAGCCGCTCGGCGATGACCGTCTCGTCGAAGGTGCCGTGGGTGCGGTAGATGCGCACGAGCAGGGACAGGGCCACCCCGATGACGGCGACGCCCACGACGATCGCGGTCAGGATGAGCAGGTGCGGGACCGGGTCCACGTACAGGCTCGGATCGGTGCCGCGGTCGTCGATGATCGGCGCGGTCGCACCCTCCTCGACGCTGCCCTCGATGAAGAACAGGAAGATCGCGCTGGAGAAGATGGTCAGCCCGATGACCTTCTTGACCAGGTCGGTCTTCGCCAGCACCCCGTACAGCCCGATGGCGAGCAGCACCATCACCAGCAGGTAGATGTAGCGGGCCTCGAGCAGCTCGATCATCGCCGCACCTCGTCGGTCAGGACGTCGAAGATCGTGAGCATGGCCCCGAACACCGCCGCACCGATCGCCACCTCGGCGATCAGGATGCCGAGGTAGCGCATGCGGGCCTCCTCCATCCCGGGGATGTCGAAGGCGGCGTAGTCGAGGAACGCCTCGCCGACGAGCAGGGGAGCGAGCCCGATGAGCAGGAAGCCGAGCATCCCGAGCCCGGCGGTCAGGGGACCGAGCGAGCGGGGGAAGAGGTGGTAGGCGATCTCCTCGGGCAGCGTGAGCCGGGGCAGGATCGCCCCGACGGCGAGGAACACGCCGCCCGCGAAGCCACCGCCCGGGCCGTAGTGGCCGTGGGCGATGATGTAGAGGCCGAACATCATGATGAACGGGCCGAGCAGCGTCCCGATCACCCGTACGACGACGGAGGGGTAGTTCCCGATCACGGTGCCACCTCCGTGCCGTGCGGGCCGTGCGGGTCATCCGGCTCACCGGGCAGACCGCCCGCTACCTCGGCGCCTGAGGCGTCGTCCGGACCGCGTGCCGGCGGTCCGTCCTCATCCTCGCGCGGGTGGCGCAGCAGCACGAGCAGCGCGGACAGCGCCGCGGTGAGGATGACCAGCGTCTCTCCCAGGGTGTCCAGCGAGCGGTAGTCGGCCAGGAGCGCCGTCACCACGTTCGGGGTGTTCGTCTCCTCCTTGGCGCGGTCGAGGTAGGTCACCGAGATGCCCTGCTGCGCCGGCGCCTCGGGATCGCCACGGTCGGGCAGGCCCGAGGACGCGTACAGCAGCAGCCCGAGGAACAGCACGATCAGCGGCGTGACGACGTAGCGGCGCCGGACCTCCAGGCGGGGGTTGGAGCGGCGGGTCGTCGCCATGATCGCGGCGATGAACAGGATCCCGGTCAGACCCGCACCGAGCGCTGCCTCGACGATGGCGACGTCCACGGCCGCCATCCCGGCGAACAGGATCGCGGTGAACAGGCTGTAGGCGGACAGCAGGGCGACCGCGGCGAGCAGGTCCTTGGTGGTCAACGCCAGCACGGCGGTGACGATCAGCACGACGAAGACGATGACATCGAGGGGGATGATCACGACGGCCCCCTCCCGAGCGTGCGGTCGGCCTCCTCCTGGCCCATGGTGGTCCACGGGCGGGCCCCGGAGCGGTAGGCGGCGCGCAGCAGCGCGTGGACACCGGTGGGGTTGGCCAGCAGGGTGATCGCGAGCAGCAGCACGAGCCGGCCGGCGGCGGGGGCCTGGAGCTCGGGCCGGAAGAACGCTCCGGCGATGACCAGCAGCAGCCCTGCGGTCTCGGACTTCGCGACCGCGTGCGCCCGGGTGTAGACGTCGGGGAGCACGAGGATCGCGTAGGTGCTGACCGCGATCAGGAACAGGCCCGCGACGATCAGGGCGTTGGCGACGATGATCATGCCCCCTCCTCCTGATCGGCCGGCTCCTGGGCGTGCGCGCGGCTCTGGCGCTCGAAGTAGCGGCCGAGCACGACGGGGAAGAGGAAGGCGAGCATCGCGAACCCGATGGCGATGTCGAGGAACATGTCCGGGCGCTCGAAGGCCAGGCCGAGCAGCACGAGGATCACCAGGCCGTTCACCGAGACCATCGCGACCGCGACCAGCCGGTCGAAGACCGTGGGGCCGGCGTAGACCCGGTACAGGCCCAGCGCGATCAGGACCGCGGTGAACACCATGCAGGAGATCAGGAACACGCTCATGCGGGGTCCTCCGGCAGCACGTCGTGCACGGGGTCCCACTCCATCGCGGGCGGCTCGTCCTCCGGGACGCGGAAGACCCGCGCGATGCGTTGCTGGGTGGCGGCGGTGACCAGGTCCTCCACGCTCTCGGGCGTGAAGGCGTGCACGGTGAACCGGGAGCCTTCGACGTTCAAGGTGATGGTGCCCGGGACCAGCGAGATGGAGTTGGCGAGCATCGTGCGGGCAGCCGGGCTCGGCAGGCCGGTGTCGAAGTGCACGACCCCCGGGTGCGGCTTGCGGCGGGGGTCGATGACCACCGTGGCGACCCACACGGCGCTGGCGAGCATGCGCAGCAGGAGCCAGCCGGCGAAGCTGAAGAACCCGAGCACCGAGATCGGCCGGACCTCCTCGCGGGGGCCGAGCACCCGCTCCACCAGCCACAACCCGTAGGCGGTCAGCACGGCCGCGGAGACGACGCCGAGCGTCGCGAAGAGCGGGTCGATGCGCGCGGAGAGGATCTGCCAGAACCCGAGCAGGGCCAGGAACATCGCGAGGGTGCGCAGCACACGGATCATACGAAGCTCACCACCAGCAGCACGGCAGCAGCGGCCAGGACGACGGCGCCGAGCACCCAGGTCGCCAGCAGCGGCGGGGCGGCGGTGGTCGGGGTCGCCAGGCGCGTCAGCGTGCCGACGACCCCGGCCGGCGGGGCGGGCTCGGGCGCGTCGGGGTGCACGCGGGCTCGCGTGACGTGACGGCGCTGCCAGGCGTCTCGGACCAGCCGCGGCAGGCGCCGGTACAGCCAGTCGGTGTCGACGGTGACGATCGCCTTGGCGTGCAGCTTCGGCAGCAGCAGCCAGAACCCGAGCGCGGTGAACAGCAGGACCTGGGAGGTCTCGACGACCTTGCCGAAGGTGTAGACGTCGTAGGTGACCTCGTAGGGGAGCAGGTCGTACAGCAGGCTCGGCCTGAGCCCCAGCGCCAGGTTCAGCACCGCCGACAGGCCCATGGCCAGCACCATCGTGGCGGGGACCCGGCCCACCTCGAAGGGTGCGCCCTCGTTCGTGCGCGGACCGAGCCCCTTCGTCCCGACCCAGGCGCCGAAGGGCAGCTTCAGACCGGTGTGGAGGAAGGTCCCGACCGAGGCGACCTTCAGCAGCACCACGAGCCAGGTCAGGTCCTCGTAGGAGGCCGCGGCGACCACGAGCTCCTTGGACACGAAGCCGCTGAACAGCGGGAAGCTGGAGATCGACACCGCGCCGACCATGTAGAGCGCGAGCACGAGCCGCATCCGGTTCGCGATCCCGCCGAGCTCGCTCATCTTCGACCGGCCGGTGGCGTAGAGCACCGCGCCGGCGCCCATCAGCAGCAGCCCCTTGTAGAGGATGTGCGCGAAGGCGTGGGCGGTCGCCCCGTTGATCGCGAGCTCGGTACCGATGCCGACCGCGGCGACCATGTAGCCGACCTGGCTGACGATGTGGTAGCCGAGCAGGCGCCGGATGTCGTTCTCGAGCACCGCGTACACCACGCCGTACAGCGCCATGACGATGCCGAGGTAGATGAGGATCTCGAACCCGGGGAAGCCACGCGCCAGGGCGTAGACGGCGGCCTTGGTGGTGTAGGCGGACAGGAACACCGTGCCGGCGACGGTGCCCTCGGGGTAGGCGTCCGCGAGCCAGGCGTGCAGGGGCGGGACGGCGGCCGACAGCAGGCAGGCCACGAGCATCAGCGAGGACGCCAGGCCCGGCTCGAAGGCGGTGAAGGTCAGCGAGCCGGTGTCGAAGTAGTGGACGACGATGCCGGCGAGCAGCAGCTTGCCGCCGAGGATGTGGACGAACAGGTAGCGCATGCCGGCGCGGTTGGAGCGGTCGGTGCGTCGCGCCAGGATGAGGAACGTGCTCGCGATCGCCTTCGTCTCCCAGAACAGGAAGAAGGTCAGCAGGTCCCCGGCGAACACCACGCCGAAGGCCGCCCCGGCGTACAGCAGCGCCGCGGACCGCTCCGGACCGAGCTGGGTGGCGATGCCGTAGACGCCCCCGATCAGCGCGGCGATGGCGAACACCACGCCGAAGGGCGTCGAGAGCCCGTCGACCCGCAGCACCTCGAGCTGCCAGTCGAGGTAGCTCAGCTGCACCGAGGTGCCGGGCTCGAGCAGCCACAGCTGGACCATCGCGGCCAGCGGAGCCGCGACCATGAGCGCGTGGCCGGCGGTGCGTGGCACCACGCGGACGAGCAGGGCCGCGAGCACGAAGGGCAGGACCGGGTGCAGCAGCAGGTCGCTCATGTCCGACCCCGCCGCGGGTTCGGCTGGTGCTCCGGGTGCTCCGGTGGGAGCAGATCCGGCTGGAGGTCCGGCGGTCGTTCACCCGGGTAGTAGGTCTCGGGCCGGTTCAGGAACACCTCGCCGAGCCACTTGGAGACGAGCACGATCGCGATGCAGCCGAACAGCCCGATCGCCGCCCCGTAGCCGGGGAAGGGCGAGTAGCCGATCAGCAGGTCGGCGGCGGTGCCGAGCACGAACAGCACGGCGATGGGGGCGACGGCGCGTCGGGTCATCCCCCCACCCCCGTCACGGCGGCGGCCACCTCGGCGGCGAGCCCGTACAGGCCGGTCCAGTCGCCCAGACCGAGCGCCAGGGCGAGCGTGCCGGTGATGACGATCGGGACCACCATGCTCGCGGCCGCCTCACCGTGGTCGGCGTGGTGCGCGTCCTGCCCGTGCCCGTGGTCGTCGTGGTGCGCGTCCTGCCGGTGCCCGTGGTCGTCGTGGTGCGCGTCCTGCCCGTGCCCGTGGTCGTCCGGCGCCGCCTGGTCGCTGGGCGCCGGGGTGTGCGCTACCGGGCCGCCGTCGCCCTCCCCGACCCCGGCCACGACCGCGCCGGCGCCAGCCGGCACCGCTGCGGCCCCAGGCTCCGGCGCGACCTCGGGCTTGAAGAAGGCCCGGTAGACCACGGGGAAGAGGTAGCCGGCGGTGAACAGGCCGGCGAAGACCATCACGCCGGCGGCGATCCAGTCACCGGCCTCCAGCGCCCCGGTGACCAGGGTGAACTTGCTGACGAACCCGCCGGCCGGGGGCAGGCCCGCCAGGCTGAAGGAGGCCAGACCGAAGGCGACCATCGTGAAGGGCATGCGTCGGCCGATGCCGTCCAGTTCGCTGACGTGGTCCTTGTGGGCCGCGATGTGGATCGCACCGGCGGCGAAGAACAGGGTGATCTTCGCGACGCCGTGGTTGAGGATGTGCAGCAGCGAGCCCTCGAAGCCGCTGGGGGTGAGCAGCGAGAAGCCGAGCACGATGTAGGCCAGGTGGGCGATGGTGGAGTAGGCCAGGCGCCGCTTGAGGTGGTCCTGGCGCAGGGCGATGATCGAGGCCACCACGATGGTGATCGCGGCGGCGTAGGTCAGCACCTGGCGGGCGTCGATCCCGGCGAGCGCCTCGGGGCCGAGCACGAAGCCGAGGAAGCGGCCGAAGGCGAACACGCCGCCCTTGACGACCGCCACCGCGTGCAGCAGGGCGGACACCGGGGTGGGGGCGACCATCGCGCCGGGCAGCCACCGGTGCAGCGGCAGCAGACCGGCCTTGGTGCCGAACCCGACCGCGAACAGCGCGAACACGACGACGGTGAGGCCGGTGCCCAGCTGGTCACCGACGAAACCACCGGGGGTGAAGGACAGCTCCCCGGTGATGGCGATCACGATCATCATGGCCAGCAGCACCAGCGCCCCGCCGGTGAGCAGGTAGCCGAGGTAGGTCCGGCCGGCGGTGAGCGCCTTCCCGTCGCCCTTGTGGGTGACCAGCGGGTAGGTGGTCACGGTCAGCAGCTCGTAGGCGATGAAGAAGGTCAGCAGGTCCCCGGCGAAGGCCACACCGAAGGCGGTGGCCAGACACAGGCTGTAGAAGGCGTAGAACCGGGTCTGGTTGCTGGCGTGGTCGCCGCGCATGTAGCCGATCGCGTAGAAGCCGGCGAGCACCCACAGGAACGAGGCGAGGACCGCGAAGACCGTGCCCATCCCGTCGGCGGCGAGCGAGAGCTCGTAGCCGGGGACGAGCTCGCCGAGGACGGTGGTGGGGACGCGGCCGTCGAGCACCTCGAGCGCCGTGGCAGCGACGATGCCGAAGGTCACGAGGGCGCCCACGACCAGGCTCGCGTCCCGCACCGAGGGGGTCCGGCGGGTCAACCCGATGACCACCGAGGTCACCACGGGCACGACCACCGCAGCCAGGGGCAACAGGGACGTGGTCTCCATCGGCCTCCCGTTGCATCGAGGTCCGGGGCGGGCGACCGCGGGGCGGTCGGGGTTCGGTCGGGCGGATCGGGTGGTGCGGTGCGTGGGTGCGCCTGGTGGGGCGCGGCGAGCAGGCGGTGTGACTGGCACCGCAGGCGTGCTTCGACCGAGAGAGAGTAGTCCAGCCGCGGGAGGTCTTCGGACACCTGCTTACCGCGTGGTCGGGCGGGACCGGTACGGCGGATCGGGCCGGCTGATGCACGGAACCTCTCCCAAGAGAGGTTCCGTGCGCAGACGGGGGTCGTGCGGGGCCAGCGCGTGCACAGAACCTCGCTCTGGAGAGGTTCCGTGCGGTCGCGGGGTGGGGGGTGCCGGGCGTCAGGCGTCGGGGGCCGGTGCGTCCAGGGTGACCGGCGCCAGGGCGGGGTGCGGCCGTAGCACCACCGCCGCGATCACCAGCGCGACGAGCGCGAAGGAGACGCGCAGCCCCACGAGGTCCGCCACGAGCCCCACCACCGGTGGACCGATGACGAAGGCGAGGTAGCCGACGGTGCCCACCGCCGCCACCCCGGCACCGGGCGAGTCGGACCGGCTGCCGGCTGCGGCGAACACCAGCGGCACCGTGACCCCGAGCCCGGCGCCGACCGCGGCGAAGCCCGCGAGCGCGACCGGCAGTTGCTGGCTGACCACGACCGCGGCGAACCCCGCGACGGCCAGCGCGCCGCCGGCTACCACCACCCGCCCGGCGCCGAGCC
>JBKHEJ010000007.1:0-30892 GCA_046540855.1 Nitriliruptoraceae bacterium
GGGCAGCGGGGATCCCGCCGATCCCGACGGCGGCGCGGAGCCGGAGCGGACCACGACCGCGGCGACAGCCGCAGCCCACGACGCCCCGACGCTCGTGGAGGGGGACGAGCCGGCCGCCAGCAGCGAGCCGGAGCGCTCGGACGGGACCGCTGCCGGGCGCGGCGGCGAGGGTGACGAGGAGCCCACCGACGCCACCACGGTGCTGCGCCTTCGGCAGGGCCCCCGCGCACGCCCGGACTGAGCAGCGGACCGTCGACCGCAGCTGCCCGAACGGCGGTCAGGCCGTTTCGACCGCCGGGTCGAGCCGCCCCAAGGGCGGTCAGGCCGTGCGGACCGTCTCGTCCAGCAGCCCGGCCAGGAACCGGCCGGTGTAGCTCGCCGGCTCCGCGGCGACCGCCTCCGGCGTGCCTGCGGCGACGATCAGGCCCCCGCCGGTCCCGCCCTCCGGGCCGAGGTCGATGACGTGGTCGGCGGTCTTGATGACGTCGAGGTTGTGCTCGATGACGATGACGGTGTTGCCCTTGTCCACCAGCCGGTGCAGGACGTCGAGCAGCCGGCGGATGTCCTCGAAGTGCAGCCCCGTCGTGGGCTCGTCGAGGATGTAGACGGTCTGCCCCGTCGCGCGCTTCTTCAGCTCGCTGGCGAGCTTGACGCGCTGGGCCTCGCCCCCGGACAGGGTCGTGGCCGGTTGGCCGAGCCGGACGTAGCCGAGCCCGACGTCGTGGAGGGTCTGCAGGTGCGCGGCGATGGCCGGCTGGTTCGCGAAGAACCCCAGCGCCTCCTCCACCGGCATCTCGAGCACGTCGGAGATGGTCCGCCCCTTGTAGTGCACCTCGAGGGTCTCGCGGTCGTAGCGGCGGCCCTTGCACACCTCGCAGGGGACGTAGACGTCCGGCAGGAAGTGCATCTCGATGCGCAGCGTCCCGTCACCCTTGCACGCCTCGCACCGGCCCCCCTTGACGTTGAAGGAGAACCGGCCGGGCTGGTAGCCGCGGACCTTGGCCTCGGGCGTGGCGGCGAACAGCTTGCGGACGTGGTCGAACAGCCCGGTGTAGGTCGCCGGGTTGGAGCGCGGGGTCCGGCCGATCGGGGACTGGTCGACCACCACGGCCTTGTCGACGGCCTCGAGCCCGAGGATGCGCTCGTGGGCGCCGGGCCGATCCCGGGAGCCGTACACGTGCCGCATGAGCGCCCGGGAGACGATCTCGTTCACGAGCGAGGACTTCCCCGAGCCCGACACCCCCGTGACGCACGTGAAGGTCCCGAGCGGGAAGGCCACGTCCACCCCCCGCAGGTTGTTGGCCCGCGCCCCCACCACCTCGACGCTCGCGCCGCTGCCGGAGCGCCGCTCGGCCGGCACCGGGATACGACGCTCGCCCGACAGGTACGCCCCCGTCAGGGACCGTCGCGTCAGGCGCTTGAGACCCTCGACCGAGCCGCTGTGCACGATCTGGCCGCCGTGCTCCCCCGCGCCGGGGCCGATGTCGACGACGTGGTCAGCGGCGTCGATGGTGGCCTCGTCATGCTCCACCACGATCAGGGTGTTGCCGAGGTCGCGTAGCCGCAGCAGCGTGGCGATGAGCCGCTCGTTGTCGCGCTGGTGCAGCCCGATCGAGGGCTCGTCGAGGACGTAGAGGACGCCGACCAGGCCGGCACCGATCTGGGTGGCGAGCCGGATGCGCTGGGCCTCGCCACCCGAGAGGGTCGCGCTGGGCCGGTCGAGGGTGAGGTAGTCCAGGCCGACGTCGAGCAGGAAGCGCAGCCGCGCGCGGATCTCCTTGAGGACCCGCGCGCCGATGAGCTGCTCACGGTCGGTGAGCTCGAGGTCGGCGATGAAGGCGTCGGCGGCGGCCACCGACCGCGCGGTCAGCTCGGCGATCGACAGACCGCCGATGGTCACGGCCAGCACGATCGGCTTCAGCCGGCGACCCTCACAGGCGGGGCAGGGGACCTCGCGCATGTACTGCTCGATCTGCGCGCGGGCGTGATCGGACTCGGTCTCGCTGTGCCGCCGCTTCAGCGAGGTCAGGACCCCCTCGACGCGGGCCCGGTAGGAGCGGCGCCGGCCGTAGCGGTTGGTGTAGGAGACCTGGACACGCTCCCCGGTGCCGTGCAGCACCCCGTGGCGGACGTGCTCCGGCAGGTCCCGCCAGGGGGTCGTCGGGTCAGCGCCGAGGTGCTCGACGGTGGCCCGCAGCAGCTGGCGGTAGTAGGAGGACTGGGCGCCGGTCCCCCAGGGCAGGATCACACCCTCCTCGACCGACAGCGCCGCGTCGCCCAGCACCAGCTCCTCGTCCACCATCAGCTGCGTCCCGAGACCCGAGCAGGCCTCGCACGCCCCGTAGGGCGAGTTGAAGGAGAAGCTGCGCGGGGCGAGCTGGTCGTAGCTGACCTGGCAACGGGGGCAGGCGAGGTGCTCGGAGAACACGAGCTGCTCCGGCTGCGGTGCCGGGGCCCCGGCGGCCTCGGCCGCGGCGAGCTCCTCACGGCTCGGCAGGACCTCGACCATGGCGATGCCCTCGGCGAGCTGCAGCGCGGTCTCGATCGAGTCCGACAGCCGCCGGCGCAGGTCCTCCTTCTGCACGAGCCGGTCGACGACCACCTCGATGGTGTGCGGGCGGTTCTTCTCGAGCTTGCCGACCTCCTCGAGCGCCACGACCTCCCCGTCGACACGCACCCGGGCGAACCCCTCGGTCCGCAGCCGCTGCAGCAGGGCGACGTGCTCCCCCTTGCGACCCTGCACCACCGGGGCGAGCACCTGGTAGCGCGTGCCGGAGGGCAGCTCGTGGACCTGGTCGACGATCTGCTCGGCGGTCTGGCGGGCGATGGGCTCACCGCAGCGCGGGCAGTGCGGCTGGCCGATGCGGGCGTAGAGCAGCCGGAGGTAGTCGTAGATCTCCGTGATCGTGCCCACGGTGGAGCGGGGGTTGCGTGAGGTGGACTTCTGGTCGATCGAGATCGCCGGGGATAGCCCGTCGATGAAGTCCACGTCCGGCTTGTCCATCTGGCCGAGGAACTGCCGGGCGTAGGCTGACAGCGACTCGACGTAGCGGCGCTGCCCCTCGGCGTAGATGGTGTCGAAGGCCAGGCTCGACTTGCCGGATCCCGACAGGCCGGTGAACACGATCAGCGCGTCGCGCGGGAGGTCGAGGTCGACGTCCTTGAGGTTGTGCTCACGGGCGCCGCGGACCGTGATCCGGTCGCGCTGGAGCGTAGGGGGCGCGGAGGGGGTGGTGGGCACGACGGACTCCGGCGAGGGGGACGCCGCGGCGCCTGCAGGTCGGGCGTCGAGGTGGCGCGGTGGCCAGGGCCAGGCAGGACGAGGCTACCGAGCAGGTCCGTGCCGCCCCGCCTCACGGATGGGTCGAAGGTCTGGGGTGAACCCCCTCCGCGCGAGGCGTGGCGGTCCTATGCTCGCCCTCCACGACACGTCCCGCACGCCGCACGTGACGGGGCGCGCGTGTCCGCTGCCGTCCCGCGACCAAGCGAGCACACCTTGCGCATCGCCTTCTACAGCACGAAGTCCTACGACCGCGCCTCCTTCGAGGAGACCAACGAGCAGCACGGGCACGACATCACCTTCCTCGAAGCGCGCCTGCAACCCAACACCGCCGCGCTGGCTGACGGCCACGACGTCGTCTGCGCCTTCGTGAACGACCGCCTCGACACCGAGAGCGTGCACCGGCTCGCCGACGCCGGGATCGAACTGCTGGCGCTGCGCTCGGCCGGCTTCAACCACGTCGACATCGACGCCGCGGCCGAGCGCGGGGTCACGGTGGTCCGGGTCCCCGCCTACTCGCCCTACGCCGTCGCCGAGCACACCGTCGGTCTGATGCTCGCGGTCGACCGGCGCCTGCACCGCGCCTACAACCGCGTGCGGGACGGGAACTTCTCCCTGGAGGGCCTGCTCGGCTTCGACCTGCGCTCCAAGCGGGTCGGCATCATCGGCACCGGCAAGATCGGCCAGATCACCGCGCGCATCCTGCGCGGCTTCGGCTGCTCACTGCGCGCCTACGACCCCTACCCCAACGACGAGGTGCGCGACTACGGGGTGCGCTACGTCGACCTCGACACCCTGTTCGCCGAGTGCGACGTCATCTCCCTGCACTGCCCGTTGACCCCCGAGACCCACCACATCATCAACGCCGAGTCGATCGCGAAGATGAAGGACGGGGTGATGATCGTCAACACCTCGCGGGGGCCGCTGGTGGACACCGTGGCCGCGATCGACGGGCTGAAGACCGGCAAGATCGGCAACCTCGCCCTCGACGTCTACGAGGAGGAGGGCGACCTGTTCTTCGAGGACCTGTCCGACCAGGTCATCACCGACGACGTGTTCTCCCGCCTGCTGACCTTCCCGAACGTCATCATCACCGCCCACCAGGCCTTCTTCACCCGCGAGGCCATGGCCAACATCGCCCAGACCACGCTGACGAACATCTCGACCTTCAGCCGGGGCGAGCTGTCCGGCAACGAGCTCACCCCCAAGGAGCTGGTGGCCGCCTCGTTCGAGCGCCGCACGTCCGCCTCGGCAGGGGTGGCAGGGTCCGACGAGGCCTCGGGTTGAACCCGGACGACACCGGTCACGTCGAACCCGGCGGTCCCTGGCTGGATCGCACGGACGGCCCGCTGCTGATCCGCAAGCTGTCGGTGAGCACGATGGACAACAACGTCTACGTGCTCGCCGACCGCCGCACGAACCAGGCGCTGCTCGTCGATGTCGCCGACGACGCCCCCCGTCTGCTGCAGGCCGTCGAGGGCTTCGAGGTGGTGGCCGCGGTCCAGACCCACGGGCACTGGGACCACGTCCGCGCCTGGGGGCCGATCGCCGCGGCCGGGATCGAGATCTGGGGCCACGCCGACGATCTGCCCCTGTTCCCGGCTCCCCTGGACCGCACGCTGACCGGTGGGCAGCGCCTGCAGGTCGGCGACCTCGAGATCGAGGTGCTGCACGTCCCGGGCCACACCCCGGGCTCCCTGTGCTTCCTCGCCCGCGGCGAGCAGCGCGACCACCTCGTCTCCGGGGACACGCTCTTCCCTGGTGGACACGGGCGCACCGAGAGCGAGGAGGACCACGTCCGGATCATGGACGGCCTCGAGCAGCAGGTCTTCGACCGGTTCGCCGACACCACGCTCGTGCTCCCCGGCCACGGCGACGACACGACGCTCGGTCGCGAGCGGCCGGAGCTGCCGGTCTGGCGGGCCCGCGGCTGGTAGCACCCCCCGATGTCACGGCGCGCGCGGGCCGCACCGCCGCCGGTCGGGACCGCCGGGTCAGGGCAGGAACGGCGGTGCGCTGGCGACCCCGATCGACAGCAGCACGAACAGCAGGGCCCCGAGCAGGCCCCGGCCGGCGGACCGGTGCGCCTCCACCGCGAGCTGGGTGCGCTTGGCCCGTCCCACCAGCCCGTGACCGATGCCGAGCGCCGCGAGCGCCAGCGCCGGGTGCAGGTAGGCCACCTCCGGCCGGGCCTCCCAGTAGCCGCCCACGGCGTAGAGGACGAGGCCCAGCGTGACCTGGATGTCGAGCAGCACCATCGCGGTGCTGTAGGGACCGGCGCGGAACTCGGAGGCGTCCTTGGCCGAGCGGAACGCGACCATCGCCGAGCCGAGCGCCACGACCGAGACGAGGTAGCCGAGCCAGGGGTGGATGGTCCCGAGGGCTGCGGTCACGATGGCGGTCCTGGCTCGGCGGACACGGACCCCGCAAGCCTAGCGAGGGCGGTCCGGTTCAACGGCTCAGGGCACGCCGCAGCGTCCAGGAACCGAGCGCGAGCAGCACCACCGCGAACCCGGCCAGCGCAGCCACCTCGGGCAGGATGTCGGCGAGCGTGCCGTCACGGCGCACGAGCTCGGCCATCGCCTCGTTCGCCCAGGCGTGGGGCGTGATGCGCGCGACCTGACGGACACCCTCCGGGAACACCTCGAGCGGCACCATCGAGCCACCGAGCGCCGCCATGCCGAGCCCGATCCCCACCCCGGCACCGGAGGCCTGGCTGTCGTTGGAGAGGACCGAGCCGACGAGCATCGCCGCCGCAGCGGCGACGAGGCTGAACAGCAGGACCACGACGGTGGTGGCGAGCGGATCCCCCCAGTTGACGTCGAAGGCGACCCGGGTGACCGCGACGATGTACAGCGCCTGGAACAGCGCGATGGCCAGACGCCCGCCAGCGGTCCCGAGCAGCACCGTCGTGACGCTCGTCGGGGTGGACAGCATGCGCCGGGCGACGCCGTACCGGCGCGTCTGGATGAGCGCGCCGCTGCCCGCCAGCGAGGTCAGGAAGGTGAACAGGAACAGCTGGCTGGAGGCCCCGATGTCGAACTGCCCGAGCGCAGCGAACTCCTCGGCCAGCTCGTCGACGCCGACCGCGCGGGTGGTCACCTCGATGCGGGCCAGCTCCGGGGCGAGCTCGACGGCCGCGGCGCGCAACGCGGCCGGGTCGGCCTCGGCACCCTCCACGCTGGAGCGGGCCTCGGCGAGCAGGAGCGCGGCCGTGCCGGGCTGGGCCTGCTCGGCCACCACCGCAGCGACGAGCGCCTGCAGGGAGCTCGCCGTCGCGTCGGGACGGCCCACGAGGACGAGCTCGACCGGCTCCACCGCCTCGAGCGCGTCGCCGTAGCCCGCCGGCACGACCACGCCGGCGCTGAGCCGACCGCGGTCCACCTCGCCGGCGAGCTCCTCGGCGTCCTCGAAGCGGACGACGGTGACGCCGTCGACGGCCTCGAGCTCGTCACGCAGCTCGCTGGCGCCGGGATCGGCCTCGGCGGCGACGAAGCCCAGACGGGTCTCCAGCTCGCCGGCGAACTGAGCGCCGATGAACACGACCAGCAGCAGGGGGAAGGCGAACACGAAGAACAGGTTCGAGCGGTCCCGCAGCAGCCGGGTCAGCTCGATGCGCACGATCGCGAGGATCTTCACCATGCCGTCCTCCGGCGCTGCAGGAGGACCGCCGGCACCGCCGCCGCCACCCCGAAGGCCGCGATGGCGGCGGCCGCCGGCAGCACGACGCTCCACCGCCCGCTCACCGACAGCTCGGCCATGCCGCGCAGGAACCAGCCGTGGGGCGAGATGGCGGTGAGGAAGCGGATCACGCCTGCGTCGCTGGTGACCGGCACGAACACCCCACCGGCGAGGCCGAGCACGACGGCGACCACCGACTGGTAGTTGCCGGCCTGCTCCGCGGTCCGCGCGAACTGGCCGACCAGGGCCATGACACCCATCGCCGCGAGCACCAGCGCGACCAGCAGGATCGCGACGCCCAGCGGCGGACCCCAGCGTGCACCGAGCAGCACGTTCGAGGCGACCGCGAGCACGCTCACCGAGGCGAGCCCGAGCAGGAACGCGCCGAGCACCTTCGCGAGCTGGATCGCACCCGGAGCGATCGGAGCGGCCTGCAGTCGGGACAGGGTGCCGAGGTCGCGCTCCTCGAGCATGCCGGTGATGCCGTACTGCACCACGAAGAACACGAAGAACGCCGCCATCCCCGCGGCGAGGTAGCTGACCGGGTCCAGCGGCTCGCCGTCGCCGCGCTCCTCGGGCACGAGCGTCACGAGCTCGGGTTGCTCCGCGGCCGCGGCGGCGATCGCCTCCAGCAGGCCGGGATCGGGGGGCGCGCCGGTGCTCGACTCCACGGCGATCGCGAGAGCGACCTGCTCGATGCTCCGGGCGTAGGCGTCCGCGACCCCGCGGGCGACCTCGCCCGGCAGGGTCCGCCCGGCGGCGACCAGCACGTCGATCCGGGCCGGCTGGCCCTGGGTCGCGGCATCGGACAGGCCCGCGGGCAGGACCCAGGCGACGTCGAGGTCCCCGTCCTCGAGCTGGGTCCGCGCCGCCTCCTCCTCGAGCACCTCAGCGTCGACGAGCACGCCGGTCTCGACCAGGGAGGGCAGCACCTCCTCCACGAACCCGGTGGCGACCGGTCCCCCATCGAGGTCCACGACCGCACCCCGCAGCTCGAGCTCACCCTGCTCGGGGAAGATCGTGGAGAACAGGAAGGTCAGCCCGAGGGGCACGACGAAGGCGAAGAGCCAGACGCTGCGGTCCCGGGCGCGCAGCGTCAGGTCCTTGCGCAGGATGACCGATGCGGCCCGCAGCATCGCGTCAGTCCCTCAGCGCTCGGCCGGTGAGCTGCAGGAAGACGTCCTCGAGGTCCGGCTCGCGGACCTCGACCCCGTCCACGCTCGCCCCGACCGAGGCCACCGCAGCGAGCAGCGCTGGCAGGTGGCTCGCCGCGCCGTCGAGGAGGCACACCACCTCGGCCTCCTCGACGTCCGCGGCGGCGACCCCGTCCACGCCCGCGCAGGCCGCCGCCGCGCGCTCGAGGTCCCCGACCACGTGCAGGCGGACCACGTCCCGCTCCCCGATGCGGGCGATCAGCTCACGCCGCGAGCCCTCGGCGACGATGCGGCCCTGGTCGACGATGGCGATGCGCTGGCACAGCCGCTCGGCCTCCTCCATGTAGTGCGTCGTGTACAGGACGGCGAGCCCCTCGGTCGCCAGCGACTCGACCGACTCGAGGATGGCGTTGCGGGACTGGGGGTCGACGCCCACGGTCGGCTCGTCCAGGATCAGCAGCTTCGGCTCGTGCAGCAGCCCGATCCCGATGTTGAGGCGGCGCTTCATCCCGCCGGAGAACGTCTCGGAGCGATCGTCGGCGCGGTCGGCCAACCCGATGACCTCCAGCACCGCATCGCTGCGGCGCTGGGCGTCCGCACGGCTGAGCCCCTGCAGCCGGGCGAAGAAGCGCAGGTTCTCGCGGGCGGTCAGGTCGGGGTAGATCGCGAGGTCCTGCGGCACCAGCCCCACCGCCGCCTTCGCGCTGAGCGCGTGCGGGGTCATCCGCTCCCCCAGCACGGTGATCTCGCCGGCGTCGGGCGCGAGCAGGCCCGCGATCATCGAGATCGAGGTGGTCTTGCCGGCCCCGTTGGGTCCCAGCAGGCCGTAGGTCTCGCCGGGGGCGATCTCGAACCCGACGTCCACGACGGCGCGGATGTCGCCGAACCGGCGTTCGAGACCGCGGCAGCGCAGCACGGCGTCCAACGGTGCTCCTCCTCGCGCGTCACTCAGGCTCGCCCAGCATGGCGGTCGGGACCTGCGCCGGACCGGCGCCTGGTCCGGCCGCACGGCCCCGGCCGGGCCGCGCTGGACCGGGGCGGCACCGTGCCGCCGCCTCTACGATAGAGGCGCCAGGTCGGTGCGGGAAGCCCTCCCGCCGGGACCTGTGCCGCCGGCGCGCGTCCGCCGGGTCAGACGCCTGCCGCGCGCATGCTCGCGAGCTCCTTGCGCAGCTCGGTCAGCTCGTCGCGCAGCCGCGCGGCGTACTCGAAGCGGAGCTCGCCGGCGGCGGTGTGCATCTCCTCCTCGAGCCGCTGGATGAGCGCGGCGAGCTCCTCGGTCGGCAGCTCCTCGGCGACCTGCGTGGGTGCCTGACGGGGCGCCTCGGCCGGGCGGTACTCCTCACCGAGCTCCTCGGCCCGGACCGCGGCGATGATGTCGCCCACGCGCTTGCGGATCGTGCGTGCCTCGATGCCGTGCTCGGCGTTGTAGGCGAGCTGCTTCTCGCGCCGGCGCTCGGTCTCCTCCAGCGCCGCGCGCATCGAGTCGGTCAGGTGGTCGGCGTACATCACCACCTCGCCGTCGACGTTGCGCGCCGCCCGGCCGATGGTCTGGATGAGCGAGGTGGACGAGCGCAGGAACCCCTCCTTGTCGGCGTCGAGGATCGCCACCAGGGACACCTCGGGCAGGTCGAGCCCCTCACGCAGCAGGTTGATGCCGACCAGCACGTCGAACTCCCCCACCCTGAGGCTGCGCAGGATCTCCACCCGCTCGACGGTGTTGATGTCGGAGTGGAGGTAGCGGACCCGGATGCCGTTCTCGAGCAGGTAGTCGGTCAGGTCCTCGGCCATCTTCTTCGTCAAGGTGGTCACGAGCACGCGGTGGCCGAGCTCGGTCCGCTGCCGCACCTGCTCCATGAGGTCGTCGATCTGTCCGGTCGTGGGCTTGACGACGACCTTGGGGTCCACGAGCCCCGTCGGGCGGATGATCTGCTCCACGACCGAGTCGGACTCGCGCCGCTCGTAGGGCCCCGGGGTGGCGGAGATGAACAACCGCTGGCCGATGCGCTCGAGGAACTCGTCGAAGGTCAGCGGCCGGTTGTCCCGTGCCGAGGGCAGCCGGAAGCCGTGCTCGATGAGGTTGTCCTTGCGGGAACGGTCCCCCTCGTACATGCCCCCCACCTGCGGGACGGTGACGTGCGACTCGTCGAGCAGCACGACGAGGTCGTCGGGGAAGTAGTCGAGCAGGGTGTAGGGCGCCTGGCCGGGGGCACGCCCGTCGAAGTGGCGCGAGTAGTTCTCGATCCCGTTGCAGGTCCCGACCTCGCGGATCATCTCCAGGTCGTGGTTGGTGCGCATCTTCAGGCGCTGGGCCTCCAGCAGCTTCCCCTCGGCCTCGAAGGCCGCGAGGCGCTCCTCGAGCTCGGTCTCGATCGAGGCCAGGGCCCGCTCGAGCGCCTCCTGGGAGGAGACGTAGTGGGAGGCCGGGAACACCAGCGCCGAGGGGACCGGGCGGCCGACCTCGCCGGTGAGCGGGTCGACGCGGACGATGCGCTCCACCTCGTCGCCGAAGAACTCGACCCTCAGGGCGCGCTCGTCATCGGCCGGGAACACCTCCAGGGTGTCCCCGCGCACCCGGAAGCTGCCGCGGACGAGGGTGAGGTCGTTGCGCTGGTACTGCAGGGCGACGAGCTTGCGCAACGCGGCGTCGAGCCCCACCTCGGCACCGGCCTCGAGCACGAGCACGTGGTCGGTGTACTCGTAGGGCGAGCCGAGGCCGTAGATGCAGGACACCGACGCCACGACGACCACGTCGCGACGGGACAGCAGCGCCATGGTCGCCCGGTGGCGCAGCCGGTCGATCTCGTCGTTGATCGACGAGTCCTTCTCGATGTAGGTGTCGCTCGCGGCGATGTAGGCCTCGGGCTGGTAGTAGTCGTAGTAGGAGACGAAGTACTCGACCGCGTTGTCCGGGAGGAACTCGCGGAACTCGTTGGCGAGCTGCGCGGCGAGCGTCTTGTTGGGCGCCATCACCAGCGCCGGACGTTGCAGCCGCTCCAGGACCTTGGCGGCCGTGAAGGTCTTGCCCGTGCCGGTCGCGCCGAGCAGGGTGACCGCCCGCTCCCCCGCCTCGAAGGCCTCGGCGATGGCCTCGATCGCGGCTGGCTGGTCACCGGAGGGTTGGAACTCGCTCACGACGCGCAGCGGCACGTCCCGCCGGACGTGGCGGTGCAGCTCAGCGCGCGCCGCAGCGAGGTCGGTCACGGGGTCCGGGCGCGTGCCGGGCTCCCCCGGCGGCGCGGGCGGGGAGGAGGAGGTGGCCATGGGACGAACGTACCGGGCGCCTGCGACGCGCCGAGCCTCTAGCGTGCCCGCCGAACGACCGGTGCGGCCCCCGCCTACACCCGCCGCCCGGATCGCGGTCGGGCCATCGACGGCGACCCTGCCTGACGTCCGGGTGCGTGCCAGCCCGGCCAGGTCCGCCGTCACGCCCAGCCGTCCGCGCCTCGCTCCCTGCCCGAACCCTCCCGCCCCTTCGACCCGTGAGGCCCCGCCATGGACGCCCTGCTGGCCGCGCTCCCGATCCTGCTCGTGCTCGTGCTCATGCTCGGGCTCGGCTGGCCCGCCTCCCGCGCCGGGCTCGCCGGTGCGGCGCTCGCGCTGCTCGTGGCGCTCGTCGGGTTCGGGTTCGGCACCGAGGTGCTCCCCGAGGTCGGCGTCGCCGCCGGTCTGGCCGGGGTCGCCGCGGAGGCCGCCTGGACCTCGGTGACGATCCTGTGGATCATCCTGCCGGCGCTGGCCATCTACCACCTGCAGGTCGCGACGGGCGGGACCGACGTCCTGCGGGTCGCGCTCGGCAAGCTCTCGGACGACCCGCGCATCATGGCGCTCTTGATCGCCTGGTTCTTCACCCTCTTCCTCGAGGGCGGCGCCGGGTTCGGCTCGCCGGTGGCCCTGGCGGCACCCTTCCTCGTCGGGGTCGGGTACCGCCCGCTCACCGCCGTGGTCGTCGCGATGATCGGCAACGCCGTCGGGGTCTCCTTCGGCGCGATCGGGACCCCGGTGGTGCCGATGGTGGACGCGACCGGTCTCGCCCCGCTGGAGCTGGCGGGGGCCAGCGCGGTCTACCACCTGGCCTTCGGGCTGGTCCCGTTGGCGATCATGATGCTCCTCGCCTCCAAGGGCACGGGCACGCGCATGACGGGCGCGATCTGGGGGTGGACGCTGCTGGCTGGCGCGGCCTTCCTCGTCCCGATGTGGCTCATCGCCACCTACGTCGGACCCGAGCTGCCCACGCTCGGCGGATCGCTCGTGGGGCTGGGCATCTTCGTCGCGGTCCTGCTGCTGGTCCGCCGTGTCCGCGGCGAGGCGTCGCCGGCCGCGACCGATCGCGGGCAGCTCGCGCTGCGGTCCGACGACGCCGGGCTCGACGTCCCGGACCCGGCCCAGGTCCCCACCGACCTGCGAGCCCTGCTGCGAGCCGGGTCGCCGTACCTGATCCTGATCGCGCTCGTGCTCGTGACGCGGCTCGTCCCGGCGGTCGACGAGACCCTGGCTGGCGTCGCGCTGTCGTGGCGCCTGGAGGGCGGCTTCGCGGGCGGCATCGAGCTGCTCACCCACCCGGGCACGCTGCTCGTGGTCTCGTTCCTGCTCGGGGCGCTGGCCCAGGGCGCTCTCGGCCGCACGACCTCGCGTGCCCTGCGCACCACCCTGGCACAGTTGGTGCCGGTCACCGTCGCGCTGGTCGCCATGCTCCTGCTCGCCCGGCTGATGGTCAACTCCGGCATGACCGACGCGCTCGCCCAGGCGGCGGCGGGCTCGACCGCATCGGTGTGGCCGCTGCTGGCACCGCTGGTCGGGGTGCTCGGCACCTTCGTGACCGGGTCCGGTACCGCCTCCAACGTGCTGTTCACCGACCTGCAGCTCGCGACCGCGACGGAGCTCGGCTACGACCCGCTGCCGCTGCTCGGGGCCCAGAACTTCGGCGCCTCGGTCGGCAACCAGATCGCGCCGCACAACATCGTCGCCGGTGGTGCCACCGTGGGCCTCACCGGTGGTGAGGCGGACGTGATGCGGCGCACGATCGGCAACGCGCTCGTCTACGCCCTGCTCGGCGGTGCGCTCGCGCTCGTGCTCGTGGGGTGAGGAGGCCGCCGTGCGGCGCTCCGTCACACCGCTGCCAGGCGGCTGACAGGAGGGCCTTCCGGCGTCGCTACCCGGCCCGCCCCGCCACACCCTCGCCGCGGGCGATCGCCTGCGTGAGCAGCTCGGCGTGGACCGCGTCCACCTGCGCGTGCAGCGAGGAGACATCGCCGTTGTTGTCGAGCAGGTGGGTCGCCGCAGCGCGTCGCGTGGCGTCGTCAGCCTGGACGGCGATGCGGGCACGGACGTCGTGCTCGGGGAGCCGGCGCCCCTCCACGAGCCGGCGCACACGCTCCTCGAGCGCCACCTCGACGACCACCACCGCGTCGAAGCGGCCCGCCTGTCCGGTCTCGATCAGCAGCGGGTGGTCGACGACGATGAGGTGGGGCGCGGGGTCGGTGCGGTCCTGCAGCAGCTCCTGGATGCGCTCGGCGATGCGGGCCGCGACGCGTGGGTGCGTGATGCGGTCCAGGTCGTGCCGCGCGTCGTCGTCCACGAACACCCTGGCGGCGAGCGCTGGACGGTCGAGCCGGCCGTCCGAGCCGAGCACACCGGGTCCGAAGCGCCGCACGATCTCCTCCAGCGCCGCCTGGCCGGGCTCGACGATCTCCCGCGCGACGCCATCGACGTCGAGGACGTCGCAGCCGAGCTCACCGAAGCGCTGCGCAGCGGTGGACTTCCCCGAGCCGATGCCGCCCGTCAGGCCGATCAGGAACATGGGTCCTCCCGGTACGGCAGCGCCCCGGTGAGCACCGGGGCGCTGCCGCTGATGCGAGCGCAGGTCAGGCCTGCTCGTCCTCGTCCGGCTCGGCTTCCTGGGCCTCCTCGGCGACCGCAGGCTCCTCGGGCAGCTCCGCCTCGGCTAGCGCGATCTCCTCCGGGGTCATCGCGCTCTCCTCGCGGCCGAACCCCGCCTGGGCGAAGGCCGCGGCCAGCGTGCCGCCACCCGCCCCCGAGTCGTCCCCGGAGGAGTAGGCGGTCTCCACCGCCGGGCCCTCGTCGTAGCGGTCCTCGGTCGCCGTAGCGGTCGGCGCCTGCGCCTGCTTGAGCGACAGCGAGATGCGCCGGCGCACCGTGTCGATGTCGATGACCTTGACCTCGATCTTGTCGCCGACGTTGACCACGGCCTCCGGCACCTCGACGTGGCGCTCGGCCAGCTCGGAGATGTGCACCAGGCCCTCGATGCCGTCGGCGACCTTCACGAAGGACCCGAAGGGGACGAGCTTGGTGACCTCACCCTCGACGAGCTCACCGACGGCGTGCTCACGGGCGAACCTCTGCCACGGGTCCTCCTGGGTCGCCTTCAGCGACAGCGACACGCGCTCACGGTCGAGGTCCACGTCGAGCACCTCGACCTCGACCTCGTCGCCCACCTCGACGACCTCGGAGGGGTGGTCGATGTGCTTCCAGGACAGCTCGGAGACGTGCACGAGGCCGTCGACGCCGCCGAGGTCCACGAAGGCCCCGAAGTTGACGATCGAGGACACGACCCCGGCGCGGACCTCACCCTTCTGCAGCGAGGTGAGGAAGTCGTTGCGGAACTCCGACTGGGTCTCCTCGAGGAACTTCCGCCGGGACAGGACCACGTTGTTGCGGTTCTTGTCCAGCTCGATGATCTTGCACTCGAGCGTCTCGCCGACGTAGGGCTGCAGGTCACGCACGCGCCGCATCTCGACCAGCGAGGCGGGCAGGAACCCGCGCAGCCCGATGTCGAGGATGAGCCCGCCCTTGACGACCTCGATGACCGAGCCCTGCACGGTCTTGTCCTGGGTGTAGATCTGCTCGATCGTGCCCCAGGCCCGCTCGTACTGGGCGCGCTTCTTGGACAGGACGAGGCGGCCCTCCTCGTCCTCCTTCTTCATGACCAGGGCCTCGACGACGTCGCCGACCGCCACGATCTCGTTCGGGTCGACGTCGAGCTTGATGGACAGCTCGCGGGCGGGGATGACGCCCTCGGACTTCCACCCGATGTCCAGCAGGACCTCGTCGGGGTCGACCTTGACGACCACCCCCTCGATGATCTTGCCGTCCTCCATGGCGGTGACGGTGCCCTCGAGGGCGGCTTCGAACTCCTCGTCGCTGAGGTCGTGATCGACGATGCTCTCGCCCGTGGAGGTCATGGACCCGCCGGGGTCCTGGGCGAGCACGACCGGTTCGTTGGCCTCGGGGGCCGGCGCGGTCGCAGGGGTCTGGTCGGGGGTCGGGGTCTGGGACATCGGGGTCGGGTCTCTTCGGTCAGGGATCGGTGGACAGGGTGCGACCGGCGCGCCGAGGCGGCAGGATCCGCGCCGCGCGTGCACGGCGGCGGGAGGAGCCCGCCAGCCGACCGCCTCACCGGTCCGTCGCCGGAACGCGGGCAGGCAGCAGCGGCCCGTCTAGGGCGCCGGTGCCCGGTAGGGTCGCAGCACCCCGGCGCGGTGTCAACGTGGGCACGTGCGCCCGAGCGGCCGCGAGGCCTCCAGGGAGCGGTGTGGACGTGCAGCAGGAGCCCGACGTGCCGGCACCGGTCGCCGGAGGTCTCCGCCACCACCCGGATGGACGGGCCCGGTGCGGCTGGGGCGGGCCGGACCCGGACCTCCTCGCCTACCACGACCAGGAGTGGGGCCGGCCGGTACGCGCGGAGCAGCCACTGTTCGAGAAGCTGTGCCTGGAGGCGTTCCAGTCCGGGCTGTCATGGCTGACGATCCTGCGCAAGCGCGCGGCCTTCCGGCGCGCCTTCGCCGGGTTCGACCCCGAGCACCTCGCAGGTTTCGGACCGGCGAAGGTCGAGCGACTCCTCGCGGACCCGGCGATCGTGCGCAACCGGGCGAAGATCGAGGCCACCATCACGAACGCGCAGGCCCTGTGCCGCCTCCACGACCGCGGCGAGGACCTCACCTCGCTGGTCTGGGCGCACGCGCCACCGCCCGCGCCCCGACCGCGCAGCCTGGCTGAGGTCCCGACCCGCACGGCCGCCTCCGAGGCTCTGGCCGACGCGCTCAGACGGGAGGGCTTCCGGTTCGTCGGGCCCACCACGGCGTACGCGTTCCTACAGGCCATGGGCCTCGTGGACGACCATCTCGAGGGGTGCTGGGTCCCCCCGGAGGCGACCGGCCCAACGGCGTAGGCCGGGTGGGTGCAGGAGTAGGGCCGGAGGGCCGTTGGCCGCGCGCTGCGCGATGTCCTACGGTCGTCCCCGCACCTGGTGACGCACCGCGATCGGACCCACACCGCCGGTCGACGGCCGTCCACCGGGTCCGAGAACGGATGGTGCAGATGACGGCTCCTGGGCTCGCGGGTCCCTCTCGACCCGCCCCGGTGCGTCCCCTCCGATCCGTTGCCGCCTCTGACCGGTCGTGGCGCTGGCCCACCCCGGTCGCGGACCGCCCCACGCCTCCTGCCCCGGCGCGGCGGTCCCCCGAGCCTCCCCTCGGAGGGGGCTCCGCCAGCGTGGCCGTACGTCCCTGCGAGGAAGGAACGACAGTGGTGATCGAGGACGAGTTGCTCGCGCGCGCCGACGAGATCGCGGCGCGGGAGCACCAAGGTCAGGTCGACAAGGCCGGGGACCCCTACATCGACCTGCTCCGCCGCATCGCCCGCCGCGTCGCCGACGCCGGCGGTTCCGTCGAGCAGCAGGCCGCTGCCCTGCTCCACGACGTGCTGGATGACTCCGCGACGACCCTCGACGACCTGCGCGCGCAGGGCATCCCCGAGCAGGTCGTGGAGCTCGTCGCCGCCCTGACCAAGGTCGAGGGTGAGCACTACGACGACGCCGTGCGTCGCGCGGCTGCCCACCCCGAGGCACGGCTCGTCAAGCGCTGCGACCTCGCCGAGAAGTCCGACCCGGCCCGTCTCGCACGCCTGAGCGGCCCGACGCGCCACCACCTCGAGGAGAAGTACGACCGGGCCTTCCGGGTGCTCGACGAGGCCGAGGCCGCCACGGTCTGACCCACCCGATCCTCCTACGTCGATCGCGCGGCGCGCAGCGTGCGCGGCGTGAGGCTGCGACCCCGCGCCGCGCGGTCGACGGTGGCAGCGGTGGACTGCGCTAGCGTCGGCGTTCGATGCCCACCTGCCGGAGGTCACCGTGTCCCGTGGTCGACGTCGACTGCGCCCGCGGCGGTCGCTGACCCCCGAGCCGCAGCCGGACGGTCTGCCCAAGGCTGGCCTGTTCACCGAGCCGATCCGGGTGACGATGCTCGAGGCCCTCGAGCCGGAGCTCGTGGAGGATGGCCAGCGGCGCGTCACCTTCCGGGTCGAGGTCAAGGACGCCGAGGGCAAGCGGTGCTCGGACCTCGCGATCGACGCCCGGGTCACGTCTCCCGAGCGCAGCGCCACGGTGCAGGTCGTGACCGACCTGTTCGGGCGAGCCCGGGTGCGGATGACCGGGCCGCCAGGATCCTACGAGCTCGAGCTCCTCGAGGTCGCGGCCAAGGCGCTGCGGTGGGACGCCGCTGCCGGCCCGCGGCGAGCGCGGGTGGAGGTCCGCTGACCGCACGAGCCTTCGCCTGGAGCGCGCGCCCGCGCTCCGACCGGTCCGGTGTCGGACGAACGTCCGGGGCTCGCGTGCGCGCCCGCACGGCACCTTCGAGGGACCGACCCGTCCGAACGGTGCCCCATGCCCCGCGCCTCGCACGCCACCACCGCGACGCTGCTCCTCGCGGTCCTCGTACCGGCGGGGGCTGCCGCGCAGCCCGATCCCCCGGTCCCCTCGGCCGAGGAGCTTCGCCCTGGAGGGCCGAGCGTGGCCCCTGCGCCCCCCACCACCTCGACGAGGTCCTGCTCGGATGAGGTGCTCGCCGCGCGTCAGCGGATCGACGCCTTCGAGGACGACGGTCCGGGGTTGAACGCGCTCGTCTCCGAGCCGTCCGAGGTGCTCGGGTCCGACGAGGCGGCCACCGCCCCGCGCGGCTCGCCCCTGGCGTGCGTGCCCGTGGCGATCAAGGACAACGTCGCGGTGCGTGGGGTCGCGACCACGGCCGGGTCCCACCTGCTCGAGGATGCCGTCGCCGAGGAGGACGCGACCCTCGTGCAGCGTCTGCGCGACGCCGGCGCCCTCGTCGTCGCCACCACGAACATGGACGACTTCGCCCACGGAGGGGCGGGCGGTCGCTCCTCGGTGGCCGGGCAGACCCGCAACCCCCACGACCTGGACCAGCCTCCCGGGTCCAGCTCCGCCGGATCGGCGGTGGCCGTCGCCGCCGGCTACGCCACCGCAGCGATCGGGACGGACACGGGCGGCTCGGTGCGGCTGCCGGCAGCGGCCAACCGGCTCGTGGGCGTCAAGCCCACCCTCGATCGCGTCCCGCTCGACGGCGTCGTGCCCTTCGCTGCCTCCTTCGACGTCGCTGGCCCGCTCACCCGGACGGTGTGGGACGCGGCGGTCGTCCTGGACGTCATCGCTGACACGGGGAGGACCCACCGCGACGCCGTCCGATCCGGGGAGCTGTCCGGGGTGCGCATCGGCGTCCCGGCGGGCTCGCTCGACACCGACCCGGGGCGGCGGATGGTCGCGGACCTGGACGCGGCCGGCGCGCGGATCGTGGACCTCCCGGCGTTCGACCCCGGCCTGCTCGCAACGCTCCAGGACGCCTACCGGCTCATCACCGGCACGGAGTTCGCCGACGGCCTGGCGGACCACCTGGCGTCGCTCCCCGAGGGCGCCGCCACCCGCTCCTTCGACGCGGTGGTGCAGGACGCCCAGCGTCCGAACGGCCCGGTGGCGTCGGTGGTGGCCTCCCGGTTCGCGTCGGCGGCCGCCCGCCCCGGACCCGACGCCCCCGCCTACCAGGAGGCTGAGCGGGAGGCACCGGCCGCCGCGCGCGCCGCGATCGACGAGTTGCTCGAAGCCCATGACGTCGCCGCGATCGCCCACGACGGCGAGCCGCTGCTCGCGTCGGTGTCGGGGTATCCGGAGGTGGTCGTGCCAGCGGGCGGGACGGGAACGGATGGTGCCGCCCTGCACCTGCTGGGCACGAGCGGCGCCGACGCTCCCCTGCTCGGCTACGCCGCGGCCTACGAGCGCGTCCGTGCCGACGTCATCCCCCCGACACTGACGCCCTTCGACGGGACCGGCCCCGAGGGCATCCGCGAGCCGGGGACGACAGCGACCCGGTGACCGGCCCGGTGCGGCTGGTCGCGCTCGCCCCCGTCAGTGCTTCTGGGCGTCGAACCAGGTCCGGCCCGCCGCGGTGTCGACCTCCAGCGGCACGGCGAGCTGCGCGACCGAGCTGAGCGCCTCCTCGACCAGTGAGCGCGTCTCGGCCAGGTCGTCGTCGGCGACCTCGAGGATGACCTCGTCGTGGACCTGCAGGAGCAGCTGGGCACGCAGCGAGGACCGCTCCAGCGCGGCCGAGACCTCGATCATGGCGAGCTTGATGATGTCGGCGGCGGTGCCCTGGATGGGCGCGTTCAGCGCCATGCGTTCGGCCATCTGCCGGCGGTTGCGGTCGCCGGAGCGCAGGTCCGGGAGGTAGCGACGCCGCCCGAACAGCGTCGTCGTGTACCCCTCGCGCCGCGCGTCCTCGACCGCGCCGTCGAGGAAGCTGCGCACGCCGGGGAAGCGGGCGAAGTACTGGTCGACGATCCCCTGCGCCTCGTCGGGGGCGATCCCGAGCTGCTGGGCGAGCCCGAAGGCGGTCAGCCCGTAGGCGAGCCCGTAGTTCACGGCCTTGGCCCGGTCCCGGAGCGCCCCGTCCACCGCGGCGAGCGGTACGTCGAAGACCCGCGCAGCGGTCGTGGCGTGGATGTCCTCCCCGGAGCCGAACGCGTCGAGCAGCCCGGCGTCCTCGGACAGGTGGGCCAGGATGCGCAGCTCGATCTGGGAGTAGTCCGCGACGAGCAGGTGGTCGTAGCCCGCGCCGGCGACGAAGGCCCGGCGGATCTCCCGACCCTCGGCGCGCCGGACCGGGATGTTCTGCAGGTTGGGCTGGGAGGAGGACAGCCGCCCGGTGGCCGCGATCGTCTGCGACAGGGTCGTGTGGATGCGCCCGGTCCGCCCATCGATCAACGGCGGGAGCGCATCCACGTAGGTGCTGAGCAGCTTGGAGACCTCGCGCCACTCGAGGATCGCCGGGACGATCGGGTGGGCGTCGGCCAGCGCCGCGAGCGCTTGGGCGTCCGTGGAGTACCCGGTCTTGATCCGGCGGGTGCGCGGCAGACCCAGCTCCTCGAACAGCACCTGCTGCAGCTGCGGCCCGGAGCCGACGTTGAAGCTCCGCCCCGCGTGGTCCTGGACCTCCCGCTCCAGCAGGGTGGCACGGGCGACGAGCCGTTCGCTCAGCTCGGCCAGGACCTCGCGGTCCACGGCGATGCCGGTGCGCTCCATGCGGGCCAGCACCGGCGCGAGCGGGAGCTCGATGCGCTCCAGCAGGCCACGCTGCTCGCGACGGTCGAGCTCCGCACCGAAGCGCTGGGCGAGCTCCCAGGCCGCAGCGGCCTTCAGGCCCCGCTCCTGCGTCGGTTCCTCCTCGGCGACCGCGAGGCTGAGCTGGTCACCGGCGCCCGCCGCACCCTCAGCCTCCAAGGATCGGCCGAGCTCGTCGCGCGCCAGACGGTCCAGGGCGAAGCTGCGCTGCTCCGGTGTGAGCAGGTAGGCCGCCAGCTCCGTGTCGAGCGCGACCGCGGTCAGCGTCCAGCCGCGGGCGGCCGCGGCGTGGTCGAGGGTCTTCAGGTCGTGGGTGACGACGGGTCGTGCCGGGTCGGCGAGCAGCCCCGCGAGCGCCTCGTGGTCCTCCTCGCTGAGTCGGGTGAGGTCGGCGCTGACCGGTGACCGCGCCCCGTCGGCCAGGGCCACCGCGTGCCAGCTGACCTGCGGTGGCCGCCCGAGCGTCGAAGCGAGCACCGCCACCGGGCTCGCCGCAGCGTCCAGCCAGGCCCCGAGCTCCCCCCGCTCCAGCCGCTGCGGTGCGACCACCGGCGCGGGATCGTGCGCCGCGCCGACACCCAGCAGCCCCTCGGGGAGGCGCTCGTACAGCGCCCGGAACTCCAGCGTGCCGAACAGCTCCCGCACCGCCGCGGGATCGGGGTCGGGGGCGGCCACCTCGGTCGGGTCGAGGTCCAGTTCGACGTCCCGCCGCAGCCGCATGATGCGACGGTTGGTGAGCACCTGGTCACGGTGCTCGGCGAGCATGGTCGGGACCTTGGTGCCGGGGACGTCACCGAGGTGGTCGTAGAGCGTGTCGAGGTCCCCGAAGCGGGTGAGGAGCTTGGCTGCCGTCTTGTCACCGACGCCGGGGACCCCCGGCAGGTTGTCGGACGTGTCGCCACGCAGCGCCGCGAGCTCGACGTAGCGCTCGGGCGGGACGCCGTAGCGCTCCTCGACCGCAGCCGGGGTCATCTCGGCGAGCTCGGTGATGCCCCGCAGGGTGTAGAGCACGGTGAGCCGCTCCCCGGGCAGCTGCATCGCGTCGCGGTCACCGGTGACCACGTAGGCGTGCGCCCCGGCGGCGACGAGCTGGGTCGCGAGGGTGGCCAGCACGTCGTCCGCCTCCACCCCGGTCACCTCGATGACGGGCACCCCCAGCGCCGCGAGCACCTCCTTGATGAGGCTGACCTGGGGCCGGAACTCCTCGGGCGGCTCGGCGCGGTTGGCCTTGTAGGCCGGGAACGCTGCCGTGCGCTCCTCGTCGCGTCCGCGGTCGAAGGCGACGATGACCGCGTCAGGCTGACGGTCCTCGAGGAGCTTGACCAGCATGGAGGTGAAGCCGTACACGGCGTTGGTCAGCTGGCCCGTGGCGGTGCGCAGCGTGTCCGGCAGGGCGTGGAAGGCGCGGTAGGCCAGGGAGTGTCCGTCCAGGAGCAGGACGGTGCGCGGTGCGGACACGGGGAACTCCTGAGGTCACGCGGGCGTTCAGAGCCTAGGGTCCGGTGACCCGCTCGGTCGTCCCTGCCATCCAAGCTCCCCTCGAGGTCCCTCCGTGTCCACCTCTCCCGTGTCCAGCTCCCCCAACGTCATCGACGTCGACGCCGCCAGCTTCGATCAGGCCGTGCTCTCCGCCTCCTACGAGCGGCCCGTGGTCGTGGACTTCTGGGCCGCGTGGTGCGGGCCCTGCCGACAGCTGACCCCGATGCTGGAGCGACGGATCGAGGCGGCTGACGGACGCATCCTGCTCGCCAAGGTGGACGTGGACGCGAACCAGAGCCTGGCCCAGCGCTACCGCGTCCAGGGCATCCCGCAGGTGGTCGGGTTCCGCGACGGCGTCGCGATCGCCCAGTTCACCGGTGTGCAGCCCGAGCCGCGCATCGCCGCCTTCCTCGAGGACCTCCTGCCGACCGAAGCGGATCAGGCGGTCGCGCGGGCCCGGGCGCTGACCGGTGCGGCGGCTCTCGCGGAGCTCGAGCGGGCCCTGGAGCTCGACCCGAGCCACCGCGAGGCCGCGATCGGCCTGGCCGAGCACCTGCAGACCAGCGACCCGGAGCGGGCGATGGCGCTGCTGGCCCCGCTACGACCCGACCCGAAGGCTGAGGCCATCGCGACCCGGATCGAGCTCGCGCGCGAGGGGGGCGACATCGAGCACCTGCGCGCCCAGGTCGCCAGCGGCGACGGCGACGGTGCGACGCTGCTCACGCTCGGCCGGGCGCTCGCGGCGCAGGAGGCCTACGACGAGGCGCTGGAGCACCTGCTGACGGCGGTCGCCCTGGGTGGGGAGACCCGGGAGCCGGCCCGCGAGCAGCTGGTCCGGCTGTTCGGCCTGCTCGGAGACGACGATCCGCGGGTGCGCGCCGCCCGGCCCCGGCTGGCTCGCGCGCTGTTCTGAGGGCGGACGCCGTCGGCTGGGGCGCGTGCCTCGCGACGGGCCCGTCCAGGTCGCGCCCGAGGTGACCGGACGATCACCTCGCTGAAACACCGCTGCAACGCGGGCTGCGTACCGTCGCTGACGTCATCCGCCAGTGACACCGACGGGGTCTCCAGGTCCCGTCACCGGATCCCGGGCGGGCTTCCACTCTCTCCCTCTCCCGCCGGTCGTCCCGCCCGGGATCCCTCCCTCACCCCCCCGGCAGGGGTGAGCGGACGAGCAGGCCTCACGCCTCGAAGCGCTCGATCACCTGCTCGGCCACCTGCCGCATCGTGAGGCGACGCTCCATCGCCTGCCGCTGGATGAACCGGAAGGCGTCGGACTCGCTGAGCTGCTCGCGCTCCTGCAGCAGCCCCTTGGCGCGCTCCACGAGCTTGCGGGCCTCGAGCCGTCCCTGCAGGTCGTCGACCTCGCGCTCGAGCCCCGACAGGTCCCGGAAGCGTCCAGCGGCGATCTCCACCGCAGGGAGCAGATCGTGCTTCTGGAAGGGCTTGACGAGGTAGGCCATGGCGCCCGCCCGACGGGCCTGCTCGACGAGGTCCCGCTGGCTGAACGCGGTCAGCATCAGGATCGCCGCCAAGCGCTCCTTCGCGATCTCCTCGGCGGCCTGGATCCCGTCCATGACCGGCATCTTCACGTCCAGGATGACCAGATCGGGCCGCAGCTCACGGGTCAGCCGCACGGCCGAGGCGCCGTCCGCCACCTCGGCGACGACCTCGAAGCCCTCCTCCTGGAGCATCTCCTTCAGGTCGAGGCGGATGAGCGCCTCGTCCTCGGCGATCAGCACGCGCGTCGGCGTGCCGCGCTCGTCGGCGCCCGCGGCCCGGGGTGCGTCGGCGTCGCTCACGAGGGGCTCCTGTCGTGGTCGGTCAGCTCCTGCAGCCGGTCGAGGAGCCGATCCTGCTCGGCGAGCAGATCCGCGATCTCCTGACGGGTCGCGTCGAGCAAGCGTCGGTGTCGGTCGAGGTCGGAGGTGGCGGCGCGGGCGTCCCGTTCGGCCGGTTCGTTGCCCGCGACCACCGCCTCGGTGGTCGCGTCGTCCGCCACCCCGCGCAGGTGGTCCACCTGCGCAGCGAGGACCCGCTCCGAGGTCCGGGCCCGCTCCAGGGAGGAGCGCAACCGTTCCAGGCGGCGGCGGGTACGAGCGATCTGTCTGGAGTGCGCCGTTCGGGTCCCTTCGGTCGGGTCGATCGGTTCGGTCCCCTCAGCCGGGAACCGCCGCGTGGCAGGTCACGCTAGCTGCGACGTCCGACGCGAGCCAACGTCCCTGGACGCCGTGGTACCCCCGGTGGGACTCGAACCCACAAGCCCGCAAGGGCAGACGATTTTGAGTCGTCCCTGTATGCCAGTTCCAGCACGGGGGCGGGGCTGCCGGGTCGGTCCTGCGCTCGCCGTGCAGCCGGCTCGAAGCCTAGCGCTCCACCGCGGGCTGGCTCCGCCGGCGGCGGCCACCGCCAGGACATCGGCTCGCCAAGGCCCTCAGCACCCGTTATGGTTGCCTCACGTACGCGAGCGCGCCACAGCTCGTGGGTCGGCCCGCACCTTGGCCAGCAACGATCCGGTAGGGCAGCCGGGACCCTTCCACCACCGGCGCGCGCGAGCCCCTGAGCCGACGCCGAGTACATCGTGGAGGTCCTGACCTGTGGCGTTCTTCACGGACTACCTCGCCGACCCCCGGACGCGCAGCGACCTGCTCCAGCAGACCCTGGAGCACATCGCGCTGACCGCGGTCCCGGTGCTGATCGCCGTGGTCATCGGGCTCGCGCTGGGGATCCTGGCCCAGCGCTCCCCGCGCTTCCGTTCACCCATCCTCGGGTTGGTGTCGACGTTCCTGACCATCCCCTCCCTGGCGCTGTTCGCGCTGCTGATCCCTCTGGTCGGGATCGGCGCGTCGGCACCGATCATCGCGCTGACGCTGTACGCGCTGCTACCGATCGTCCGCAACACCCTCTCGGGCCTGGTCTCGGTGGACGCGGCGATCGTGGAGTCCGCCAAGGGCATGGGCATGAGCTCCACGACCCGGCTCGTCAAGATCGAGCTACCCATCGCCTGGCCGGTGATCCTGGCGGGCATGCGGGTCGCGACCCTGCTGACCGTCGGCATCGCCGCGATCGCGGCGCTGGTTGGGGGCCCTGGACTCGGTCAGGAGATCTTCTCCGGTATCCGGCGCATCCCCGCCACCGGCTCGCTCGAGTCCCTCCTCGGTGGGACCATCCTCATCGTCGTGCTCGCCGTGCTCTTCGACCTGCTCTACCTGGCCATCGGACGACTCACCATCCCGCGAGGTATCCGTGACTGACATGATCGACTCCACCCCGCAGGACGCCGCCCAGGACGTGGGCGACCGGCCGATCATGATCGAGCTGCAGGAGCTGACCAAGCGGTTCCCGGGCTCGGAGACCCCCGCGGTCGATCGGCTCAGCCTCGAGATCCCCGAGGGCGAGATCGTCGTGTTCGTCGGCCCGTCCGGGTGCGGCAAGACGACCAGCCTGAAGATGATCAACCGCATCATCGAGCCGACCTCCGGCCACATCATCATCGATGGCGAGGACGTCACCACGATCGACCCGAACCAGCTGCGGCGGCGCATCGGGTACGTGATCCAGCAGATCGGGCTGTTCCCCCACATCCGCATCGGCGACAACGTCGCGACCGTGCCCAACCTGCTCGGCTGGGAGAAGCAGCGCACGCAGGAGCGCGTGGACGAGCTGCTCGACGTCGTCGGTCTGCCGCCCGAGCAGTACCGCGAGCGCTACCCCAAGGAGCTGTCGGGTGGCCAGCGTCAGCGCGTCGGGGTGGCCCGGGCGCTCGCGGCCGACCCGCCGGTACTGCTGATGGACGAGCCCTTCGGCGCCATCGACCCGATCACGCGCACCCGGCTCCAGAACGAGTTCCTGCGCCTGCAGCAGGAACTGCAGAAGACCATCTGCTTC
Source organism: Nitriliruptoraceae bacterium (assembly GCA_046540855.1). Taxonomy (GTDB): domain Bacteria; phylum Actinomycetota; class Nitriliruptoria; order Nitriliruptorales; family Nitriliruptoraceae; genus T1Sed10-7. Next base: position 25,907 of record JBKHEJ010000007.1, read on the forward strand.
GTCACCCACGACATCGACGAGGCCATCAAGATGGGTGACCGCATCGCGATCCTGCAGCAGGGCTCCCGCGTCGCGCAGTTCGCGACCCCGGAGGAGATCCTCACCAACCCCGCCAACGAGTTCGTCGAGGACTTCGTCGGCACCGGTGCGACGCTCAAGCGCCTCAAGCTCACCCGGGTCAAGGAGATCGAGAGCACCGACGTGCTCACCGGCCGCATCGACGAGGACCGGGCGGTCCTGCGCCAGCGCTTCGAGGAGTCCGACTGGACCTCGATGCTGCTGCTGGACGAGGAGAACCACCCGCAGCGCTGGCTCAACGGTCGCGACCTGCGCTCGAGCCGACCCCTCACCGAGGTCGGCATCCGCGCCCGGGCCTTCGTCCAGCCGGAGGAGACGCTGGCCGAGGCCCTCGAAGCGATGCTGCTCGGCGCCGCGGGCATGGCGATCGTCACCGACAACCGGGGCCGGTTCGACGGGGTGCTCAACATCGACGACATCATCGCCGCGATCCAGGCGATGCAGGATCAGTCGGTGGAGTACTACCGGACCGCCAAGCTCGTCGACCCGGCTCTCGAGGAGATGGCCTGATGGCGGCCCAGCTCACCCCGCCGGACATCACCGACGTGCAGCGGCGCGAGACCGCGCGCGCCGAGGACGCCGCCGCGGGCCGGCGGGGGCGCCGGGCGAAGCTGGTCCACTACCTCGGCATGCCGGTGTTCCTGACCATCGTGCTCATCGGTCTGTACCTGTGGGTCGGCGGCCAGGAGCTGGACTCGATCGAGACGCGGACGCTCACGGCCGAGAACCTGCAGCAGCAGACGCTCCAGCACCTGCTCCTGACGATCCTCTCCACCATCGCGGTGCTGCTGCTCGCCGTGCCCCTCGGCATCGTCGCGACGCGGCCGCGGCTGAGGCGCTTCACGCCCTTCATCATCGGGCTCGGCAACGCCGGCCAGGCGATCCCCTCGCTCGGGATGCTCGCGCTGCTGTTCTACCTGTTCCGCACCTCGGAGTCGCTGCCCAGCACCGGCACCTTCCCGGTCGTGGTTGCGCTGACCGCTTACTCCTTCCTGCCCATCCTGCGCAACACGATGGTCGGGCTCGACCAGGTCGACCGGTTCGTGCTCGAGGCGGGCAAGGGCATGGGTATGTCCGACCGCCTCGTGCTGCGGCGCATCGAGCTGCCCCTCGCCGTCCCCGTCATCCTGGCCGGGGTGCGGACCGCGCTGGTGCTCAACGTCGGCACGGCCGCGCTCGCGTTCCTGTTCGGCGCTGGCGGGCTCGGTGAGACGATCTTCTCCGGTTTCCAGCTCCAGCGCACACCCGTGCTGCTGACCGGCGCCGTGCTGGTGGCCGTGCTCGCGCTCCTGGTCGACTACCTCGCCGGGATCGTCGAGGAGCAGCTCACCCCGAAGGGCCTGTGAGCGGCTCCCCCGGTTCCCTGCGCGCTCTGCGCCCGATGGCAGATGGCCAACCGCCGAGGATGTGCGCGTGCGGCGGGAACTCCTACCCTGGTCGTTGACGCGCGAACGGCCGGGCGACAACGACGTGAGCCCTGGACCAGCGCCGCCCCGAGCGACCCTCACCGACGAGGGCTGACCGCGGCGCCGCGCGCGTCCCCGATCTCGAGCGAGGTCGACCAGCGATGGGCCGTGGACGGTCCGTCCCGTCGGGCACCCTGCGGTCGCACGACGATCCCCAATGCCACCGGATGAGAAGGAACCACGTGCACAAGCGAACCCTGCGACTCCTCGGGGGCCTCGCGGCCTCCGCTCTGCTGATCACCGCCTGCGGGGATGAACTCGAGGGCGACGGCGGCGACGGCGAGGCGGGCGGCGAGCTCGCCGAGCCCGGCGACAGCTCCCTGGAGGGTGCGACGATCACCGTCGGCTCGAAGGACTTCGACGAGCAGCTGGTCCTCGGCAACATCTCCGTCGCGCTGCTCGAGGACGCCGGCGCCGAGGTGGTCAACGAGGTGAACCTCGGCGGGACCGACGCCGCCCGTGCTGCCCTGGAGAACGGCGACATCGACCACTACTGGGAGTACACCGGTACCGCCTGGATCTCCTTCTTCGGCGAGACCGACCCGATCCCGGACCGGGTCGAGCAGTACGAGGCCGTGCGCGAACGTGACGCCGAGGAGCGCGGGCTGTACTGGCTCGAGCCGACCCCCTTCAACAACACCTACGGGCTGGCGGTCTCCCAGGAGGCGGACGAGGAGCTCGGCGTCGATGCCATCTCCGAACTTGGTCCGCTCCTGGAGAGCGACCCCGACCTCGTGACCCTGTGCGTCGAGTCGGAGTTCAACGTCCGTGACGACGGGCTACCGGGTATGGAGGAGCACTACGGCTTCGAGATCCCGGACGACAACGTCACCGTGCTCGACACCGGCGTCATCTACGGCGCGACCGCCGACCGCGACCCGTGCAACCTCGGTGAGGTCTTCACCACCGACGGCCGCATCTCGGCGCTGGACCTGAAGGTCCTCGAGGACGACGAGGCGTTCTTCCCCCTCTACAACGTCTCGCCGGTCTTCGTCGAGGAGGCCTACAGCGAGTACGGCCAGGCGCTGATCGAGCTGTACGAGCCCGTCGCGGCGGCGCTCGATGACGAGACCATGGCCGAGCTCAACGCGCGCGTCTCCGCCGACGGCGAGCGTCCCGAGAACGTCGCGACCGACTGGCTGACCGAGAACGGCTTCATCGGCTGAGCTGAGGCATCCGGCCTCACCGCACGCCCGCGAGCCCCCGCCCACCATGGCGGGGGCTCGTCGCGTGCGTGCCCCTGCCCGGCCGGCTCAGACGCGGCCCTCGACGCCCGCGCGCAGCTCGCGAACGAGCGCAGCGACCCGTCCCGGGGCACCGGCCGGTGCCCCCTCGCCGGCCGCGCGGACGACGGCGGAGCCGACGATGACCCCGTCGGCGTAGCCCGCCACCTCGGCGGCGGAGCGCGCGTCCTTCACGCCGATCCCGACCGCGACGGGCAGCTCGGTGGTAGCCCGGACCCGTGCGACGAGCTCGCGGGTGGCGTCCGAGGCGACGCTCTTCACCCCGGTCACGCCGAGCAGCCCGGCCGCGTACACCCAGCCCGAGGACGCCCGTCCGATGGCGGCCAGTCGCTCGTCGGTGGAGACCGAGGAGGCGAGGAACACCGTGGCCAGCCCGTGCTGCTCGGCCTCATCGAGCCAGGGACCGGCCTCGGCGACGGGGAGGTCCGGGAGGATCACCCCGGCCACACCCGCCTGAGCGAGCTCCGCGGCGAACCCGGCGTAGGTCCGGGTGTCGGCGATCGTGACGTAGGTCATCGCGAGCGTCGGCACCCCGAGCGGGGCGAGCTCACCGACCAGCTCGAGCTGCCGTGCGACGCCGACACCCGCATCCAGCACGTGCTGGTTCGCGGCCTGGATCACCGGGCCGTCCATCATGGGGTCGGAGAAGGGGATCCCGACCTCGAGGATGTCCGCGCCCGCCTCCACGGCGGCCTCGAAGCAGGCCCGCGAGGTCGCGAGGTCGGGGTACGCCGCGGTCAGGTAGACGATCAGCGCCGCCCGGTCCTGCTCGCGAGCCCGGGCGAACGCCGCCGCGATGCGGCCGGGCCCGTCGGTCGCCCCGGTCACCGGTCGCTTGCTTCGGCGTCGAGGCCCGGCGCCTGGTCCGTGGCCGCGGCAGCGCCGGGACCCGTCGGGGCCTCGGAGCGGAAGGCCCGCGCCACGCCGACGTCCCACCCCGCCACCTCGACGACCTCGTCGACGTCCTTGTCGCCCCGACCGGACATGGTCAGCACGACCCGTGCGCCCGCTCCGAGGTGGTCGCGGCCGTGGCGTAGCAGCCAGCCCACCGCGTGCGCGGGCTCCAGCGCCGGGATGATCCCCTCGAGCTCGCAGGTGCGCCGGAAGCCGTGCAGGGCGTCGTCGTCGGTCGCCGCCAGGTAGGTGCCACGGCCGGAGGAGGCCAGGTAGGCGTGCTCGGGCCCGACCCCGGGGTAGTCGAGGCCCGCCGACACCGAGTGCGCCGGTCGGACCTGCCCGTCGTCGTCGACCAGCGCGATCGAGCGGGAGCCGTGCAGGACCGCCTCGCGGCCCTCCGCCAGGGTCGCGGCCGAGCGCCCCGACCCGACCCCCTCCCCCGCCGCCTCGATGCCGATGAGCTGCACGCCCTCGACGTCGATCCACTCGGCGAAGGAGCCGATCGCGTTCGAGCCCCCGCCGACGCAGGCGATGACCGCGTCGGGCACGCCGCCGGCCTGGGTCGCGAACTGCTCGGTGGACTCCACCGAGATGACGCGCTGCAGCTCCCGGACGATGGTCGGGAAGGGGTGCGGCCCCATGGCCGAGCCGATGAGGTAGTGGGTCGTGTCGACGTTCGTGACCCAGTCGCGCATGGCCTCGTTGATGGCGTCCTTGAGGGTGCGGGTGCCCGACTCGACCGGCACGACCTCGGCACCGAGCAGCTGCATGCGCACGACGTTGAGGCGCTGGCGCCGGCAGTCCTCGGCGCCCATGTACACCGTGCACGCGAGCCCGAACAGCGCCGCGGCGGTCGCGGTCGCCACGCCGTGCTGGCCGGCACCGGTCTCCGCGATGAGCCGGGGCTTGCCCATCCGGCGCGCGAGCAGCGCCTGGCCGACGACGTTGTTGAGCTTGTGGGAACCGGTGTGGGCGAGATCCTCGCGCTTGAGCCACACCTCGACCCCGGCCTCCTGCGAGAGCCGCGCGGCCCGGTACAGCGGGGTCGGGCGGCCACCGTAGGTGCGGCGCAGCTCGTCGAGCTCGGCAGCGAAGGCCGGGTCGGCCTGCGCGTCCCGCCACGCCTCCACCAGCTGCGCCAGCGCGCCGGACAGCGCCTCCGGGACGTACTGGCCACCGAAGGCCCCGAAGTAGCCCTCGCGGTCGGCGGGGGGCACGGCTGCCTGGTGGACGGTCGTGGGCATGGGAACCTCCCGCGCTCAGCGGTCTCGGTCGGTGGGGTGGGCCGGGCCCGTCGACGC
>JBKHEJ010000008.1:0-30791 GCA_046540855.1 Nitriliruptoraceae bacterium
GCGGCCGGGGCGACGGCGAGCTTCAGCCGCCGGCTCCCGCCACCGACGATGACGCGCTCGAGCCCGGCGATGCGGTCGTCGAGGTAGAGGGGGAGCGAGGCCGGCAGCCCGAAGGGCGTGACGCCGCCGATCTCCATCCCCGTGGCCCTGCGGGTCAGCTCGGCGGGAGCGAAGGACAGCTTGCGGACCCCGAGCAGCCGCCGCACGCGCTTGTTGACGTCGAGCTTGGTCGTCGCCAGCGCCACGCACGCGGCCAGCACCGGGGGCTCGTCGCGCGAGGCCACGACGATGCAGTTGCCGGACCCCTCGAGCGGGTAGCCGTAGTGGGCGCAGAACGCCGCGGTGTCCGCGAGCGCCGGGTCGATCTCCACGACCTCGTAGGGCGCACCGGTCGCGGCCACCGCCGCGAGCACCGCGGCTTCGGTCGCGTCCGCCGGCTCGACCACGTCAGTAGCCGAGGTCGATGTGGACCGGGCCGAGGAGCTCCTCGCCGCGTCCGAACCGCTCGACGTTCTCCCGCACCCGTGCCCACAGCAGCCGGATCCCCATCTCCGGGGTGTTGCCGATGTGGGGGGTGATGATGACGTCGTCCCGCTGCCACAGCGGGTGTCCTTCCGGCAGCGGCTCCGGGTCGGTCACGTCCAGCGCGGCACCGCCGATCGTGCCGGCCTCCAGCGCCGCCACGAGCGCGTCGGTGTCCACGTGGCGGCCACGCGCGACGTTGACCAGCAGGGCGTGCTCGGGCATGACCTCGAGCGCAGCCGCGTCGATGAGCCGGTCGGTCTCCGGCGTCAGCGCCAGCGCCAGCACCACGACGTCCGCCTCGGCGAGCGCCGCGTGGAGCCGGTCGGGCGGGTGGACCTCCGCGACACCCGGCAGGGGGTCGGGGCGGTTGCGGACCACGGTGAGGTAGACCCCGAAGGGCAGCAGCAGCCGCACCAGCGAGCGGGTGATCGCCCCGCCGCCGACGATGCACACGTGCGCGCCCATCAGGCTGTGGCCGTAGGGCTCGGACCAGGTCTCCTGGCGTGCGTAGCGGGCGACGCCGCGCAGGCTGCCGAGGATGAGGGCGAGCGCGTGCTCGGCCACCGGCTCGGCGTACACCCCCTTCCCGCAGGTCCACCGACGACGGCGGTCGAGCACCGACCGGAACGGCTCGATCCCGGCGAAGGGCAACTGTACCCAGCGGATGCCCGGGTGGGTCTCGAGCACCTCGGCGAGCAGCTCGGCGTCCGTCGGCGAGGTCCAGATGAGCGCGTTCGCCTCGGCGAGGCGGGTCACCTCGCCACCCCCCTCGATCACCGCCGTGCGCAGCGACTCGCGCTGTCCGGGAGGCCACAGCGCGCACCTGACCTCGGTCACCGGTTCCTCCGTGGCATCGATCAGCGGACGCCCGGCAGGCTAGTCCGATGGGTCAGGGTGAGCCGGTCACGGGGCACCGTACCTTCACGCCACAGCGACGGAGCGACGCGTGCGAGAGCGGCCGATCGGGGTGTTCGACAGCGGGCTTGGTGGCCTCACCGTGCTCCAGGCCCTCGCCGACCTGCTCCCCGCCGAGGACCTGCTCTACCTCGGGGACACGGCGCGCTACCCCTACGGCGAGCGCTCCCTCGCTCAGCTCGAGGCGATCAGCCTCGAGGTGGCCACCGAGCTCGTGCGGCGGCGGATCAAGCTGCTCGTCGTGGCCTGCAACTCCGCGACCGCCGCAGCCCTGCCGGCGCTGCGCAGCGCGCTCGACGTGCCCGTCGTCGGCGTCGTCGAGCCGGGTGTGCGCGCCGCGGCCGCGACCTCACGGACCCGGCGTGCCGTGGTCATCGCGACCCGCGCGACGGCGCGCTCCGCGGTCTACGAGCGCACCGCAGCCGCGCTCTCCACCCGGGTGGAGCTGACCACCGTCGCCTGCCCGGGCCTCGTGGAGCTCGTCGAGGAGGGCCGCACCAGCGGGCCGGAGGTCACCGCGGCCGTCCGCGCGCGCCTCGCGCCGCTGCTCACCGCGCGGATCGACACGCTCGTGCTCGGGTGCACCCACTTCCCGCTGCTGGCGCGGCCGATCTCTCAGGTGGTGGGCAAGGACGTGACGCTCGTGTCCTCGGCCGACGAGACCGCCTTCGAGGTGCGCGACCTGCTCGGTCGCCTCGGCTGGACCCACCCGGTGCCTCAGCGGCGCGGCACCCGACGGTTCCTCACCACCGGGGACCCGGCCACCTTCGCGGCCCTCGGTGAGCGCTTCCTCGGCGTCCCGCTCGGCATCGTCGAGCAGGTCCACCTGCCCGGGCTGCCGCCGGGGGTCGGCGGTGCGGGTCAGGTCAGGTCGAGCCAGGGGTCCTCCGCGCCGAGGTAGCTGCGTGCCAGCAGGCGCTGGCGGACCGCGGGCGTCATCGCCGCGGCGATGGTGGTCCGCGCCATGGCCAGCGCGCCGTCGCGTACCGCCCGATCGGCGTCGGCGGTGATGCAGGCGGCGGTGAAGGCGGGCTGGTGGTTGACCGCGCCGCCGGTCTCGATGGCGAGCATGGGGTGGATCGTGGGCATCCCGAGCGAGACGTTGGCCATGTCCGTGGAGCCGGCGATGCTCTCGTCCACTGGCTCGGTGGGCAGCTCGCGGCCGATCGCGCGGGCCGCGTCCTCCCACAGCGCGATGAGCTCCTCGTCGTGCGCGAACTCCGAGTAGGCCGGTCCGGGCTCGTCGAAGGTCACCGTCGCCCCGGTCGCCGTCGCGCCGGCCTCGAAGCAGGCCTTCACGCGCGGGTAGAGCTCCTTGAGCTCGGCCAGCGTCGCGGCGCGGGCGTACCACTGCCCGGCGGTGCGCTCCGGCACGATGTTCGGGGCGTCGCCACCGTCGGTCACGATGCCGTGGATGCGCTCGGTCGGCTTGATGTGCTGGCGCAGCAGGCCGATGGCGACCTGCGCGACGGTCAGGGCGTCCGCGGCGTTCACCCCGAGCTGCGGGAAGGCCGAGGCGTGGGCGGAGACCCCCCGGTAGCGCACGTCGAAGTGCTGGACGGCGAGGCAGGGCATGCGCGACGACTCGTAGGGGGCGGGGTGGACCATCATCGCGAGGTTCGCGCCGTCGAAGCTGCCCGCGCGCAGCATGATGATCTTGCCGCCGCCGCCCTCCTCCGCCGGGGTCCCGAGGACCCGGACGGTCAGCCCGAGCTCGTCGGCGAGCGGGGCGAGGGCGAGGCCCGCGCCGACGGCGGCGGAGGCGATGATGTTGTGACCGCAGGCGTGCCCGATGCCGGGCAGCGCGTCGTACTCGGCGCAGATGGCCACCGTCAGCGGCCCGGAGCCGGCCGTGGCGACGAGGGCGGTGTCCAGGCCGGCCGTGCCGTGCTGCACCTCGAAGCCGCCAGCGGCGAGGGCGTCGGCGACCCGGCGGGAGGAGGTGTGCTCCTCGAACCCCACCTCGGCGTCGCCGTGGATGGCGTGGGAGAGCGCGACGAGCTCCTCGCGGGCGTCATCGATGGTGGACCGGGCGGCCTCGTACCGTGCGTCCATGGGTGCGACCTCGGTGTCGGGGGGCTCCTACCCTACGCGCCGCTGCGGGTACGGCCCGACGCCGCACCCGCCCGCGGCCGGTCCAGGGACCGTCAGCGCCGGCCGTGCAGGAGGGACCGATGATCCGGGCCATCGCGTTCGACGTGATGGACACGCTCCTGTACGACCCCTACCGCGAGGCGCTCCAGGCGGCCCTGGGCGAGCGGCCGCTGACGGAGCTTCGGGCCCGCCGCGACCCGGAGCTCTACCCGGCCTTCGAGCGCGGGGAGGTCACCGAGGAGGAGTACTGGGCCGGCCACCGCGCGGTCGGCCTGGAGCTCGATCCGGTCGCCTTCCACCGGGTCCGGCGGGCCGGGCTGCGCTGGCTGCCGGGGATGCGCGAGCTCCTCGTCGGGCTGGCCGGGCAGGTGCACCGGGTGGGCGCCTCGAACTACCCGGTGTGGATCGAGGAGCTCGAGACCGGCCTGCTCGCCGGCCACCTCGATCAGGTGCTTGCCTCCCACCACCTCGGTGTCCGCAAGCCCGACCCCGCGTTCTACGCGCGGCTGCTGGACCGGCTCGCGCTGCCCGCCGGTGAGGTGGCGTTCGTCGACGACCGCGAGGAGAACGTCGCCGCTGCGCGGGCGGCGGGGCTGGTCGCGCTGCGGTTCGAAGGCGCGGTCGGGGTCCGCGCCTGGCTCAGCGAGCTGAAGGTGGGAGCGCGGCGCTGACGGTCGGTGGCAGGCCGGCCGGGTCCGGCAGCGAGGTGACATCGGCCCGGACCTCGCCGGTGGCGACCCACCACAGCACGACCAGATCGCGCCACCGATCGGGCAGGGCCGCCGCCCAGGCCAGGGCCGCTCGGCCCTCCTCGGCGTGGCCGTCGCACCAGGCTGCCAGCCCCAGCTGAGCGGCACAGGTCGGGCACAGCGCTCCGCCACCCGGACCGCAGGTCGCGAGCACCCGGGGCGCGTCCTGGCACCTCTCGCACGGGCCCGCGTCCACCGTGCGCGGGCCGAGCTCATCATCGCCGAGCCACGGGGCCACAGCGAGCAGTGCCGCGCGCAGCTCGGCGCGATGGGCGGGATCGATCGCGTCCATGACAGCCGACGCTACCGGGCGTAGCCTCGCCGCAGCCAGGAGGACCGCTATGGCCGACAGCGAGGGAGCGATCGGCTCACCCGGTGGAGCGCAGCCGGGCGGGTCCCTGACCGAGCCGCTGATCGCTGCCGGGGTGGCCGCCGCCTCGGTCGCGCTCGTGGGGCTCGTCTACCCGCGCTACCCGGAGCTGTTCCCGTCCTGCCCGTCCCGGACGCTGTTCGGGGTGTGGTGCCCGCTGTGCGGGGGGACCCGCAGCGCCCACGCGCTCGCGTCTGGGGACCTGCGCGCCGCGGTGCGGCTGAACGCGTTCCTGCCGGTCCTGGTGGTGCTCACGGCGTGGTCCTGGCTCGCGTGGGTCAGCCGGGGGCGCGGGCGGTGGCCCCTGCCCGCTATCCCGCGCTGGCTGTGGTGGACGGTCGGGCTGGCGTGGCTCGCCTACGGCGTGCTGCGCAACCTGCCGGTCGAGCCCTTCACGTCCTGGGCGCCCTGAGCCCACGGCGGTCGGCGTGGCCGTCGAGGGTGTCCGTGGCCCCGGCGCGAACGAGGATCGGGGACCGCCACGTGGCGGTCCCCGACGGGTGGAGCGTCGACCCCTCAGGGCGCGACCGGCACCCCCCGCAGCCGCTGGTAGGTGTAGGCCTGGGCGATGAACACCACCGGCAGCGCGACCAGCAGGCCGATGCCGCACAGCAGCGCACCCACGATGTAGGCCACCACGGAGGCGAGGTAGAAGCCGATCAGGGTGCCGAGGTTGCTGTTGACGAAGGAGAAGCTCGCCTTGATCGCGTCGATCCCGCTCAGGTTCTGGTCGATCAGGAAGTGCACGTAGAACTGCGCGAAGAACGCGACGATCAGCCCCGGGATGTAGCAGAGGATGCTCCCGACCCCGGTCAGGATGCCGACGACCAGCGCGCCGATGAGCAGCTGGGGCAGGTTGTCGAAGGCGAAGAGGGTCTTCAGCTCGATCTGTTCACCGCGCGTGAGCGCGAGGGCTGCGCGCACCACGGCCGCCTGGACGATCACGAACGCGAGGAACCCGACGATGCTCGTGACACCCACGTAGAGCAGTCCGCCGAAGAGCGAGCGTCCCATCCCCTCGCCGGTGAGCATCGCCTCCGGGTCGTTCGCGGGGGCGAAGAGCGCCCCGGCGATCAGCGACCAGACGAAGGTGACGATCCCGGCCACGACGAGGTAGGCGATCAGGCCGAGCAGGATCGGCCCGAGGTTCTGCTGGAACTTCTGCCAGCCGTAGGTGAACGCCTCACCGATCGAGTACGGCTGCTGCCCCTGGGGCGGACCTCCCGCGGGTGGGAAACCGCCGGGGGGTGGACCTGAGGCGGGTGGGAAGCCGCCGGGGGGTTGGCCGCCCGCAGGTGGGCCGCCGGGAGGTGGGGGGCCGCCGGGAGGTGGGGGGCCGCCGGGAGGGGGGCCGGACGGCGGTGGACCGCCGGAGCCGCCGGGTGGCGGCGGGTTGGGTGTGCTGCTCACGGGACGTCCCCTCCGTCGCGGTCGTCTAGGTCGTCTAGCAGGTCTCGACCGACGCTAGCACCCCCGGTGGTGCTGCCGGGGGAGATCCCCACGCAACGTCGCCGCGCCGGGACGCGTGCCGCGCGTGCCTGCGGGCCCGGGGGTGTTCGTCCGCGCGTCTACCCTGCGGCGCGTCGCCGCCACGTCACGAGAGGAACGATCGTGTCCACCCACCGCATCGCGCTGCTCGGTGGCGACGGCATCGGGCCGGAGGTGCTCGCGGAGGGCGCCAAGGTGCTCGATGCCCTGGAGGAGCTCGAGGGCTTCAGCACCGAGCGGGTGCCCTACGACCTCGGCGGCCGCCGCTACCTCGCCACCGGTGAGGTGCTCTCCGACGCGACGCTCGAGGAGCTGCGCACCTTCGATGCCATCTACCTCGGCGCGGTCGGCACCCCCGACGTCCCGCCCGGGGTCATCGAGGTCGGCCTGCTGCTGAAGCTGAGGTTCGCCTTCGACCAGTACATCAACCTGCGGCCGGTCAAGCTCTACCCGGGCGTGACCTCCCCGGTCGCGGGCCTGACACCCGGACAGTGCGACCTGCTCGTGATCCGCGAGAACACCGAGTCGGTCTACGCCGGGGCGGGCGGCACCCTCTACCGCGGCACACCCCACGAGGTGGCGACCCAGGAGAGCCTCAACACCCGCCACGGGGTGGAGCGGGCGGTGCGGTTCGCCCTCGAGCAGGCCCGTCGCCGGCGCGGCCACTGCACGCTCGTGCACAAGACCAACGTGCTCGTGCACGCCGGCGATCTGTGGATGCGCACCTTCGAGGAGGTGGGCGAGGCGGAGTTCCCCGACGTCGAGCGGGACTACACCCACGTCGACGCCGCGTGCCTGTACCTCGTGCAGGACCCGGCACGGTTCGACGTGGTGGTCACCGAGAACCTCTTCGGCGACATCATCACCGACCTCGGCGCCGCGGTGCAGGGAGGGATCGGGCTGGCCGCCTCCGGCAACCTCGACCCGACCCGGCGCGCCCCCTCGATGTTCGAGCCGGTGCACGGCTCCGCGCCCGACATCGCCGGGCAGGGCCGGGCCGACCCGGTGGCGGCGGTGATGAGCCTCGGGCTGCTGCTCGACTTCCTCGGCGAGGAGGGGGCGGCCCGCCGCGTCGACCGGGCGGTGGCTCGCCTGCTCGAGCAGCGGCAGGGCCAGGGTCCGGACGGGGTGCGGACCTCGACCTCGGACGTCGGTGACCGCCTCGCGGCGCTGGTCGCCGAGGTATGAGTCCGGCGCTCACCGGGTCCGCCGCGGCGCTCGCCACGGGTCCGCGATGACCGCGACGCGCCCGGCTTCGTCGCTGAGAGCCCGCGTGGTCCGCGCCGGGTTCGTGCTCGCGCTCCGGGCGATGCGTGAGCTCGGGGCGGGTGGGCTCCCCGACGCCGACGCGCCACGCAGCGAGCTCGAGGCCTACGCGCTGCGCATGCGCGCCACCATGGAGTCCGTCCTCGGCCGCCTCCCGGTCGGGCGGGACATCGAGGTGGTGCCCCTGACCGGTGCTGCGGTGCCGGGGCTCGTGGTCCTGCCCGCCGATCTGCGCCCCCCGCTCGCCTCGATCGCCGATCCGCGGGAGTGGCTCGCGCAGGTGGAGCGCGTCGTGGTGCACCTGCACGGCGGGGCCTACGCCCTCGGGTCCCCGCGGACCCACCGGACGATCGCGGCGAGCATCGCCCGCACCGCCCGCGCGGCGGTGGTGCTTCCCGACTACCGGCTCGCGCCCGAGCACCCCTTCCCCGCCGCGCTGGAGGATGCCGAGGCGACCTGGCGGTGGCTGCTCGACGTCGCCGGCGTGCACCCCTGGCGGGTCGGGATCAGCGGGGACTCCGCCGGTGGTGGGCTCGCCGCGGCGCTGCTCGTCCGGCTGCTGGCCGAGGGGGTGCCGCACCCGGCCTGCTACCTCGGCTGGTCGCCGTGGCTGGATCTCGCAGCGACCGGCGACTCGATCCGGGACCGTGCCGGCGCGGATCCGTGGCTGCCCGCGCCCCTGCTGCTCCCCGCGGCGCTCGCCTACGCGGGCGAGACCCCGCTCGAGGACCCGGAGGTCTCACCGCTGTACGCGCCGCTGGCCGGGTTCCCGCCCACGCTGCTCCACGTCGGTGGGGACGACATCCTGCTCGACGACGCGCGCCGCTTCGTGGCACGGGCACGCTCGGCCGGTGTGGACGCCTCCGTCGGGGTGTTCCCCGGGCTGTGGCACGTGTTCCCCGCCTTCCCCGGGCTCCCGGAGTCGCGCGACACGGTCGCGGAGGCCGGTGCGTTCCTGCGCCGGCACCTGGACCCGTGAGCGGCCCCGGGCCGGTCCCGACCCTGCGCGGGCTCCGCGACGGCGAGGTGCCCGCGTTCGTGACCGCCTTCCGCGCGGCGCTCGGCGGCGTGCCCGACGAGGCCGATCTCGCCGCCGCCAGCGCCAACGTCGAGGTGGCCCGCAGCCACGTCGCGGATCTCGCCGGGGAGCTCGTCGGGACCGCCTCGGCCTTCACCCTGGCGATGGCGATGCCCGGTGGCGGCGACGTCCCCTGCGCGGGCGTGAGCCTGGTCTCGGTCCGCACCGACCACCGCCGTCGGGGCCTGCTGCGCGGCCTGCTCGAGCGGATCGTGGCCGACGCCCGCGAGCGTGGGGAGCCCCTCGCCGCGCTGTGGGCGACCGAGACGGCGATCTACGACCGGTTCGGCTTCGCGCCGGCGGTCCCGAGCGTCGAGGTCCGCATCGACCGCCGGCACGCCGGGCTCCGCCGCGACGGTCCCTGGCGCGAGGTCCGGCTGGTGAGCCGCGAGGAGGCGCGCCGGGCCTTCCCGCCGATCCGGGAGCAGGCCCGAGCCGACCGACCCGGCCTGCTGACCCGTACCGCGGGCTCCTGGGAGCGGCTCCTGCGCGCCGAGGAGCAGCCACCGGCCGGACAGGGCCCCCGCCAGCACGCGCTGCTCGCGGGGCGGGGCTACGCCGTCTTCCGGCTGCAGCCCGCCTGGACCGACGGTGCGCCGACCGGCACCGTCGCGGTCCAGGAGCTGCATGCCCTGGACCCCGAGGCCACCGCCGCGCTCTGGCGCGTCGTCACCGACGTCGACCTGGCCGTGACCACCGTCGCCGGGCGGCGGCCGGTGGACGATCCGGTGCTCGCGCTGGTGGCCGACACGGGCCGCACGCGGGTCCGTCACGACTGGGCCCTGCAGGTGCGGGTGCTGGACCTGCCGGCCGCGCTGTCGGCCCGGGCGGCCGCCGCCGACGATGAGCTCGTGCTCGAGGTCACCGACGCGCTCGTCGCGGCCAACCAGGGCCGCTGGCTGCTGCGCGGCGAGGCCGGCCGGTGCCACCTGGCCCCCACCGACCGTGCGGTCGACCTCCACCTCGACGTCCGTGACGTCGCCGCGGTGCTGCTCGGCGGGCAGCGGACCACCCAGCTGCGCGCCGCCGGACTGGTCCGACAGGCCCGACCCGGGGCCGCCGCGCGGCTCGACCGTCTGCTCGAGGTGGACGTGGCGCCCTGGCACGACTACATGTTCTGAGCTCGCACGCGCGACCGGCTCGTCCTAGCCGGCCGCCACGCGGCGATCCACCGGCTGGCGGCGTGGTCCGCGCCGGCCCCGGAACGACCCGAAGGCCCCGCCATGTCCCCCGAGATGCTGCGCCCGACGCGGGTAGCCGAGGATGACCTCGTCGCCTACGCACGGGCGGTCAACCGCCACTTCCACGAGAGCGAGGAGGACGAGGACGTCCTGCCCTGGGTCGAGGCGCTCGGCGGCAGCGGCTACCGGGCCTGGTGGGTGCGGACCGCTGACCTGGTGGCCGGCAACCTCGGGGTGATCGAGACGGAGATCTCCGTGCCCGGTGGCGCCCACCTGCCCTTCGCCGGCGTCACCGCGGTCGGTGTGGCGCAGACGATGCGACGCCGCGGGGTGATGCGGGACCTGATGCTGGCCTGCCTCGAGGAGGCGGTCGAGCACGGGGAGCCGCTGGCGGGGTTGTACGCCTCAGAGGCACCGATCTACGGGCGGTTCGGCTTCGGCGTGGCCGCGCCCGGCGTCAGTTACCGCATCGACCGCTCCCGGCTGGGCTTCCGGGACCCGGTGGACGTCCGGCTCGTGCAGGCCACCACCCCCGAGGCCGCGCGTGAGGCGTGGCCGCAGCTGCACGCGGCGGTGCGCGCGAGGCGCGGCGCGAGCGTCGCCAAGCAGGCGGGCATGTGGGACCTCGGCATCCTGCGCGACATCCCCGGCTGGCGCGGGGGCGCCTCGGCCCGCCGGCTCGTGGAGGTCCCCGGACGTGGCTACGCGAGCTACCGGGTCAAGGAGTCCTACGACGGGCTGCTGCCCGCCGGGTCCGTGAGGTTGCTGGAGCTGATCGCCACCGACGCCGAGGCCGAGGCGGCGCTGTGGCAGCACGTCACGGACGTGGATCTGACCACCACCGTCGACGCGCCCTTCCGCCCGGTCGACGACGCGCTGCCCTACCTGGTCACCGACCAGCACGCCCTGCGCCTCGCGGAGAGCCCGCCGCTGTACCTGCGCATCCTCGATGTGCCGAGGGTCCTGACCGCCCGCACCTACCCCGCCCGTGGGCAGGCGGTGCTCGAGGTTCTCGACCCGCTCGGCTACGCCCAGGGTCGGTGGCGGCTGGAGGTCGACGAGCAGGGCGCGAGCTGCGAGCCCACCTCGGCGGAGGCCGACCTCGTCCTGCCCGTCGCCTGCCTGCCGGGCATCGTGCACGGCGGGGTGCGCGCGACGACCTTCCTCGCGGCGCGCTGGCTCGAGGAGCGCACCCCGGGGGCCGCGGCGGCGCTGGACCGGCTCGTTGCGGTGGACCGCGCGCCCTGGACGACCATGGAGTTCTGACCGGCTGGTCGGGTCGGAGGACGGCACCCGCCGCAGGTGGGCAGTAGCGTCGCGGGTCCGCAGACGAGCACGAGGAGAGGGACGGTGTCCAACGTCTACAAGAAGGTCGAGCTGGTCGGCTCGAGCCGCGACGGCGTCGACGACGCGATCCGGCGCGCGATCCTGAAGGCCGGCGAGAGCGTGCGCAACCTCGACTGGTTCGAGGTCAAGGAGATCCGCGGCTGGATCCAGGACGGCGAGCCCCAGCACACCCAGGTCACGATCCAGGTCGGCTTCCGCCTCGAGGACGAGTGAGACGAGCGAGGCAGCGGACGGTGTCGATGGCTCGACACCGCACCGAGAGAGGCGGTAGCGTGCCGCGCGGACACAGGAGAGGGACGATGACCGACACGGGCGCCGCACGCGAGGTCGATCTCGCGGCGCGCCGTCGTGCCATCATCATCATCGGTCCGCTCCCGTAGCCGGTGCGCCGGGCTGCGGGAGCGGCCCGGCAGCCCGACGTGCCCGGCCCTCGCGTTCCCCGGCTCACCTTCCCACCCGTGATGTCGAGGAAGAGGACGACCCGTGAGCACCGTTACCGGTGGCGACGCGCCGCTGCCTGAGGCCCGAGCCGGGCTGGACCTGTACGACACGACGCTGCGCGACGGCACCCAGCGCGAGGGCGTGAGCCTGTCGGTCGAGGACAAGCTCCGGGTCGCCCGCCGCATGGACCAGCTCGGCGTGGCCTACATCGAGGGGGGCTGGCCGGGCGCGAACCCGAAGGACACGGAGTTCTTCGCGCGCGCCGCCGAGGGTGAGCTCACCCTCGACCACGCCACCCTGGTCGCCTTCGGGATGACCCGCGGCGCCCGCTTCAGCGCCGAGGAGGACCCGCTCCTCAAGGGCCTGGTGGACGCGCGCACCGAGGTCATCTGCCTCGTGGGCAAGTCCTGGGGCTACCACGTCGACGAGGCGCTCGGGGTCCCGCGCGCGGAGAACCTCGCCATGGTGGCGGACTCGATCCGCTACCTGACGAGCCTCGGCAAGCGGGTGTTCTTCGACGCCGAGCACTTCTTCGACGGCTACGCCCGTGACCGCGCCTACGCCCGCGAGGTCGTCCTGACCGCGGCGGAGGCCGGCGCGGAGTGCGTCGTGCTGTGCGACACCAACGGCGGCGCGATGCCCTGGGACGTGACCGAGATCGTGCACGGGCTCGTCGGTGAGCTCTCGAGCGACGTCGGGCTGCACTTCCACGACGACGGCGGCTGCGCGGTCGCGAACTCCCTGCTCGGCATCGAGGCCGGGGCGGTGCACGTCCAGGGCACCGCGAACGGGCTGGGGGAGCGGTGCGGCAACGCGAACCTGTTCACGATCATGGCGGATCTGCAGCTGAAGCGGAAGGTGCCGCTGGTGCGGCCCGACCAGATGGAACGCCTGACCGAGGTCAGCCACACCATCGCGGAGCTGTGCAACCAGTCGACGCCGTCGGTCCAGCCCTACGTGGGCCACACGGCCTTCGCGCACAAGGCCGGCATCCACGCCTCGGCGCTCGCCAAGGCGCCGGACATGTACAACCACATCGACCCGGGCGAGGTCGGCAACGGCCAGCGGCTCGTGGTCTCCGAGCTCGCGGGGCGCTCCAACATCAAGCTCAAGGCCGCCGAGCTGGGGCTCGAGGTCAGCGACGCCGACGCGAAGCTCGTGCTGGAGGAGGTCAAGCGGCGCGAGGCGCTCGGCTGGAGCTACGAGGCCGCCGACGCCTCCTTCGAGCTGCTGCTGCGCCGGCTGACCGGGCTGCTGCCTTCGGCCGCCGAGCCGTTCCACTCCCAGCACTACCGCGTCAACGTCGCCGGTGGTGACGGGTCGGAGACCTCCGCAGGTGGCCCGGCTGAGGCCATCCTGGCTGTCGAGGTCGCCGGTGACCGCAAGCTCGGGGCCGGGGAGGGCAACGGCCCGGTCGACGCGCTCGACCGCGCCTTCCGCAACGCCGTGAACGGCACCTGGCCGCAGCTGGACCGCATCAGCCTGTCCGACTACAAGGTGCGCATCCTGGAGGCCTCCTCCGGCACGGACGCGATCACGCGCGTGCTGGTGCGCTCCACCGACGGGGTGCGGTCCTGGGACACCGTCGGCGTCCACCCCAACGTGGTCGAGGCCTCCTGGCTCGCGCTCTCCGACGCCTACACCCACGCGATCCTGCGCGTCGACTGGCCGGAGGGGGAGGGGGCGTGAGCGCCGCGGTGCGGCGGTTCGTCCGGTTCGTCCACGAGGGCGCACCGCGCTACGGCCTGGTCGATGGCGCCGAGGTGGCGCTCATCGACCCCCACCCCTTCGCCGCGCACGCGGCGACGGGGGAGCGCGTCCCGCTCGAGGGGTGCCGGCTGCTCGCACCGGTGCTCCCCTCCAAGATCGTCGCGGCGGGTCGCAACTACGCCGACCACGCCGCGGAGATGGGCGGTGAGACCCCCACCGAGCCGCTGCTGTTCCTCAAGCCCTCCTCCAGCGTGATCGGTCCTGGGGAGCCGATCCGGCTACCCACCGACCTCGCCTCGGAGGTGCACCACGAGGGGGAGCTCGCGGTCGTGCTCGGCGCCCTGCTGCAGCGGGTCACCCCCGAGCAGGCCCTGGCGGGCGTGTTCGGCGCCACGATCGCCAACGACGTCTCCGCCCGGGACCTCCAGCGCAGCGAGCCGCAGTGGTTCGGGGCGAAGGGCTTCGACTCCTTCTGCCCGCTGGGGCCGGCCATCGCGGTCGGGCTGGACCTCGCGGACCTGACGATCCGCACCTTCGTCGACGAGGAGCTGCGCCAGGACGGCACGACCGCCGACCTCATCCAGGGGGTCGCGGACCTCGTCAGCCGGGTGTCGCAGATCATGACCCTGCTGCCCGGTGACGTGATCCTGACCGGGACCCCCGCCGGCGTCGGGCCGATCGAGCCCGGGCAGCGCGTCCGGGTCGAGATCGACGGCATCGGGGTGCTCGAGAACCCGGTGGTCGACCGCAACGCCCCGAGCCCGCCGACCAACGGGCAGGGCTGAGGCGTCAGTTCGCCTGCGCGACGGCGATGTTGAGCGCCGTGGCGTAGCCGAGCCAGGCGAGGTAGGGCGCGAGCAGCCAGGCCGCCACCCGGTCCACACGCGCCATCGCCACCAGGGTCGCGAGCACGACCGCGTCGAGGACGACGATGATCCCGATGGCGGCCGTGAAGGCCTCCTGGCCGAAGAACACCCACGGCCACACCGCGTTCAGCACCAACTGCAGACCCCACAGCCCGAGCGGCACCAGTGCGGCCCGCCCGTCCCGCGCCCGCCGCCAGACCCGCCAGGCTGCCACCCCGATCAGCACGTAGAGCACCGGCCACACGACCCCGAACGCCCAGCTCGGCGGTGCCCAGCCGGGCCGCTCCAGGGCGAGGTAGCGCCCGGCGACGTCGCCGCCCTGCAGCACCGATCCGACCCCGCCGGCCGCGAGCGCGAGCACCACCCAGCCGACGAGCGCGAACCCATCCCGGGTGCGGTCGGGAGCCGTTGGCGTCATGCGTGACCCTCCCTCGGGGGTGATGGGGGAACTTCACGTCGCCGGCTACCGTCCGCGCTGCACGTGGACCCGCCGAGCCGAGGAGCCGAGGTGGCCGACCTGCCGAACGTCCTCGCGGCACGGTACGCCAGCGACGACATGGTCGCGCTGTGGGAGCCGGCCGGCAAGGTCCGTCTGGAGCGGCAGCTGTGGATCGCGGTGCTGAGGGCCCAGCGCGACCTCGGTGTCGAGGTTCCGGACGGGGTCGTGGAGGCCTACGAGCGGGTCGCTGACGACGTCGACCTGGCGGCGATCGCCGCCCGGGAGCGCGTCACCCGGCACGACGTCAAGGCTCGCATCGAGGAGTTCTGCGCCCTGGCCGGCCACGAGCACATCCACAAGGGCATGACCTCCCGGGACCTGACCGAGAACGTCGAGCAGCTCCAGATCCGCCGCTCGCTCCTGCTGGTGCGACGACGGGTGCTCGCGGCGCTCGCACGGCTCGCCGAGCGGGCCAGCGAGTACCGCGCGCTGGTCGTGACGGGGCGGTCGCACAACGTCCCGGCCCAGGCCACCACCCTCGGCAAACGCTTCGCCTCCGCCGGTGAGGAGCTCCTCCAGGCCCTGCACCGGCTCGACGACCTGCTCGCCCGCTACCCCCTGCGGGGGCTGAAGGGACCGGTGGGGACCCAGCAGGATCTGCTCGACCTGCTCGGCAGCGCGGCGGCCGTCGAGGAGCTCGAGGCCCGCACCGCCGACCACCTCGGCTTCCCCGCCCGGCTCGGCAGCGTCGGGCAGGTCTACCCGCGCTCGCTGGACCTCGACGTCGTCGCGGCGCTGGTCCAGGTCGCCGCCGCCCCCTCCAGCTTCGCGACGACGCTCCGGCTCATGGCCGGGGCGGAGCTGGTGACCGAGGGGTTCCAGCCCGGCCAGGTCGGCTCCTCCGCGATGCCGCACAAGATGAACGCGCGCTCCTCAGAGCGCATCGTCGGGCTGAGGCACGTGCTGGGCGGCCACCTCGCGATGGTGAGCGGCCTGGCGGGCGACCAGTGGAACGAGGGCGACGTGTCCTGCTCGGTGGTGCGTCGGGTCGCGCTGCCCGACGCCTTCCTGGCGCTGGACGGCCAGCTCGAGACCTTCCTCACCGTGCTCGCCGAGCTCGGCGCCTACCCGGCGGTCATCGAGCAGGAGCTCGCCCGCACCCTGCCGTTCCTGGCGACCACGAAGGTGCTCGTCGCCGCGGTCCGGGCCGGGGTCGGCCGGGAGACCGCGCACGAGGCGATCAAGGAGCACGCCGTGGCCGTGGCGCTCGAGCTGCGTGAGCAGGGCCGGTCCGACAACGACCTGCTGGACCGGCTCGCCGCCGACGACCGCCTGCCGCTCAGCCGTGCCGACCTCGAGGCGTTGGTGGCTGACCCCCTGACCTTCACGGGCCGGGCGGTGGACCAGGTCGATGCCTTCGTGGCCACCGTGGCCGACCTCGTGGCCGCCGACCCCGAGGCGGCCCGCTACCGACCCGCCGCCATCCTCTGACCCCTGCCGGGTCGCCCCGGCGCGGGACGCCCGGCCGGTCGCGGCGGCCGTAGGCTGCACGCGTCCCCCTCCTCGAGGAGCACCGTGACCACCCCACCGAGCCCCCGTACGCGGTTCTGCCCCGCGCCCTCCGGCTGGCTGCACGTCGGCAGCGTCCGTGCGGCGCTGTACAACTGGCTGCACGCCCGCCATCACGGCGGCAGCTTCGTGTTCCGCATCGAGGACACCGACGCGACCCGCGCCACCGAGGCCTCCATGCGCTCGATGATCGAGGCGCTGGAGTGGGTGGGGCTGGACTGGGACGAGGGCCCGGTGCTGACCCAGGACGGCACGCTGTCCTCGCGCGGGGAGTTCGGCCCGTACCGGCAGTCGGAGCGGCACGCGCTCTACGCCGCGGTGGCGCGGCGACTGGAGGAGGCCGGGCACGCCTACCGCGACCACCGCACCGCCGAGGAGCTCGAGGCCTGGCGTGAGGCGCACCGCACCGGCGCGGGCGAGGGCCCCCCGGTGGTCAAGGCCGAGGCGTTCGAGCACACCCGTGAGGAGCTGGAGCGCTACGCCGCGGAGGGGCGGCCGGCGAGCCTGCGCCTGCGCACCCCCCTCGACGGCGAGGTGGTCGTCGAGGACCTCGTGCGCGGCGAGGTCCGCTTCGCCTGGTCGACCATCTCCGACCCGGTCATCCAGCGCTCCGACGGCACCGCCACCTACCCGCTCGCCAACTCCGTCGACGATCTAGCGATGGGCATCGACCTCGTCTGCCGCGGCGAGGATCTGCTCTCGGTCACCCCGCGCCAGGTCCTGCTGCACGAGCTGCTGCTCGCCGACGGGCTCCTCGACGACGCGCTCGCCGAGGTGGAGCTGCCCGCGCGGGCACCGGGTTTCGGTCCGGTGCAGGCCTTCGCCCACCTGCCGATGGTGGTCGGCATGGACCGCAAGAAGCTCTCGAAGCGGCACGGGTCGGTGTCGATCCAGGAGTTCCGGCGCCAGGGTTTCCTGCCGGAGACCCTGCGCAACTACCTCGCGCTGCTCGGCTGGTCCCCGGGTGACGGCCGCGAGCGCCTCAGCGACGAGGAGCTCGTCGCCGAGTTCGACCTCGCCCGGGTCGGCCGCTCGCCGGCCGCCTTCGACGTGGACAAGCTCACCGCCTTCAACGGCGAGCGGATCCGCGAGCTCGAGCCGATGGAGCTCGCCCTGCGGCTGCTGCCCCAGCTCGACGGGACGGTCCGGGAGGAGCACCTGCTGCACCCCCCGGTCAGCTCCGAGCAGCTCGCGATCATCACGGGGCTGGTGCCCCTGATCCAGGAGCGCATGCAGCGCCTCGACGAGGTCTGGACCTACGCGCCGGCCTTCCTCGCACCGACGGTCGAGCTCGACGAGGCGTCGGTCGCGAAGGTGTTCACCAAGGCCGGGGCCGTCGAGGCGCTCGAGGCAGCCCACGAGGTGCTCGCCACCACCGCCTGGAACACCGACGCGATCGAGGTGGCCCTGCGCGCCCTGCCGGAGCAGTTGGGTGTCGGTTTCAGCAAGGTCGCCCAGCCGATCCGGGTGGCGGTGACCGGCTCCTCGGTCAGCCCGCCGCTGTTCGAGTCGCTCGCGCTGCTGGGTCGGACCCGGTCGCTGGAGCGGATCGAGGCGGCCATCCCCGTCGCACGCGAGGCCCGCGGCGGGAGCTGAGCGCCCGAGCGCGAGGCGACGGCGGCGACCGCCCGGAGCATGACCCGCCTTTGCCAAGCCGCACCCGGCTGCGTACCCTCCGCACCCGCGCGTGCAGCAGGGCGCGTGACCACCGATCGGGGGTGGTGTAATCGGTAACACGACTGGTTCTGGTCCAGTTATTGAGGGTTCGAGTCCTTCCCCCCGAGCTGGCCGGACCGCGGTGACCCGCGGTTCGACCGCGGAGCCAGGTGCGTGTAGGCTCCGCGCAGCCCGACCGTCCGCGGTCGGGTGTCCTACGAGCCCCCGTCGTCTAGCGGCCTAGGACGCCGCCCTCTCAAGGCGGTAACGGCGGTTCAAATCCGCTCGGGGGTACGCTTCAGACCACAGGTGAGGCAGAGGTGCGATCCGTTCTGGGTCGCACCTTCTGCATTCCTGGTACCTGCGCTCTGCCCCGATGGGCGGGGCGGGGCCGATCGCGTCCCCGTAGCTCTGAGCGAGACGGTCGGCCCGTCGCGGTGTCAAGGGTCCTGCGATCCTGACCAGAGGCGGACCTGGCCGCGAGTCAGGGCACGGCGCCCCGAGGGATGAACAGACGTCGGCAAGCGTTCATCTGTGGTTCACCTACGACCGGCCTCGTGGCTACCAATGCTCCGTAGCGTTCCTCCCGTTCCACCCACTTCTCTCTGCTCCCATCGGAGCTGCGAACACAGGAGCTGCACCACCATGCGTATCCCCACCCGACGGGCTGCGGCGCTTGTCGCTGCTCTCGCCCTCACCGCTGCCGCCTGCGGCAACGGCGACATCGAAGACACCTCGCCAGACGACGAGACGGCGGAGGAGGACACCGAAGACGAGGACACCGACGACGAGGAGGAAACCGAGGCCGAGGAGGACACCGAGGCTGAGGAGGACACCGAGTCCGAGGACGCCGAGGCTGAGGACGATGCCGAGGGCGGCGAGCTCTCCGCGGACCTGCTCGGTGCCGGCGCGTCCTTCCCGGACCCCGTCTACCAGACCTGGATCGGCGAGTACACCGAGAACGTCGAGCCTGGCGTCGCGATCCAGTACGAGGCGATCGGCTCCGGCGGCGGCCGTGAGCGGTTCATCGACCAGCAGACCGACTTCGCCGGGACCGACGCGTTCATGAGCGACGAGGAGATCGAGGACGCGATCGACGCCCGTGGCTGCGGTGACGTGCTCCACATCCCCACCGTGTTCGGTGGCGTCGTCGTCGCCTACAACATCGAGGAGCTCGCCGACGAGGAGCTCGTGCTCGACTCCGCGACCATCGCCGACATCTTCAGCGGCGAGATCACCAACATCAACGACCCGGCGATCGCCGAGCTGAACCCCGACCTCGAGCTTCCGGACGTCGAGCTCGTCCCGACCGTGCGTGCCGATGGCTCCGGGACCACCTCCATCTTCACCACCTGGCTGCAGGATGAGGACGAGGACTGGGCCGAGGAGTACGGCGCCGGTGACGAGGTCCCGTGGTTCGATGGCGTCGTCGCCGGTGAGCAGAACGACGGTGTCCAGGCGGCCGTCGCCGCGCAGCCCGGCGGCATCGGCTACCTCTCCCTGGAGTTCGCGGTGGCGGCCGGTCTGCCCTTCGCGAGCGTGATCAACGCCGATGGCAACGCGATCGTGCCCAGCACCGAGACCGTCGGTGCGGCCTCCGATGGCATCGACCTGCCCGACGACCTGCGCTTCAACATCCTCGGCGTGGGCGGCGAGGGCTACCCGATCGCCGGTGCGACCTGGGTCCTGGCCTACACCTGCGGTATGGAGCAGGGTGACGCCGACGCGCTCAAGGACTACCTGACCTGGGCGCTGACCGAGGGCGATGACTTCGCCGCGGACCTCGGGTACGCGCCCCTCGGCTCCGGTGGTGAGTCGGCAGCCCTCGAGAAGGTCGAGCAGATCAACGAGGAAGGCTGAGGTATAGCCCTCCCCTCGCTACACCGGTCACGGTGGTCCGGCAGCTGCCGGACCACCGTGACCGGCGTTCCCGGCTCGGACGGATGCATCGAACGCCTGTGAACGACGGAACCGACCGTCGGAAGGAACCACGGTGACGGCACCAACGACCGACGCGCCAGCCACCCGCCGACCAGATCCTGGTCGCGGGCTGCGGGCCTCGCGCCGGGCACGGCTCTCGGACCCGATGTTCCGTGCCTTCGTCGCCGGCTGCGGCCTGCTCGTCCTGGTGATCCTCGCCTGGATGATCATCGCGACGACACGCGACGCCCTGCCGGTGTTCGAGAAGGAGGGGATCGCCGGCTTCTTCCTCGGGACGGAGTGGGCACCGGGCAACGCCCGTGATGGCACCATCACCGGGGAGTACGGGGCTCTGGAGTTCCTCGCGGGCACGGTCTACGTCTCCATCATGGCGATGATCATCGCCGTGCCGATGGCGATCGGGATCGCGCTGTATCTCACCGAGCTCGCCCCTCGACGCATCCGCAAGCCGCTGACCTACATGGTCGACCTGCTCGCGGCGGTACCGTCCGTGGTCTACGGCCTGGTCGGAGCGAAGGTCCTGGCGGGGGTGATGCTCCCGGTCTGGAACGCGATCAACGACAACCTCGCGTTCCTACCCTTCCTCGGCGGGACCGTGCGGGTCAACAACCTCTCCCTCGGCGCCCTCGTCCTCGCGATCATGATCCTGCCGATCATCAGCGCGGTGACCCGGGAGGTCTTCGCGCAGGTGCCGATCGATGAGCGTCACGCCGCCTTCGGTCTGGGGGCGACACGATGGGAGGTCATGCGCCACGTGGTGATCCACCGCAGCCGTGCCGGGATCGTCGGCGGCTCGATGCTCGGTCTCGGGCGCGCGCTCGGTGAGACGATCGCGGTGCTGCTCGTCCTCGGCGCCAACTCACGGCTGCTCTTCGAGCCCTTCAACACCTCGCAGACGGTCGCGGCCCAGATCGCGGCGGCCTTCAAGGAAGCCTCGCCGGAGTACATCCGCGCCCTGGTCGCGCTCGGTGTGGCGCTGTTCGTCCTGACCCTGATCGTCAACGTCCTCTCCCGGCTGGTCGTGAGTCGGTTCGGCAACATCACCGGAGACGCCTCGATATGACCTCGACGACGGAACGGCCCTCCACGGACCAGCCGCGCAGCCTGCGCGACCGCTCCGAGAACTCGATCCAGCGCGAGCGCAAGGACCGCCTGGTCAAGGCGGCACTGATGGGGACCGTGGCCTTCGCGCTCATCCCGCTGGTCTTCATCCTGTCCGCGACCACCTACCAGGGCATCGGCGCCTTCGGGTGGGAGTTCCTGACCCAGCCTCCGCCGGGCAACCCGAACGAGGAGGGAGGTGGGTACGGGCCGATGGTGTTCGGCACGATCTACATGGTCAGCCTCGCGGTCGTGATGTCGGTTCCCCTGGGTATCGCCGCTGCGGTCTTCCTGGTGGAGTACAAGGAGTCGAAGCTCGTCGCTCCCATCCGCTTCTTCACCGACGTCATGACCGGCGTGCCCTCGATCTTCGTGGGGTTGTTCATCTTCTCGGCCCTGGTCATCGACGCGGACCTGTTCTTCGGGACCCTGCCGGGCGCGGCCTCGCTGGCGGTGTTGATGCTGCCCATCGTCGTGCGCTCCAGTGAGGAGGTCCTGCGGCTGGTGCCCGACGACCTCCGCAACGCGGCCTACGGTCTAGGGGCGCGCCGCAGGCAGGTCGTCACGCGCGTGGTGCTCCCCGCGGCAGGGCCCGGCCTGATCACCAGCTCCATGCTGGCGGTCGCACGAGGCGCGGGCGAGACGGCGCCGTTGCTGCTGACCGCGCTCGGTGGCCGCACGCTCGTCCTCGAGCTCACCGGTCGGCCCCAGACGGCGCTCCCCCTGCAGATCCTGGACGACGCACGTGGTGCGTTCCAACCGGCGATCGAGCGCGCGTGGGCTGGGGCCCTGACGCTCATGCTGCTGGTCCTGCTGTTCACCGTGGCCGCGCGCTTGATCGGCCGCCGTAGCCAGCTCGATGGTCGTTGAGCCCTAGGACGCCTGAAGCGCGTCGCACGACGGTGGGCCCGAGCGGATGCTCGGGCCCACGGTGGTTGCGGTTCCTCGTGGGACGCTGATCAGCCGAAGCGGCCGGTGATGTAGGCCTCGGTGCGCTCGTCGTTGGAGGCGGTGAAGATGGTCTCCGTCTCGTCGTACTCCACGAGCCGGCCCGTCCGCATCCCGACCTGGTCATCGACGTCGACGGTGAAGAAGGCGGTCCGGTCCGACACCCGGGCGGCCTGCTGCATGTTGTGGGTCACGATCACGATCGAGTAGCTCGCGCGCAGCTCGCGCATGAGGTCCTCGATCTTGAGCGTCGCGATGGGGTCGAGCGCCGAGCACGGCTCGTCCATCAGGATCACGTCCGGCTTGGTGGCCAGGGCGCGGGCGATGCACAAACGCTGCTGCTGCCCGCCGGAGAGCGCCAGGCCGCTCGCGCTGAGCTTGTCCTTCACCTCGTCCCAGAGGGCCGCGTCCCGCAGCGCCTCCTCGACGATGTCGTCGAGGCCCTTGCGGACGCCGTTGAGGCGGGGCCCGAAGGCGACGTTGTCGTAGACCGACTTGGGGAAGGGGTTCGGCTTCTGGAACACCATGCCGATGCGCCGTCGCACCTCGACGGCGTCGATGTCGGGGGCGTAGATGTTCTCCCCGTGGTAGATGACCTCTCCCTCGATGCGGGCGGTCGGCACGAGGTCGTTCATCCGGTTCAGGGATCTCAGCAGGGTCGACTTGCCGCACCCGCTCGGCCCGATCAGCGCCGTGATCTGCTGCTTGGGGATGTCCATGGACACGTCGCTGAGCGCCACGAAGTCGCCGTAGTGCACCGCGACGTCCTTGAGGCTGAAGACGTGCTCGGTGGCCGCACCGGGGGATGGTGACGAGGCCTCGGAGGCGGTCGTCGCCGGCGGTCGGCTGGCTACCTCGGGGGTGACCGCGGGCGCGTCGATGGAGGCCCGCGTGGAACTCTCGCTGTGCTGCACCACCGCTGCTCCGATGCGTTGGCTGAGGATGGTCAGGTCTACCAGGGGGTAGGTATACCCAGGGAACCTGAACGAGCGGTGAACAGCGGTGGACACTGCGGCGTCCTCCAGCGGGCCCCTCGGCGTAGCCTCACCCGGCGAGCTGGACCTCGACGGCCGGCACCGCCGTCCTCAGCCCCTCCGCTGGGGTGGCGACCAGCACCCGGTCGAACCGGTCGACCGCCGTGCAGTGGACCAGATCGGACGGCGGCGCCCAGTCCGGACCGCCGGGGGCGAAGAGCCGGCCGGCATCGGACCTCGGGACCCGGGACAGCAGTCCCGCGACGTCCGGGTCCTCCCCCCGAGCGCGCGCGGCGATGAGTTCGGCTGCGGCCAGGTCCTCGTCCCCGTCGCGGCCCAGCGAAGCGCCGGTGATGACGAAGGTGACGCGGGAGGGGGCGAGCGACCGCAGCAGCCGTGCCGTCGCCCCAGCGGTCACGAACGAGGCTGCGAGGACGGTCCCGCTGCCGATCGTCCTCACCAGCCCCTGCGTTCCCGCGGAGGTACGATGCAGCACGGTCGCCCCCTGTAGTGACGGGTGGTCGGCGATCTCGGTCGGGGAGTTCCCGAGGTCGAAGCCCGGCAGCGGGCGCCCGCCCTGCTCCCCGGCCAGCAGTGCCCCGGGCAGGCGCTCGTCGCGCAGGCGCACCGCGTCCTCCGGCTCCTGCACGGCGATCAACCGGGTGATACCGCGGGCGTAGAGCCACGCCTCCACCGTGAACGCGCGCAGCACGTCGATCACGACCACGGCCTCGTCGGGCGCGGCGTCGGCGAGCGGGACGATCCGCACGTCCATGGGCACGGGAGCCTCCTGATCGGCACGAGCCGGCAGGCACCGGCGCGAAGTCAGTGGTGCGGGTCGAGGAAGCGCCGCAGTCGGCGGTCCGCCGCGACGAGCGCGGCGACCGGAACGTGCTCCGCGCGCTGGTGGGCTTGCGCGGTCAACCCCGGGCCGTAGTTGACCGCCGGGACGCCGTGGCGGGCGAAGCGGGCGACGTCGGTCCAGGCCTGCTTGCCACCGACCGGTGCGCCCACGCGCGTCACGAAGGCGTCGACGATCGGGGTGGCCCGGTGCGGCGGCGCGGGTGGGGAGCGGTCGATGACCGTCACCTCGGCGCGGGAGCCGACGCGCGCGCGTAGCTCGTCCTCCGCCTCTTCCAGGGTCCGGGAGGGCGCGAAGCGCAGGTTGAGGTTGATCGTGAACCGGCCCGGGATGACGTTGCGTGCGCGGGCGGCGGCGGGATCCGGCTCCGGTCCGAGACCTGCGGTCCAGCCCTGGGTCGCCGACCACACGTCTCGGTAGGCGAGGCCGTCCACCTCGACCTCACGGACGTGGTCGTCCTCGAGCTCGGCGAGGAAGGCGCCAGCCATCGTGAGGGCGTTGCGTCCCTGCCACGGGCGTGCGGAGTGGGCCTGCGCGCCGACGAAGGCGACCTGCGCGTGCAGGCCACCGAGGCAGCCGAGCTCGACCCGGCCGTCGGTCGGCTCCAGGACGATGGCGAGGGCAGCCTCGGTCAGCCACGGGATGCGCGCGAGGACCTCCTCGAGCTCGTTGCCCTCGGCGGGGCCTTCCTCGCCGGCGTAGAGCACGAGCACCAGGTGGTAGGGGCTGCGCCCACGCAGGCCGAGGTCCTCGAACAGCCGCATCGCCACGACGTTGCCGCCCTTCATGTCCGAGGCTCCGCGGCCCACCACGACCTCTCCGTCAGCGATCTCGGCCAGGTGGGGGTCGCGGTCGGCATCGGTGGGTGGCACGACGTCGAGGTGGCCGACGAGCAGCACCAGCGGGCGGCCCGCGGCCTCCCCGTCGGCCTCACACGGGGCGCCCACCACGAGGCTGTGCCCGACCCGCGCCACCGGTTCACCGAGGTGGCGGTAGCGGGCCTCGACCGCATCCGCGATCGGCCCCTCCTCACCGGTGACGCACACCAGGGCAAGGTGCTCGAGCAGCCGTGCGACGAGGTCGTTTCGGACGCCGGTGAGCGGCGGCTCGCCCCGGCCACCTGAGGCCGTCGCGGTCATCCTCGCTCCGATCGGCTCAGTTGTGGGCGTGGAGCTCGGTGTTGAGCCCGCCCCACTCCGCGTGGGTGCCGGCGCGGGGCAGGACCGTCACCGCGCCTGAGACCGAGTCGCGCCGCAACAGCAGGTCGGAGACGCCGGAGAGCTCGCGGGCCTTGACGACCGCCCCGTCGGGGCGGGTCACCTTGGTGCCGGCGGTGACGTACAGCCCGGCCTCGACCACGCAGCGGTCCCCGAGCGAGATGCCGATCCCGGCGTTGGCGCCGATGAGGCAGCCCTCGCCGATCGCGATCACCTCGGTGCCGCCCCCCGACAGGGTGCCCATGATCGATGCGCCGCCGCCGATGTCGGAGCCATCCCCGACGACCACGCCGGCGGAGATGCGTCCCTCCACCATCGAGGCGCCGAGCGTGCCGGCGTTGAAGTTCACGAACCCCTCGTGCATCACCGTGGTACCGGGGGAGAGGTGGGCGCCGAGCCGGACCCGGTCGGCGTCGGCGATCCGCACCCCGGAGGGCACCACGTAGTCGGTCATGCGGGGGAACTTGTCCACCGAGGTGACCCGGAGCCGATGACCGCTGCGGGCATGCTCGAGCTGGAGCGCGTCGAAGGTCTCCACCTCGCAGGGGCCCTCGTCGGTCCAGACCACGTTGCTGAGCAGCCCGAAGGCGCCAGCGAGGTTGGCTCCGTGGGGGCGCAGCTGCCGGTTGGAGAGCAGGTGCAGGCGCAGGTAGACGTCGTGGGCGTCCACCGGCGCCGCGGCGAGGTCCTCCACGAAGGTGGCGACCGCCACCCGTTCGGTCCGCGTCGGCGCTGGTCGCAGCGCCGCGTCGGAGGTGACCGCCGCCACGGCCCGGGCGACGAGGTGGTCCGCGGACAGCTCGGCGTGGCGCAGCGCGTCCCGGCTGAGCGGGTAGGTGGCGGTGCCCGTGCGGTGCCCCAGGGCGGCCGCGAGGGCGACGGCCTCGCCGGCGTCACCGCCGGTGACGGCGAGGGGGTACCAGGTATCCAGGATCCTCTCGCCCCCGGCGACGCGGGTGGCGAGCCCGATCCCGAGGGCGGCGAAGGTCGTCATCGGAGGGGCTTCCGTCACGCGGATGGTCGTCGGGGTGAGCCTACCGACGGGTGCGCCCACGGCTGCAGGCTGCGGTCCCTGGCCACCATCCGACCCTACGCGCGCCGAAGGGTCGGGTCGGCCCGGTCGAAGGGCCCTGTCTGCGTGTGACCTTGGGGGTCCTGAGGTCACTGTGCGCGGGGTACCACTGCCCTAGGACCGGCGAGCGCCGGCGACGACCATCCCCTGTGACCGGTGGCGCACCTGCTCGACCGTCGCCGACCGGCCCCGCGCACCGTCGGCGGCTGCATGGCCCGCCACGTTCGAGGCACCAGCGAGGTTCCCGATGCCCAAGGTCCCGCTCGAGATCACCCGCCGCACCCTGCTCAAATCCGGCGTCGCCGCCGGCGTGGCGGGTGCGGTCGGTACGAACGGCATGCGTGGTGCCCCCGCGTTCGCCGCGGGGATCCGCGAGGACGCCTGGTACCGCCAGGGCGAGATCAAGGTCACCTACAGCGTCTGTGACATGTGTCCGTGGAGCTGCGGGATGATCGTGCAGAGCGTCGACGGGGTGGTGCACAAGGTCGACGGCAACCCGAGGGACCCGAAGAGCCGGGGGATGCTGTGCGCCCGCGGCCAGGGCGCGGTGTCCTTCTCGCAGGACCCGGACCGGTTGCGCTCGCCCATGGTCCGCACCGGGGAGCGTGGGGAGGGTCGCTTCCGCGAGGTCGAGTGGGACTTCGCGCTGGACCTCATCGCGCAGAAGCTGGAGGAGATCAAGGAACGCTCCGGCCAGGAGTCCGTGGCCTTCTTCGGCCACACCGCCGGTGACAAGTGGTGGATCGAGCACCTCGCCCAGGCCTGGGGCAGCCCCAACGCCGGGAACCCTGCCACCTCGCTGTGCATCTCGCCGCGTGACGAGGCCTCGCTGCTGACCTTCGGGTTCCCTGTGGGCGGCCGGGAGCCTCTGGACTGGGACCACCTCGAGGCCATCGCTCTCATCGGCAGCCACATCGGGGAGGACGCCCGCAACACCGTCATGCAGGACTTCGCCAAGGTCCATGGCCGGGCGGGCACCGTCATCGTCGTGGACCCCCGCTACTCGGTCGTCGCGACCAAGTCCGACCGCTGGCTGCCGATCAAGCCGGGCACCGACACCGCGCTGCTGCTGGCGTGGCTGCACGTGCTCATCGACGAGGACCTGTACGACGCCGAGTACCTCGATCGGTGGGCGACCGGGTTCGAGCAGCTGCGGGAGCATGTGGCCGACAAGACCCCGGAGTGGGCGGCGGAGATCACCGACCTGAGCGCCGACCAGATCCGCGACAGCATCCGGGCGCTCGCAGCCCACGCGCCACGCGCGGCGATCATGCCGGGCCGGCACGTGACCTGGTATGGCAACGACACCCAGCGCATGCGCGCGGTCTACCTCGTCAACGCCCTGCTCGGTGCCTACGGACGCGAGGGCGGCATCTTCTTCAACCGCTCGCCCTACATCGGTGATGTGCCCCACCCGCCGTACCTGGTCGCAGGGAGCGCCGGTGGCTGCGCCGCGGAGCCCCCCGAGGGCGGGGGAGAGGACGAGCCAGCACCGCTGCCGGAGGGACCGACGGGCAAGACCCGGGCTGATGGGGCGCAGGAGACCTTCCTGGCGGGACCGACGGCGATCCAGGAACTCATGGAGCCGATGATCAGCGGTGACCCGTACCCCATCGAGGCCCTGATCTGCTACGGGACGAACCTGTTGCACTCGCTGCCCAACCCGGAGCGCACGAAGGAGGCGTTGCGCAACCTGGAGCTGTTCGTCGCGATCGACGTGCTGCCGATGGACCACATCGCCTGGGCCGACGTCGTCCTGCCCGAAGCCACCATCCTCGAGCGGTACGAGGACCTGTACACGATGGCGACCGACACCCCCTACATCCACCTGCGTGAACCCGCGGTGGACCCGCCCTACGACTGCAAGCCGGGCTGGTGGATCGCCAAGGAGCTGGGTACCAGGATCGGCCTGGAGGACTTCTTCCGGTGGGAGGACATCGAGGAGTACCTCGAGACCCGACTGCGCTCGGTCGGCTCGAGCCTCGCCGACATCCGGGCGAACGGTGGGGTGCTGATCCAGGAGGGTCGCAAGTACCTGGAGGACTTCGAGGACTCCAGCCCCTTCACCACCGCGTCGGGCAAGATCGAGCTGTGGTCGCAGACGCTGGCCAACGCCGGCCTGGACCCGCTCCCGGAGTACGAGCCGGTGGACGAGCCCCCGGACGGGTACTACCGCCTGCTGTACGGCCGGCAGCCGACCCACACCTTCGCCCGGACCCAGAACACCCCGGTCCTCAACGAGGTGACCCCAGAGAACGAGCTGTGGCTGAACGCCGAGGAAGCGGCCTCCCTCGGGGTCGCCGACGGCGCCCGGGTCATGCTCGAGAACCAGGACGGCGCGACCAGCGGGCCGATCAAGGTCAAGGTGACCGAGCGGATCCACCCCGAAGCCGTCTTCATGGCGCACGGTTGGGGCCACCAGAACCCGGAGCTGAACCGTGCGGGTGGGGTGGGGGCCAGCGACGCCGCGCTCCAGACCACCTACAACCTCGACCCCATCTGCGGTGGTGCGGGCCTGCGCGTGAACTACGTCCGCATCGCATCGGAGGCCTGAGATGAGTTCCGCGTTCCTGCTCGATCTGACCGCGTGCATCGCCTGCGAGGGCTGCACGGTCGCGTGCAAGACCGGCAACGAGCTGCCCGAGGGGGTCAGCTACATCGACATCGGACACCGGGTCTCCGGGACCTTCCCCGATCTGGTCGGAGGCGTCAGCAACCAGCGCTGCCTGCACTGCGCCGACGCGGCCTGCGTCAACGTCTGCCCGACCGGTGCCCTGTTCCAGGAGGACGGGCTGACCCGGGTGAACGCCTCGGCCTGCAGCGGCTGCACGTACTGCGTCTCGGCCTGCCCCTTCAGCGTGCCGAAGATGGCGAACGGGGTGGCCACGAAGTGCGACGGCTGCCGGGACGTGGTCCGGGCGGGCGGGACCCCGTGGTGCGTCACCACCTGCCCGAGCGACGCGTTGATGTTCGGCGAGCGGGCGGAGATCGCAGCCGAAGCCCACGCGCGCGCGACCACCATGCGGGCCAAGTACCCCAACGCGCAGGTCTACGGCGAGAGCCAGGCGGGCGGTCTGGGCGTGCTGCTCGTGCTGCCCGACGACCCGGAGGAGCTCGGGCTGCCACGTGATCCGGACATCCCGCGCGTCACCGAGGCCTGGCAGGACTTCGCCCAGCCGATCGGGCTCGGCGCCATCGGGGTCTCGATCCTGGGGGCCGGGGTGGCCGCGGTGATCGCCCGGCGCAACCACATGAACGAGATGCGGGAGCTCGAGGAGGCCGGCGCCGGCGCCGGCGCTGAGGGCAACGACGACGAGGTGACCCCGTGAGCGAGACCACCTTCAAGCAGCCGGTCATCACCGAGGACGGCGAGCGCATCCTGCGCTACCGCCCGGCGCAGCGCTACATCCACCTGCTCGTGGCGGTCACCTTCGTCGCGCTGTTCCTGACCGGGTTGCCGCTCATCTTCGAGCCGCTGTCCTTCCTGGCCGCGGGCGGCTACTCGCGCATCCTGCACCGTGTCGCCGCGGTCGGGTTCATGGCCGTGCCGATCCTGTACTTCCTCTTCGACCGCGAGGGCATGAAGGAGCTCATCAAGGAGTCCTTCACCTACGACAAGGACGACCTGCGCTGGCTCGCCCACATGGGGCAGTACTTCCTCGGCAACGCGGCCGACATGCCGCCGCAGGGGCGGCTGAACGCGGGTCAGAAGCTGCACCACGCCGCGGTCATCATCCTCGGTGCGAGCGTCGTGTTCTCCGGGGTGTTCGCCTGGATCTCCGCGGGGACCATGTCCGACACCCTGCTGTCCTGGACGATGCTGGTCCACAACGTGTCCATGCTCGGGCTCGTGCTGCTGCTCATCGGGCACATCTACTTCACCGTGGTCTACAAGGCGCTGACCTCGATGCACACCGGCTACGTCCCGACCATGGACGCGAGGATCGAGCACAGCAAGTGGGTCGCCGAGGTCGAGGCTGCCGAGGCCGAGGCGCGTGCGGCCCAGCAGCGGCTCGAGGAGGCGCGGAGTCGAGCCGCCCAGGAGACCGACCAAGGCTGATCGGGGACGCATGCTCACCCCCGCCCCACCACCGATCGACCGCACCGCCGATCGACCGCACCGCTGCACGACCGCTCCGGTCGAACCCTGACCGAGCGCCGCACCCAATCGTCAGGGATCGGCAGGCAGCCGGCCCACGTGCACCACACAGGAGAGGACCACCATGCGAAGGACCCGTACCCGGTCGCTGATCGCGACCCTGCTCGCCTTGCTCCTCCTCCTCGCCGCCTGTGGGGGCGAGGAGGAAGCGGAGCCCGAAGCGGAGGACGACGCGCCTCTGGCACTCGACCTCGAGGTGGAGGAGGACGAGGAACCTGCGGAGGAGGAGCCGGCCGAGGAGGAGCCGGAAGCCGAGTTCGACCTCGCTGCTGCGGTCGATGACCACGTCGCCACCCTGCCGGACGGCTGGGGGACCGTCGGTGATGTCGAGGCGCTGAAGGAGGCGCTGCAGGTCGAGAACACCGTGCTCATCGACGTCCGTGAGGCGTCGGACTACGAGGCCGGTCACATCGAAGGCGCGATCAACATCCCGATCCGTGAGCTGGCCGCCAACACCAACCTCATCCCGACCGACCGTCCGGTCATCGTCTACTGCGCCAGCGGTTGGCGGGCCGGGATGTCCTACTCGACCCTGCGCCTGATGGGCTACGAGAACGTCCGTGGCTGGGGGCCGGGTTCGGCTGGCTGGGAGGCTGCTGGTGAGCCCTTCTCCACCGACCCGGTCGAGCCCGAGGACTTCGGTGACCCCGGCTTCGAGCCGCAGCTCGTGGAGGCCGTGGACGGCTTCCTGTCGACCCTTCCGGAGGGCTTCCTGACCAACTCCCTCGAGGGTGTCCAGGAGCTGATCGACCAGGGTGCGACGCTCGTCGACATGCGTGAGCCGGAGGAGTACGAGGAGGGCTTCATCCCGGACGCGGTCTCC